>CAVCMG010000001.1:0-6040 GCA_963603285.1 Ruminococcus bromii
TAAAGAAGTAAAAACCCTTGAAGAGTACGAGGTAGATAGGGCAGAGGTGGAAGTGCGGTAACGCATGGAGCTGACTGTTACTAATCGTTTGAGGGCTTGACCAAAAGGTTGAAATGACTCGGTTCTGTATGAAGTTTTGAAGGTATATATCATGTACCTTATTCCTCGATAGCTCAATGGTAGAGCACTCGGCTGTTAACCGAGTTGTTGTAGGTTCGAGCCCTACTCGGGGAGCTGATAAGATCTGTGAGAAATCACAGGTCTTTTTTCTTTGCAAAAAGTAATGTTTGTAGAAAAAATTTATCAGACATATTTTCTGTGCCCCATATTCGAAAAAGCTGTATGGTGCATATCATGTTGTCGTTATAAAAGCTACTAAATTGTGGAAAAAAAGTTTGTTTGTTTTTTTATAGTAGAATAATTTACGGCAGGCAGTTTATACAGAAAAAAACAGTAAAAATCTATGAAAGTACCAAAAAAAATAGAGTATATCATTTCGCATTGACAATAGACAACGGACATTTCATAATAGGTGCATGAGTTGTCAGACAAGTTGAGGAGTAAGAACATTGATTCAACATCGGAATATCACAGAACAGGTTGTGGCATATTTTAAAGAAAATATAGAATCCGGCCATTGGGAAGTGGGCCAGAAGATCCCATCGGAAAATGTACTGACAAAAACACTGGGAGTCAGCAGGGCTACTGTGCGACAGGCTGTCAGTCAGCTGGCAGGTATTGGTGTACTGGAAACTGTGCATGGAAAGGGAACGTACTTGCTGGATGATCAGGTCGATGAAAATAAAGCGTCAGATAATATGATCACCGCAGAGGATTGCCTGAATACAGAAAAAGTCCTGGAATTTCGGAGAATTGTAGAGAGTGAGGCCTGCTATATGGCTGCAGCCCATGTCACAGATGAGTTTTTAGATACGCTGAAAAAACAGCTGCATATTATGATGGAAAGCAAAGAAGATGTGGAACGCTTTGTAACTGCCGATATTGCATTTCATCAGAAAATCTGTGAAGCGTCACAGAATCCGTTGCTGGAAAAAAGTATGAATAAAATTTTGGAAGAAAACAGAAAGAGCCAGCAGCTGACAAGAAAGACATTTGGATATCATGATGGCATACATTACCACGAATTGATCATTCAGGCTTTGGAAAAACATGATGCTGAAAAAGCAAAATACTATATGTTTGAACATTTGCAAAATGGTATTAATCGCCTGCATAAGCAGAATATAAGCGGTACATGATGTTATGTACCGCAGCGGGCGATATTATTTTTAACAATACTTGTCAGACAACCTACAAGAAAGGAGAACGAATGGATACGAAAATAGAAAGAGTGCGGGTAATCTGTACAGCGCCTGAAGGAATCAATCTGGTTGTTGTCAAAGTGGAGACAAATCAGCCGGGGCTATACGGTCTTGGATGTGCAACCTTTGCTTATCGCCATCTTGCTGTCAAAACTGTTGTGGAAGAATATCTTGATCCATTACTGCGCGGAAAAGATGTGGATGCAATAGAGGATCTCTGGCAGCTGATGCACCAAAATGGTTACTGGAGAAATGGGCCAATTGCCAATAATGCTATTTCCGGTGTGGATATGGCATTATGGGATATCAAAGGTAAGATGGCCAATATGCCTTTGTATCAGCTGTTTGGTGGAAAATGCCGGGAGGGTATACCGGTATATCGGCATGCAGATGGACGGGATCTGCAGGAACTGTGTGAAAATATTCAGCGGTTTCAGGAAATGGGAATTACACATCTGCGTTGTCAGTGTGGTGGATATGGTGGAGATGCCTATGGTGTTACGCCACAGACAGCGCCGTATCATGCAAAACCGGGAGTTTATCTGGATGAACGGACATATATAAGAAATACAGTAAAGCTGTTTGAAGGAATCAGGTCCAGAATTGGATATGATATACAGCTGGTGCATGATGTGCATGAACGGATTTCACCCATGGGTGTGATCCGAATGGCGAAAGAACTGGAACCATATGATCTGTTTTTCCTGGAAGATCCGGTAGCTATTGAGCAGACTGAATGGCTGCGAAGATTGCGTCAGCAATCCTCAATACCGATTGCAGAGGGTGAGTTGTTTAATCATCCCGGAGAGTGGAAGCAACTGATCAGTGAGCAGCTGATTGATTATATCCGGGTACATATCAGTCAGATCGGTGGTATCACACCGGCAAGAAAATTACAGATCTTTGCAGAACAGTTTGGAGTAAGGACGGCATGGCATGGTCCGGGAGATATGTCTCCATTAGCGCATGCGGCGAATATTCATATTGATCTGGCAGCGCCGAATTTTGGCGTACAGGAATGGTCGGGTATTGAACCGCCCAATATTGTTATACAGGAACTGAAAGGACCGCATGGTGCTTTGCTGGATGTATTTCCGGGACTCCCGGAATTTTCCAAAGGGTATGTATATGCGAATGATAAACCGGGACTTGGAGTTGATCTGGATGAAAAAGAAGCTGCCAAGTATCCGTGTGAAAATACAGTTACAACGTGGACGCAGACGAGAAAAAGAGATGGATCTCTGCAGACACCGTAAACAGGAAAGAGAGGTTATGAGTGATGAAAGAAGTAGTTGTTGTAGAGCCGCATAAAGTAGAAGTGCGGGAGGTTCCCGTTCCGGAGCTGGCGAATGAAGATGAAGTCCTGATCCAGATGAAGGCTGCAGGTGTGTGTGGAAGTGACCATCATATTTACCATGGCTCCAATCCATGTTCAACGTACCCGCGCATACCGGGGCATGAAAATGCGGGTATTATTGTAAAAACAGGGAAAAATGTAAAGAATGTAAAGGTTGGCGACCATGTGATCGTAGATTTGATCTCTACCTGCGGAACATGTTATCAGTGTACACATGGGAGAAAGAATGTATGTGAGTCTGTAAAAGTCAGAGGCTCAGGTGCGGATGGTGGTTGGCGGGAATATTTTACCGCCCCGGCAGCGGAGGTGTATAAAATCAGTGACAGCGTGGACTGGAAGGATGCGGCGCTGGTGGAGCCATATGCGATTGGTGCACACTGTACGACCAGAGGACGGGTACAGCCGGATGATGTCGTGTTTATTCTGGGGACTGGTACGATTGGTTCGATCATTTTACAGACCTGCAAGGCAAAAGGCTGCAAAACGGTGATCTGTTGCGATATAGACGATGAATCTCTGGAGAGAGCTAAGGGTTATGGTGCAGATTATGTGATCAATTCCAGAAAGGAGGACATTGTTCTTCGGGTTCAGGAAATTACACAGGGAAAGGGAGTTACAGTAGCGTTTGATTCGGCCTGCTTCCCCGGATCTCTGACACTTTGTATGCAGCCGGGTATTCTCTGTAATGCCGGACGTATGGTACCTATGGGCTTTTGCACGGCACCGGAGCAGATTACACAGGCGATGATCAATCAGAGAGAGCTGGATATTATCGGCAGCCGGATGTCTGCTTTCCAGTTCGAACCGACGATCGCACGTATGGAAAAAGGGGAACTGGATACCAGAGGTATTGCGACGATGTTTATACCGTTTGATGAGATAGAAAAGGTATTTGCCTATATGGACCATCCGGTTCCGGAGGCAAAGAAAATGGTGATTTTATTTTAAAATAAAAGGGGGATATACAAATGAGCTTTGATTACAGGGAAAAATTCAGTGTTGCCGGTAAATGCTGCATCGTGACAGGTGGAGCACAGGGATTGTCAAAAGGTATGGCAGAAGCGTTACTGGAAAACGGAGCAAAGGTTGTGCTGATGGATGTGCAGAAGGAAAAGCTGGAAGGTGTTGTGAACGCATACCGTGATATGGGGTACGAAGCCTTTGGAGTTACCGGAAATCTGGCGGACAGAGACGATTTAAATCGTATGTTTGATGAGGCAATGGAGCTTCTGGAACATAAGCTGGATGTATTGATTCCGGCAGCGGGTATCCAGCGTCGGCATCTGCCGGAAGAATTTCCGGTGGAAGAGTGGGATCTCGTTATGAAGATCAATTTGGACCATGTGTTCCTGATGACACAGAGAGCGCTGCAGGTTATGCTGAAACAAAAGACCGGAGGAAAAATTATCAATATCGGGTCTATGGTCACCTGGTTTGGAGGTACAACTGTACCGGCGTATACGGCAACAAAGGGTGCCGTATCACAGTTGACAAAAAGTCTGGCTGTGGATTGTGCAGGAAGAAATATTAACATCAATGCGGTAGCACCGGGGTATATGGATACAGAAATGTGTGCCAATATGACACAGGAAAGAAAAGATGAAACAACGGTAAGAATCCCTGCACATCGCTGGGGTACACCGGAGGATCTGAAAGGTCCTGTTCTGTTTCTGGCCAGTGCAGCATCCGATTATCTGAATGGTGCGATCATTCCTGTAGATGGCGGGTATCTGTGTAAATAAGACAAGGTTGAGTATGGAATATACAGGAGGGCAGACGTATGCAGTTTATAAAAAAGTTCAGAAAAGAAACGGTACCGGAAGGGCAGTTTTTGCTGGCATGGGCAGGTCAGGCAGGCTTTATGCTTAAAAACAGCAGAGGGAAGTTCCTGGCGCTGGATGTATATCTGTCAGATCTGGTAGAACGGCTGGATCATAAAAAAAGACTGATGCCTGCTTTGTTTGCAGCGGAGGAACTGGTACCGGATATTGTACTGGCTTCACATCATCATGCAGATCATCTGGATCTGGATATCCTGCCCTTCTGGCTTTCACAGGGTGCATCGCTGTATTGCTGTAAAGATTCATATGCACTGTGCCGGGAGGAACAAATGCCAATGGAGCGGGTAAAAGCGCTGCAGACGGGCGATGTGGTACGACAGGATGGCTATACAATAGAAGCGGTTTTTGCGGATCACGGAGATACAGCACCAAACGCATTGGGATTGCTTATTGAGACGGAGGGAATACGCTTATATTTTACCGGCGATACTTCATATCAACATGTACGGATGCAGCCGGTTACAGATCGGGGAATTGATGTGCTGATTCTTCCTATCAATGGAGAATATGGAAACATGAATGAAAGAGACGGAGCGATGTTGGCGGCACAGACAAAAGCCGGCGTGACAATTCCCTGTCACTTCTGGACTTTTGCCAGACATAGCGGAGATCCTTATATATTCGAGCAGGAAATGAAAGCGGAAGCACCGGATATTCCCTGCTATGTCATGGCTCAGGGTGAAATACTGGCTATTGGTAAAGGCGGAACATTTAATCGTCGATAAGGATAATACGGATGCCAGTCGCAGCCAGCTTGTCCAAGGCCGTTTTGTCGGCGCTGGTGTCAGTGATCAGAATATCAATGTCCTGTATGGGAACACTCATAAAATTTTTGGATTTTCCGATCTTGGAACCATCGGCAACAATAATCACTGTGCCGTTGCAGCGGCGTACCATGGCTTCATTTATGGCAGTTTCCTGATAGATAGAAGTCGTGGTGCCTGCGGCACTTATACCGTTGACGCCTAAGATACAGTAATCGGCGTATACCGTATTCAGGGCCAGAAGGGCATGTTCGCCGACCAGTGATTTTGCGCGACTGCGGCATTCTCCGCCGGTAATGATCAGATCGATATTTTCTGAAGTGATCACAGAGGGGGCCAGTGAATTATTGGTCACGATACGGACTTTCCGGTGATCCAGATATTTCATGGTATTTAAGGTCGTGGAGCCGGAATTAAGAAAGACTGTAGCACCATCCGGTATAAGGGATGCAGCCTGTCGGGCAATTTTTAATTTGGTGGATTCGTGCTGGAGCTTTTTTTCTTCCAGTGGGGGTTCATGTTCTGTGACAGCCTGATTGATCGTGGCGCCACCATGGAAACGATGTACAAGATTCTTTTTTTCAAGCGCATCAAGATCTCTGCGTATTGTCAGTTCAGATACCTGTAACAGCTGACTGGCTTCAGGTACGCGGATCGAATGATGCGTTTTCAGATGATGGAGCAGGCGCGCCTGGCGGGCCTGGATTTCCTTTTGAGATTGTTTCATAATGCCTTTCACTTTCTATTCTATAAAAG
>CAVCMG010000001.1:6072-150541 GCA_963603285.1 Ruminococcus bromii
ATGTATAAATTATAGAATGAAAACAGGAAAGAATCAATCGTAAAATAGAATAAATGTTCAAAAGAACATAAAAGATCATATAAAAAGCGTATATGAACGGAAAAATAGAACAAAACAACAAAAAATAGAGAAAAACATCATATATACGATCAATAGAAACTTTTTAAATGAAATGTTATCATATATACAGTTCTGGAGGACGAACTAAAAGTGCAGGATACCTGCATTTTGGTAAACAAAAGCTATATAAAAAGAATTGGAGGAAAAAAGATGAAAAGAAACTTAGTGAAGAAAGTGATGGGTACAGCGATGAGCGTTGTTCTGGCTGGATGTATGCTGGCAGGATGTGGGGGAACATCTTCAACAGCAACATCTGCTGCTCCGTCTGCTGCCAGTGAGACATCTGCAGCCGCTTCATCCGGAGAAACAAGTGATGCCGGCGCAGCAACAGAAACCAAGAGTGGTGAAAAATATAAAATTGCCCTGAGCAATTCATATATGGGTAACGACTGGAGACAGCTGATGATTAAAACAACACAGGTGGTTGCAACAAAGGAGCCGTATGCTTCCAAAGTAGATCTGGATGTTGTTACCTGTGAAAATACAGCAGAGGCACAGGCTGCGTCTATTGATGCACTGGTTGAAAAAGATTATGATGCAATCTTGATCAATGCAGCATCTGCAACAGCCCTGATTCCGTCGATCCAGAGAGCTATCGATGCCGGAATTACTGTCGTGACCTTTGATAATACAGTAGATGCAGAAGGTGTGTACAGAGTATCCACAGACCTTGCGGATCTCAGCCGTGCCTGGGCTTCTTATCTGGTAACGAAATGTGGTGACGGTGCAAAACTGATTATGGATACAGGTATTGCCGGTTCCACTTCTGGAAATGTTATGTATGAAGCGGCTATGGAAGTCTTTAATGAACATAACATGCAGATCGTTTCTGAATATGCCAGCGAATATGCTGACGGCGTAGGACAGGAACAGATTGCTTCTGTACTGGCAGCAAATCCGGATATTGATGGTGTATATGCACTTTGCTATGCCAATACTGTATATAACGCATTTACTGATACCGGAAGAGATCTTGTACCGACTACATGTTTCAATACAAATGCCGGACAGATCGCAGCATACGACAACAAGATGGATGTGCTGATCGGACAGAATACACCGGGACTTGGTGCTGTAGCTATGGAAACAGCTGTAAAAGCGCTCGATGGTGAGCAGGTTGATCAGGAAACTCTGGTAAAGGCCAGTCTCATGACAAATGATACAAGTGTGGATTTTGGATATGAGGCATCTGCACTTGAAGAGAATGTAACATTCTTCCGTGATCTGCCGGACGCTTTTGATTATCCGGTTGTACCGAAGGATTTCACACCGCAGGTAGAGGCTTCTGAGGTATCTGATTACCAGCAGTAATCTGAATCAGTACATACAGTACATGGTAATGACATGCGAAATCCCCCACTGTGCTTCGCATAGTGGGGGATTGTTTACTCCATAAGACATACAAAGGAGCGAAAAAATGGCAGATCTGGAACTTAATAATATTGTAAAAAAATTTGGCGGTGTGACCGTACTCAATAAAGTTTCGTTACATTGTAACCGGGGCGAAGTGCATGCGCTTCTGGGTGAGAACGGTGCCGGCAAAAGTACATTGCTGAAGGTACTCAGCGGTGCGCATATGCCAGATGAAGGAGAAATCCTTCTTTTTGGAAAGAAAATAGAAATTAAAAGTCCGACGGATGCTCTGAAGCATGGGATTGGCACCGTATATCAGGAATTATCCACTGTGCCGGAGCTGACTGTCGGAGAAAATATTTTTATTGGACGTATTCCGAGAAATAAAGCAGGATTGTTTGACTATAAAAAGCTGTATGCAGATACAGAAAAACTGTTTCAGGAATATGAAATAGAAGATATAGATCCAAGGGCGAAAGCAGGGTCGTTATCTCTGTCGCAGAAACAGATCGTAGAGATTTTAAAGACCCTTTCCAAGGAACCGGAAGTGGTTATTCTGGATGAGGCGACTTCTGCTCTGACGGAAAACAGGGTACAGTGGCTCTTATCTCTGGCCAGAAAGCTGGCAGATAAAGGAAAAATCGTGTTGTTTATTTCCCATCGTATGGGTGAGATCCAGAATGGTTGTGACAAGATCACAATTCTCAGAAATGGTATCAATACAGGTGAGATGAATGTAAAGGAAATCCAGATGGATGTTGTTATTGCCTCCATGCTGGGAAGAAGAATTGCCAACTATTTTCCGGAAATCGAATGTCATGTGCAGAAAGAAAAAATGCTTGAGGTCAGGAATCTGACTTATACCCATATTCTGAATGGGGTAGATTTTGATCTGCATAAAGGAGAAGTGCTGGGAATTGGCGGTCTGGCAGGACAGGGACAGGCAGAGCTTTTGCAGGCTTTATTTGGCGTCATTCATGCCAAGGGTGATGTGAAGCTGCATGGAGAGAGTATTCAGCTGAAATCGCCGAAGCAATGTCTGCGAAAGGGAATTGCACTGGTTCCGGAGGAAAGAGGTGTGCAGGGGCTGATCCTTTCTTTTCCAATCCGATATAACATTTCTCTTCCAATGCTGGAAAAGATCAGCAATCCGTTGTGGGTATCCAGGAAAAAAGAAAATGAGATCGTAGATCATTATATGGAAGCACTGCAGGTAAAGGCGGACAGCCGGGAAATGGCTGCCATGAATCTTTCCGGTGGAAATCAGCAGAAGGTTGTTATGGCAAAAATCATGGCGACAGAACCGCAGCTGATGCTGATGCATGATATTACCCGTGGCGTCGATGTCGGCACAAAGAAAGAAATGTTCAGCCTGGTGCGTGATTTTGCTGCCCAGGGAAATGCCGTAGTATTTTTCTCAACGGATGTGGAGGAGCTGGTCAACATCTGTGACCGGGTTCTTGTCATGTATGATGGAAAGATTGCGGCAAACCTGAAGGATGAAGCGATGACAAAAGAAAATATTATCAGCGCATCCATTGGAAATACAGTAGAAGGAGGAGAGGGCAGTGAAGAATAAAAAGACTTCTCCAAAAGAGTTTATACAAAATAACTGGGTGGCAATGATTCCCTACCTGATGCTTTTGATCATGGTAATCGTTATGGGAATTTTAAATCCGAAAACATTCAGCCTGCGCTGGATGGCCAATAAGTCGGATGCAGCATTGTCGTTGATTCTGGTGGCTATCGGACAGACGTTTGTTCTTCTGACAGGGGGATTTGACCTCTCGGTTGGCGGTGTGATCTGTGTGACAAACTGTCTGGTAGCGTCCCGTATGCAGGCTTCTGTGGGAAGTATGCTGTTATGGGCGGTCATTTGTATCGCTATTGGCTGTGCAATCGGTATGTTTAATGGCTTCATTGTAGAAAAGACAAAGCTGCAGCCATTTATCGTTACGCTGGCAACGCAGTCTGTCTGTTACGGTGTGGCCCTGCTGATCATGAAAGTGGATGGTGGAAATGTACCGGCTGGATATATATCGGCGCTGCTATATCGTTTTGGCCCGGTTCCGATGTCTGTTCTGATCATTATCCTGCTTCTGGCATTATGGTTTGTCTTTAAACGGACCAAAACCTGTATGGATATCTATGCGATTGGAAGTAATGAAAAGGCAGCACATTTAAATGGTATTTCTGTATTGAAAACCAAAGTGGTTGCCTATGGTCTGTCCGGTGCTTTTGCAGCGCTGGCCGGTCTGTACAGAACAGCACAGGTAGCCAGTGGTTCACCGACAGCAGGTGCGGATTTTGTTATGATTTCTATTTCTTCGGCAGTCATTGGCGGAACAGCTCTGACCGGTGGTTCCGGTGGAATGGTGGGAACGGTCGTTGGTGCGCTGGTTATCCGTACGATTGCAGATCTTCTGGTATTCATGGGCGTATCTTCTTACTGGTCTTCTCTGGTACAGGGTGTATTGCTGATCCTTGCCGTAGCGGCCAGTGCTTATGGCACTATGCTCAAGAAAAAGGGAGGTGCAGCAGCATGACAGTCAACAGATTTATAAAAAAGAATTTTTCTATTATCATGACATATCTGATCGCGGTACTGTTGCTTGTTTTTGTATCTTTACTGCGTCCGGGATATGCCAATGCCAATAATCTGCGTATTTTATCCATCACGGCATCCATTCTGGGTATCACGGCCATGGGACAGATGACAGTTGTCCTGACAGGTGGTATGGATCTGTCGATTCCGTGGATGTTTACGATCGCGGCATTTATGACAGCAAATCTTACCGGAGGACAGGATGGAAAGCTCTGGTTTGCAATACCGGTGGTACTGGTTGTTGGTGCTCTTATGGGAACCTTCAATGGTATCGGTATTGCCTGTGTCGGCATAGCTCCGGTTATTATGACGATGGCATCCAATATTATTTTTCAGGGACTTTTGGTGGGTATTACCGGCGGTACGCCCGGTGGAACCGCTCCGGCGGCACTCAAAGCCTTTGCCGGAAGTACGGTTGCGGGATTTTCACCGTTATTTTTATTCTGGATTGTGATATCCATTGTATTTTTTATTCTGATCGCAAAATCGCCTTATGGAAGAAAGTTGTATGCCATAGGTAACAGCGATACGGTTGCTCTGTTTTCCGGTATCAATGTGAAAATGGTCAGGGTCAGTGCGTATGCTGTGTGTGGTATGTTTGCGGCACTGGCGGGTATCGTCTGCTCCGGGCGGATCAGCCAGCTGTATCTGGGTATGGGAGATGCTTACCAGATGCAGTCTGTATCTGCGGTAGCGATCGGCGGTGTTTCCCTGCTGGGTGGCTCCGGAAGTTATGCAGGTACTGTAGCCGGTGTGCTGGTGCTGGTTATTCTGGACGGCCTTTTATCTGCCCTTGGTATTTCACAGAGTATTCAGAAGATCATATATGGTATTGTACTTTTCCTGGCGGTTCTTCTGGCCAGCAGAAAGAAAAATACCCGGTAAAACAGGAAACCTATGATGAAACCTACAAATAAAATAAGGAGGACAAAATGAGCAGAACAGGTGTTGCCAGTGCATTTGGATATATCAATATTCTGAATGCCGAAGATTTTGACTGCATGAAGGAGGGCGTTTATACAGTTCTCGCCAGGACAGGAGTTGTTGTAAAGAGTCCGAAGATGCGTCAGTGTCTGAAAGAATACGGTTGCCGTGTGGATGAGGCACTGGAAAGAGTATATTTTGACAGAGCCGTTGTGGATCGGGCGCTTTCTGAGACGCCGAAAGGGTTTACAATCTCCGCACGGGAGCAGAAAAATTTTGTAGAGCTGCAGCCGGGAAAGACAACGCAGTTTATCAACGGCTGTGGTACGGCATTTTTTGATATGCAGACCGAAACGGCACATGTACCGACGCGAAAGGAATTTTATGAGTATATCCGTCTGCTGGATGCACTTCCCCATGTGGATTTCCAGAACTGTTTTCCATTTTTCGGATTTGCACATGTGCCGGAATGTATGAAGCTGCTGGAATCCGTAGCCGCAAAATATCGTGTGTCTACCAAAGCACAGATTGAAGGTACCGTATTCGACAATTACCGTTTCAGCACGGAAATGGCCAAAGTGATGGGCATAGATCTGTGCCAGATCGTTAATTCTGCAGCGCCGTTGACTTATTTTGAGGAAACTGCAGACCAGATCTTTAATTATACAGAAGCAGGCCTGCCGTTCCATTTTGCAGCAGGACCGACAAGGGGACTGACAAGCCCGATGGGAGCTGCAGGTTCCGTTATATCAAACAATGCTGAAGGTATGGCTGGACTGATCATGGCACAGGCGGCACGGCCGGGGTCAAGAGTCTGGATGAACAGTATGATTATGACGCCGGATATGTCCACGGGTAAACCGGCTTTTGGTGATATCGGTAATTCGTATACAGATATGGCGTTTAACCAGTACTGGAGAGCGTATGGCGTACCTTGCTGGTCCAACGCAGCCTCCTGGACAAGTGCAAAATCTGCAGATTATCAGGCGGGCTATGAACAGAGTATGGCACTTATGACACAGGTACTGAGCGGTTCAACTGTTATTTCTTTCCAGGGCGGTATGTATGCGGAGCGCTACAGCAGTCCGGTCAAGGCGGTTATGGATGATGATATTGTGGGTATGACAAAACGACTGCTTGGCGGTCTGGATACCAGCGAGGAAGGGATGGCACTGGAAAGTATCCAGGAGATCGGGCCGATGCCGGGATCCTTTATGGATACAGATGAGACTCTGGAAAACTGGAGAGAAGAATGCTATGTACCGACTGTCGGTTCAAGACAGACCTACGAAGAATGGATAGAAACCGGAAGACACGGCATCATTGATAAAGCACAGGCAAAAGTGGGGCAGATTCTGGAAAAAGCACCGGTGCCGACGCTGGATGCACAGAAAGAGCAGGCATTGGAAGATATTCTGAACGAAGCCCGTATGTATTATTACAAAAAGGGCATGATTACAGAAGATGAATGGAAGGAATATCAGGAGGATATTCATTCAGATAATTATCCCTATGCATAAATGGAGAATATCAACGTGGAGTATATATTGATTCTGGATATAGGAACATCCAGTATGCGCGGCATCCTTTTTGATGAAAAAGGGAATAATCCATTTAAAAAACAGATTGCTTATATGCCCCGGCATATCAGTGCCGTACACATTGAACAGCCAGCCAGTGACTGGGATATGGCCTGTGATCAGATTCTGACAGCATGTGCAGAGGTATTGTGGCAGAACAACTGGAAGCTGGCGGCTATTGCGATAACATCACAGAGGTCATCTCTGATACCGGTGGACGATAAGGGCGAGGCAGTTATGCCGGCGATCATGTGGCAGGATTCCAGAAACAGTCAGATCTGTCAGACGCTTTATGAATATAATGAAGAAATTTTTGCCAGATCGGGTGCACCGGTCAACACCATTTTTTCCGGGGCAAAAATGGCCTGGGTAAATCAGGAAGCACCGGATATGTACAGGCGGACGGCACATTTTTTGAGTGTACCAGAGTATGTGCTGCATCGTCTGACAGGTCACTATTATACGGATACAACATTTGCCAGTCGTTCAAATCTCATGAATATACGGACACGGACATGGGATGAAAAGCTGTTGCAGCTGTTCGGAATACCGCAGGAAAAACTGTGTGATATCCTGGAACCCGGAGAGGTGCAGGGGCATCTTTGCCGGGAAGTGTCCAAGCGTACGGGGATCCCGGAAGGAACTCCTGTGATCAGTGCAGGTGGCGATCAGCAATGTGCGGCCATAGGACAGGGTGTATACCGGGCCGGTACTTTATCGGTGGTAACGGGGACAGGAGCCTTCCTGATGACAGCTGTGGATCAGGTGCCGGAGCGGATGGAAAAGGGTCTGATCTGTAACTGTGCATCTGTAAAAGGAGAGTATGTGCTGGAAGCCAGCAGTATGACCTGCTGTTCTGCCTTTGACTGGTTTTTGCGCAATTTTTACCGGAATGAGGAGAATGTATACGAAAAGGTCGGACAGACGTTACAGACATTATACGGACAGACGGAAAACTGCATAGCTCTTCCTTATTTTCAGGGAAGACAGGCAGATGATATGGAAGATACGGTACGTGCGGCATTTGTGAATTTATCGCTGTCGACCAACAGAGATAATATGCTGAAGGGGCTGCTGGAAAGCATCTGCATGGAAATTGCGATACAGATGGAGCGGCTGCAACAGTATGTAGAAATTGGGCGTATCGGAATCAGTGGTGGCCTTACCAATGCCAGGGACATCAACCAGATGCAGGCTGATATTTATCAGAAGAGGTTATACCGGCTGAAAAACAGTGAGGCAACAGCCAATGGCGCATGGATGGTGGCTGCGGTGGGCCTTGGCTGGTATGAAACAGTGGAGGATGCTTTTCTGGCAGCCGGTCTGATGGATGAGGCCGCGTATTACGATCCCAATCCTCTGCTGGCAGATGCTTACAGAAAAAAGAAAGAACAGATGCAGAGCTTATACGGTGCATTGCGGCACTGGGGAACAGCGCAACAGAAAGAGGAGGCAGACAGATGAGTAAAATCAGTGAAATGACAAGAGAACAATGGATTATGAATACGTTTCCGGAATGGGGAACATGGCTGAATGAAGAGATTGAAAATGAACAGGTAGCACCGGGCAATGTGGCCATGTGGTGGCTGGGCTGTACCGGGATCTGGGTAAAAACGCCGGCAGATACGAATATCACGATCGATCTGTGGTGTGGCAATGGAAAGCGTACGCATGGAGATGGCAAGATGAAGGTGGGCCATCAGATGGCAAACATGTGCGGCTGCCATGCAATGCAGCCGAATTTAAGGGCGATTCCTTTTGTGATTGATCCTTTTGCCGTGAAAAAAGTGGATGCTGTGCTGGCAACACATTATCATCAGGATCATATGAGTGCAGAATATGCAGCACATGTAATCCAGAGCGGTATGACAACGACAAACGAAAAGGGAGAAGAGATTCCGGTGCCTTTTATTGGTCCGAAGAAATCTGTGGAGCTATGGCAGAAATGGGGTGTTCCTGCGGATCGATGCAGAATCGTTCGTCCGGGAGATGTTGTGAAAATTAAAGATATAGAGATCGTTGTCCTGGATTCATTTGACAGAACGTGTATTGTGACAACGGATTCCCAGGGACCGGACAGGGAAGAACTGACCGGCATCTGCCCGATGGATATGGATGATAAAGCAGTCAATTATCTGCTGAAGACACCGGGAGGTAATATTTATCACAGCGGCGATTCTCATTATTCGATTTATTATGCAAAACATGGAAAAGACTACGATATCGATGTTGCCTTTGGCTCTTTCGGAGAGAATCCGGTGGGTATGCAGGACAAAATGACATCCTGCGATATTCTGCGCATGGCAGAGGCGCTCCGCTGCAAGGTTGTGATCCCGATTCATTATGATGTATGGACAAATTTTATGGCGGACGTCAATGAAATCCGGGTGCTGTATGAGATGAAAAAAGACCGTCTTGATTATCAGTTCCATCCATTTTTCTGGGAAGTCGGAGGAAAATATACATATCCGCTGGACAAAGACAAAAAAGCATATCATCACAGACGGGGATTTGAGGATTGCTTTGAAGCACCACAGAATATTCCCTACAGATCCTGTCTGTAAAGGAGAGAGGTATGGCTGTAGAAAAAAAAGTGATCGGTCAGCTGGAAAAGTGTTATTCTCTGGCGGTATTGCCGTATCAGAAAAAACAATATCTGCTGGTGGCAGCAGAAAAAGTAAATCAGTGCCGTCTGTATGACTGGGATGGTACATTGCAGGATGTAATCTGGGAAGAACCGGGCGGGGCGATGAGTCTGGTGCCGGTGCCGGGAAAAGATGGCCAGTTTCTCGCGACGCATCGTTTTTATTCTCCGAATGATTCGGCAAACGCCTCGATCGTATCGGTGACAGCAGAAAACGGGACATGGAAGGTGCGGACATTGGCGGAGCTTCCCTTTGTGCACCGTTTTGGTATCCTGCAGGGTGCTGACGGCTGGTATATTCTGGCCTGCACACTGAAATCGGGACATCAGTACAGGGATGACTGGTCTTCCCCGGGAAAGGTATATGCGGCAAAGCTGCCGGAGGATGTGGCGCAATATGACAGCGGACATACGCTGGAAATGGAAGTACTCAGGGGAAATATGCTCCGAAACCACGGTTATTTTCAGACAGAAGGTAAAGAGCCGTATGCACTGGTTACCTGTGACGATGGCGTATTTTGTTTTCATCCGCCCAAAAGAGAAGGCGGCAGTTGGGAAATAGAGCAGCTGACAAAGGAGCCGGCCAGTGATGTGGCGATAGCGTCCTTCGGACCGGGGCAGGAAGAATGGATGTTAGTGCTGTCTCCGTTTCATGGAGATACAGTGTATCTGTACAAACGGGATGGTGAGACATTCGTAAAAAACTATACATATCCGGAAAAACTGGAATTTCTTCATGCCATCTGCGTGGGAGAATATGAAGGAAAGAAAGCTTTCTTTGTAGGGAACAGGAAAGGTGAACGGAAGTTACTGGCGTTTGTCTTACAGGAAGACGGTACATGGGGGACTGTTGCACTGGATAAAGGCGCAGGTGCGGCAAACGTTCTGTATTACAAAAATGGTGACAGATCAGTTCTTGTCGCAGCAAACAGAGAGACAGATGAGATTGCTCTCTATACAATGAAATAATCAGATCTGCCGCTGATTGTTTATGGAGCGTTACCGGACATCTGTTTGTTGTCCGGTGATGCCCCTGAAATCCGGCAGTGAAATGTCTCAAAAAGAGGAGAAAATATATGGGGACAGTAGCAGAAACGATACAGAAGCTGGGGATTATTCCTGTAGTTGTTGTACAGGATGCAAAGGATGCTGTACCGCTGGCAAAAGCGCTTTGTGAGGGTGGACTGCCCTGTGCAGAAGTGACTTTCCGGACGGAAGCAGCTCCGGAAGCCATACGACAGATGACAGCAGCATTTCCGGATATGTTTGTAGGGGCCGGTACGGTACTTACTACAGCGCAGGTGGATCAGGCAGTAGAAGCAGGGGCAAGATTTATCGTCAGTCCGGGATTTGATGCGGAAATCGTGGAGTATTGTATCCGTAAACAAATTCCTGTTTTTCCAGGGGTTATCACACCCTCTGAAGTCGCACAGGCCGTAAAGCATCAGTTGAAAATTGTGAAATTTTTCCCTGCAGGACAGTTTGGCGGGGTGGATGCGATAAAGGCACTGGCAGCACCGTATCCGCAGCTTCGGTTTATGCCGACGGGCGGCATTAATGCCGGAAATCTTTCTACATATTTAAGCTGTGATAAAGTTGTAGCCTGCGGTGGCAGTTGGATGGTCAAGGGAGATCTTGTAAAGGCCGGAAAATATGAAGAAATCACCAGACTGGCAAAGGAAGCCGTAAATCTTGTAGCAGAGATCCGAAAATAGCGGGAGGTACATTATGGGGAAAAAGGTTGTAACATTTGGAGAGATTATGCTGCGTCTGGCACCGGAAGGCTATTACCGGTTTGTACAGGCGGATACATACGGTGCGACGTATGGTGGCGGAGAAGCCAATGTGGCTGTTTCTCTGGCAAATTACGGATTTGATGCTGTATTTGTAACAAAGATGCCAAAACATGAGATCGGACAGGCGGGGATTAATGCGCTGCGACGCTATGGTGTAGATACCAGCAAGATTGCCCGGGGTGGAGACCGGGTAGGTATTTACTATCTGGAAAAAGGGGCATCCCAGCGACCATCAAAGGTGATTTATGACCGGGCCGGTTCTTCAATCGCTACAGCAGATCCGGCAGATTTTGACTGGGCAGAAATTTTCAAAGATGCGACGTGGTTTCATTTTACGGGGATTACTCCGGCACTGAATGATCAGGTAGCTGCTATCTGTCTGGATGCATGCAAAGCAGCGAAAGCAGCAGGCGTTAAGATTTCCTGTGACCTGAATTACCGGAATAAACTCTGGAGTAAGGAAAAAGCAGGCCAGGTTATGGGAAAGCTCTGTGAATATGTGGATGTCTGCATTGCCAATGAAGAGGATGCGGCAGATGTTTTTGGTATCAAGGCGGCAAATACCGATGTGACGGCGGGGGAAGTGAACCATGAAGGTTATAAGGATGTAGCCCGGCAGCTTGCTGACAGATTTGGTTTTGAAAAGGTTGCCATTACACTGCGGGAATCTCTGTCGGCGAATGATAATCTGTGGTCAGCCATGCTGTATACAGATGGTAATTATTATTTCTCTAAAAAGTATAAGATGCATATTGTGGACCGTGTCGGTGGAGGAGACAGCTTTGGCGGTGGTCTGATTGCAGCAAATCTTCTGGATTATGCGCCACAGGAGATGATTGAATTTGCTGTGGCGGCTTCGTGTCTGAAGCATTCGATTGAAGGAGATTTCAATATGGTTTCTCTGGACGAAGTGAAAAAACTGGCAGGCGGTGATGCTTCCGGGCGGGTGCAGCGTTAGATCGGTACAGGGGATAGAGGAAAAATCTGTGCGGAGCAAACGCTTTGAACGATGTGTAATGAGATGCAGTGCTGATCTGTAAAAGGGTCAGCGCTGCGTCTTTTTACGGTGAATGGTGGAAATTTACAGAGAATGTTTTAAATGGACGGGGAATACAGAAATTTTGGGTATTGCCTGTTATGTGATGATTCAAATAAAAAAGCATTGACAAATCCGTAAAAAAGAGATATAGTAAATAAGACGAGAAAAATAGTTAAATAAATTTAATACAAAAAATTACATTTCATAGTATATCCTCGTCAGTTGCTTATAGCATATCAGATTTTAACAGTCGTTAATTTTTCAAAACAGAAGAAAATAAAAACAGGGAGTTTATATGGGACAGAAGGATTTAAGTGAAAAGATTCTTGTCTGTTATGGAAAATGACAGCAGATTTCTGGAAATACAGTATAAGGAAAATGGAAGGAAGGTAGAAACGATGTGTGATGTATTGGACAGAGCAATAGAAAAGGGTGTAAAGCAGGGGAGAAATGAAGTGCAAAAGGAGCTGATGAGCACGTTGTACAAAAACGGCTATACGATAAAACAGATTGCACGGATGACGGACAGAGAGGAAATAGAAGTAAAAGATATTCTGCAGGTGCTGTAAGGAAGATACGATGATAGCCCTGAGTAAAAATGAATAAGTAAGACAGATATGAATTGTCCAAAGTTTCAAAATCAACTGGAAATAATCGAAAAAAAAAAGCATTTGAAAAATAGCATTTGAAAAATAAGAAAAACTACTTGCCAAGGGGCCACATTCATGGTAATATAATTTACGGTCACTGTCATGAATGGTGCGTAATGTAACGGCTCCTTGGTCAAGCGGTTAAGACACCGCCCTTTCACGGCGGTAACATGGGTTCAAATCCCGTAGGAGTCAGTCCCTTTGGGAATCAGACACATGGACCTTTAGCTCAGTTGGTTAGAGCAACCGGCTCATAACCGGTCGGTCCCGGGTTCAAGTCCCTGAAGGTCCATTTTTATTTATTTTCTGGCCCGGTGGCTCAGTTGGTTAGAGCGCCGCCCTGTCACGGCGGAGGTCATGGGTTCGAGCCCCATTCGGGTCGTTTTCAATTTAATTGAATATGCCGCAGTGGCGGAATAGGCAGACGCCCGGGACTTAAAATCCCGTGGGTAGTGATACCCGTGCCGGTTCGACCCCGGCCTGCGGCAGTATCTGTTTTACGAGATGCTCGGTGTATACCGGGTATTTTTTTTGCGCATAAATAATCTGTCGGATCGTTTTTGTGTTGCCATACAAATGAAAGAGATCCAGTGGATTTTTGCGTGCGAAAAACAGAGATTATGCATATCTGGTATATGATATGGCCAGAATATCTTTACAGGCAAAATGGTTGCATATTTTGTGGATGTGGATATACGATGTGGCAGAATATGATCAACAGTGCTAATGAATATTCATAATTGGAAATGTTCAATTGACCATCCGGCATAAACTGGGTATAATAAGAAAAACGAAAGAGGAGAAAGTCTTTATGAACAAGAGAAATGATGCAATTCGTGATGCTCGTACACTTGGTATTCCGAAGATGCTGTTGCTTGGTCTTCAGCATATGTTCGCAATGTTCGGTGCTACGATTCTTGTACCGATTCTGGTCAACGGTTACTTTAATGGAGAAGGTCTCTCTATTCAGGTAACCTTGTTTTTTGCCGGTGTAGGTACACTGTTTTTCCATTGCTGTACAAAGCTAAAGGTACCGGCATTCCTGGGATCATCCTTCGCTTATCTGGGCGGATTTTATACGGTTTCCCAGCTGGATACCGGTATTTTTGCGAATATGACAATGGGCGAGAAGCTGCCGTATGCCTGTGGCGGTATCGTGGTAGCCGGTCTGATGTATCTGATTCTGGCTGCTATTGTTAAGATCGTTGGTGTAAAACGTGTTATGCACTTTCTGCCGCCGATCGTAACCGGCCCGATCATCATCTGTATCGGTCTGAGCCTTGCACCGTCTGCAATCAGCAATGCCTCTGCAAACTGGCTCCTGGCTTTTGTGGCACTGGCTGTCGTTATTATCTTTAATATCTGGGGCAGGGGAATGTTCAAAATCATCCCGATTCTTCTGGCTGTTGTGATCTCCTATGCTCTGGCACTGGTGTTGAACGCTGCAGGTATGACAAATGTAGACGGAAGTGCAATCCTTGATTTTTCCGGAGCTGCTGCAGCAAGCTTTGTTGGTATTCCGGATTTCATAATCTGCAAATTCGATATCACAGCGATTCTTGTCATGGCACCGATCGCTCTGGCTTCTATGATGGAGCATATCGGTGATATCAGTGCGATCTCAGCAACGGTAGGTGAGGATTTTATTGCAGATCCGGGTCTGCAGCGTACACTGATCGGTGACGGTCTGGCAACTTCCCTGTCTGCAATCTTTGGCGGACCGGCCAATACGACATACGGTGAGAATACCGGTGTTCTGGAGCTGTCCCGTGTCCATGATCCGAGAGTTATCCGTCTGGCTGCGATCTTTGCTGTTATCCTGAGCTTTATTCCAAAGATGGCTGAGCTGATCGGTTCCATGCCGTCCGCGATCGTCGGTGGTATCAGCTTTATCCTGTACGGTATGATCTCTGCGATCGGTGTCCGCAATATCGTTGAAAATAAGGTAGACTTTACGAAGTCCAGAAACCTGATTATTGCCGCTGTTATTCTGGTATGCGGTCTTGGATTCAGCAATGGTATTACCTTCAACATTGCTGGTACATCCATCACGCTGACAAGTCTTGCTATCGCTGCTATCGCAGGTATTGTACTGAATGCGATCCTGCCGGGCAACGATTATGAGTTCGGTGTAAACCCGCAGGGTGATATCAGCCGTGGTCTTGGCCAGAATCCGCAGAATACGGATATTGAATGATTTCTGTAAAAGGAAGTAAAAAGACATAAACTATATACAAAAGAATATGGAGGGAACTAGGATGAACAATGTAGTAGAGATGACACACCCGCTGATCCAGCATAAGATCTCCCGTCTGAGAGACAAAAATACAGGAACAGCTGAGTTCCGTGCGCTGGTGGAAGAGATTGCCATGCTGATGGGGTATGAGGCTTTAAAGGATCTGCCGCTGCATGATGTAGAGGTAGAGACTCCGATTGAAAAATGCATGACTCCGGAGATCTCCGGAAAGAACTTTGCGATCGTGCCGATCCTGCGTGCAGGTCTTGGCATGGTCAGCGGTATCCAGGCACTGGTGCCGACAGCAAAGATCGGTCATATCGGTCTGTACCGTGACGAGGAAACCCATGAACCGCACGAGTATTACTGCAAGCTGCCGAGCCCGATTTCCGAGCGTCTGATCGTTGTTACAGATCCGATGCTGGCAACCGGCGGATCTGCGATCGCTGCTGTAAACTTCATCAAACAGCACGGTGGAAAGAAGATCAAATTCATGTCCATCATCGCTGCTCCGGAAGGCATCAAACGCCTGATGGAAGTACATCCGGATATCCAGCTGTATGTCGGCCATATCGACAGAGAGCTGAACGAAAACGCTTACATCTGCCCGGGTCTGGGTGATGCCGGCGACCGTATCTTCGGTACAAAGTAAAAGAAACCTCCACTGGAGAAAAGACAGACTGACTGTGGTCTGCATATAAGGACAGTCGTTTCTTTGCCTGACGTTCTGATAAAAGCTCAGACGGAAGGCAGAGAGATGGCTGTCTTTTTCTATATACGGAGAATGGCGGGTAAACGTCCGACATGGAAAATCTGTCCGGTGTCCGTATATTCGGTGGATAAAAGAGAGAAAATGGTGGAGAGTACCGGGATTTGCCCGTCTTTCTGTGGATATTTATGCGGTGAGATGCTATACTCATGCTGTATGAACGAAAAAGGAGACGACGATGAGATTTCCAGAATTTTTACAGGAAAACGGGACGATCGGGTTTGTAGCCCCGTCCTTTGGCTGTAATATTGAGCCGTATAAAAGTGCATTTGACAATGCGCAGAAAAAATTCCGTGCACTCGGTCATTCTCTGGTGCTGGGGCCGAACTGCTACGAGGGCAGCGGCATCGGTATCAGCAATACGCCGGAAGCCTGCGGAAAGGAACTGACAGAGGGCTATGTGTCCGGGGACAGCGATGCGCTGATCTCCTGCGGCGGTGGTGAGCTGATGTGCGAGATCCTGGATCATGTGGATTTTGAGCAGATCAAAAAGGCCCGGCCGAAATGGTATATGGGGTATTCGGACAATACCAATATGACCTTCCTGCTGGCAACAATGTGCGATACGGCCTCGATCTATGGGCCGTGTGCGGCGGCGTTTGGTATGGAGCCGTGGCATGCGTCGATGCAGGATGCCTACGATGTCCTGCGGGGCAGGAAAACAAGCGTTGAGGGTTATCCTTTCTGGGAAAAGGAGTCGCTGAAGGACGAGGAACATCCGCTGGTGCCGATCCATGCGACAGAACCGCGGGTGATCCGTCTGTTTACACCGCAGAAGGATGCCGCCGGAAAGACTGTGCTGGTGGAGGAACCCGAAGCGCCGGAGGTGGCCTTTGAAGGCCGTCTGGTCGGTGGCTGTGTGGACTGTCTGGTCAATCTGCTGGGAACAGGCTATGACCATGTGGATGCGTTTAACGAACGGTATGCCGACGAGGGTGTCGTATGGTTTCTGGAATCCTGCGATCTGAATGTGATGGCGATCCGCCGGGCGATCTGGCAGATGCAGCATGCGGGATGGTTTTCCCATGTCAGGGGATTTCTGATCGGCCGTCCACTGTGTCACGGACAGGAGATCATGGGGCTTGACCAGTACCATGCGGTGATTGATCTGTTGCAGGAATATGGCGTGCCGGTGCTGATGGATCTGGATATCGGCCATATTGCACCCATGATGCCTCTGATCTGCGGCAGTCATGCAAAGGTACGGTATAAAGAACAGAAGCTTGAAATAGAAATGTTGTGTCAGTGAAAGGCACCAGAAAAGTAAGAATACGGGCACAAAGAGGATGTGCTGGAAAGTTGCGGAAGAAGAACAATAAGCGCTTTGCAGTAAAGGAGACAGGATGAACTATCAGGAATATGATAAGGCGAATAAGCTGGCCGTTAAAAATTATCGTCAGAAGCTGGGACGGGGCGAGTACCCGTATCTGCCGGTACTGGATCATATCACACAGTATGCCAGCGTGCGCAGGGAGGTCTATCTCGGACTGATGGATATCCCGCTTTCGCTGGTTGTGGGAACGACAACAGAAGCCAGGGCAAATGCTTTTGCCTCCAATTTCATGCCGCTTCTGGAGAAGGATTCAGAGTTTGCAGCGAAATGGGATCATCTGTGCGACTGGCATATGGAGACGGGAATTGCCGATCCGATCAAGGTTTATGAATTTATGGACCGCTTTTATGTCCAGGAGGGCAATAAAAGAGTCAGCGTATTGAAGTTTTTTGATGCTGTCAGTGTGCCGGCCAACGTATACCGGATTATTCCGGAGTACAATGAGGACGACGAGCAGGTGCGGATCTATTATGAGTTTATGAAGTTTTTTGACCTTACCGGGCTGAACGTGATCTGGTTCAGCAAGGAAGGCTCTTACCGTGCGCTGATCCGGGAGACGGGAAATTCGGAAACGGAAAGATGGTCAGATGACGAGATCCTTGCCCTGCGTTCTCTGTATAACCGCACGGAGATGGCCCTGGAGGATAAATGGGACGGCGCGCATATCAATGTGTCCGATGCGATGCTGCGGCTGATCCAGATCTACGACTATGAGACGCTCTGTCAGGATAATGCGACGCAGCTAAAGGAGCGGATCAGCAAGGCATGGGATGATATTCAGGTACTCGGAGAAAAGAAGAAGACGGATCTCAAGCTGGATCCGGTAGAACGTGGGGCGAGTGCGGTGAAGCAGATGTTTTCCCTGATCTCGCCGAACAAGACCCGGTATGTCGTAGGGTTTATCCATGACAAGAATCCGCAGACTTCCGGCTGGACAAATGCCCATGAGCTGGGCCGCGCACATCTGCAGAATATGTATCCGGATCTGGAAATCCACAGCTATATGGATGCTCTTGCTACGGATAACGGCGAGGCCGCGATCGGAAAGGCGGTTGCCGACGGCTGCAATGTAATCTTTACGACGTCGCCGAAGCTTCTGGATGCCAGTGTGAAGATGGCGGTGGAATATCCACAGGTGCGGATTTTAAACTGTTCGCTGAATACATCCTTTAAATCGGTGAGAACCTATTACGGCAGGATGTATGAAGCCAAATTCCTTGCCGGACTGGTGGCGGGCGCGATGAGTCCGGACGGGGAGATCGCCTATGTGGCGGATTATCCGCTGTTTGGCATGATCTCCAATATCAATGCCTTTGCTCTGGGCGTACAGATGGTCAATCCCCGGGCCACGGTGCATCTGATCTGGTCCAAGCTGAAGGAAAAGGTAGACTGGGAGAAGGAGCTGGAGGGTATTTCCGTTATCTCCCAGCAGGAAATGACGGCACAGAACAGCCGGTATAAGGATTTCGGTCTGTGTCTTCTGGAAAATGGAAAGAAAAAGAGTCTGGCGATCCCGGTATGGGAATGGGGCAAATATTATGTCCGGATCTTTGAAAATATCCGCCATGGCGTATGGAAAACAGAGGAAGAATCCCAGGCGTTAAATTACTGGTGGGGGCTGTCCGCAGGCGTTGTGGATACGATCCTGTCGCTGAATGTGCCGACCGGTGTGAAAAAGCTGGTGGCACAGATGGAGGAGAATATCAAGCGCGGCGATTTCCAGCCGTTCTCCGGTATTCTGACAGCGCAGCAGGGTGTGGAGATCACCCATGAGGAGACAACAAAGATTTCACCGTGGGAGATTATGAAGATGGACTGGCTGCTGGAAAATGTGGATGGCCGGATCCCGCAGATGGATGAGCTGTTGGAAGAAGCAAAGGAGGTTGTCCTGGTACAGGGCGTAACAGGCGTATAGGATGAAGATACTGGTAATTGCAGATGAGGTGTCCAAGGCCTATTATGATTATTTCGACAAGGCGCTTCTGGCCGATATCGATCTGATCCTGTCCTGCGGCGATCTGCCGCCGGAGTACCTCTCTTTTCTGGTGACCTTTGCGCACTGTCCGCTGTTGTATGTGCGGGGAAACCATGATGTGAAATATGATTATAAACCACCGGAGGGCTGCGTCTGTATAGACGATGATATTTTTGAATACGAAGGGATACGGATTCTGGGGCTTGGCGGATCGATGCGCTATATTCCGGGTGCAGCCTGCCAGTTTTCGCCGATGGAGATGCGAAAGAGGATCCGTAAGCTCTGGTTTAAGCTTCGCTGGAAAAAGGGCTTTGATATCCTCCTGACCCATGCGCCGGCAGCCGGGATCAACGACGGTGCGGATCAGCCGCACAAGGGCTTTGAAGAGTTTGTCCGGCTGATGGACCGGTATTCGCCGCGGTATATGATCCACGGACATGTGCATATGTCCTATAATTACCGCCAGCCACGGCTTACAAAGTACGGGCCGACGGTGGTCATCAATGGCTATGAGACGTATATGCTGGAATACGACGCCCTCTGGGAAAGCCAGATGGGCGACCGGCTGAAAAAGGAAGTGGCGTCAGCGAAGAAAGTAGCTGACAGCAAGAAGGGAACCAACGACAAATAAAAGCTCGGAGGTATCCTTCAGATCGATCTGAAAGTACATGTCGTACTCCGGCAGCAGTGTGACTTTGGCGGCGATCTGGTCAAGGTGGCGGATCACAACGGAGCGGTCTGGTTCATAATAGCGCAGATCCCAGCGGCCGGTCATCATATGCATATCGATGACGGCGCGGTGCTCCTTTACGCGGTAGGTGCCGCGGTTGCCGGTGACATCGGAAAAAACAAAGTTGTCGCCAAACAGCGAAGAGTAACGCACCTTCAGCATCTGCATATCCCCGGCGGGATTGGTGATGATGGGACAAAAGGCATGGCCTTCATTTTCGGTGCGAAGTACGAGCTGGCCGTCGGCATCAGCAATAATGAACTGTCCGGGCTTTGCCGGTTCAGTCGTATACATGGAAAACAGCATAAGAAAACCTCCTGTAATGCAGCATACGTTTATCGTACGGGCAGCAGGCGGTAAAGTCAAGAAAAGAAATGATAAAGAAAATAAAAGAGGTGTAAATTATGGGTGTTTTACGTCAACTGGAACCACAGAATGTATTTCATTTTTTTGAGGAGATCTGTAATATTCCGCACGGCTCCTACAATACGGACAAGATCACAGCATACTGTGTCAATTTTGCAAAGGAGAGAGGTCTCTGGGTGAGAAGCGATGAAGCTGGTAATGTGATCATCAAAAAACCGGCCACAGCCGGATATGAGGATCGTCCGACTGTGATCTTTCAGGGACATCTGGATATGGTGGCTGTCAAGGAGCCGGACTGTGATCTGGATATGCAAAAGGACGGGCTGCGCCTTGTGACCGATGGCAAAGAGGTTTCGGCAGAGGGAACGTCTCTGGGCGGCGATGACGGTATTGCCGTAGCCTATGGACTGGCGCTGCTGGATGCAAAAGATATTGCGCATCCGGCGCTGGAGGTCGTTTTTACGGTAAATGAAGAGGTCGGTATGCTGGGTGCAGATGCGCTGGACTGCTCGGATCTGGAGGGACGGATATTCCTCAATGCGGATTCGGAGGAGGAGGGGATCTTCCTGACCAGCTGTGCAGGCGGAAACCGTGTGACCTTCCATTATGAGACAAAATTCGTGGAAACAGAGGGCGTGCGCCTGACGTTGACGATCGACGGTCTGCAGGGTGGCCATTCCGGCGTGGAGATCCACAAGGGAAGAGCCAACGCCAATGTACTTCTTGGCCGTGTGCTGTTAAAGCTGTCTGAGGCCGCAGCTTACGGCGTATCCTGTTTCGCCGGTGGCGAGATGGACAATGCGATCTGCAATGCAGCTTCTGCCACACTGACGGCGACCAGAGAGGATATCCCGGCACTGCAGGAGGCGTTTGAAAAGGTAAAAGCAGAGATCTGCCACGAATATGCGGCTACAGAGCCTACGATGCATATGACACTGGAAGAAGGAAAGGAAGGCACATATAAGGTGCTGCATCCGTCCGTTGCGACGGCTGTTGTACTGACGCTGGTGCATATGCCAAACGGTGTACAGCGGATGGAGCCGGAGATGCCGGGTATGGTGCGTACTTCCTTAAATATCGGCATCCTTGAGCAGGATGAAGAGGAGATCCAGCTGCATTACGCCATGCGTTCCAGCTCGGAGAGTGAGAAGCACTGGCTGGAAGCAAAGGCGGAATCTCTGGCGATGCTCTTTGGCGGTGAGGTAACGGTTGGCGGAGATTATCCGGGATGGGAATACAGACCGGATTCCCATGTGCGCGAGGTGATCTGCCGTGTCTACGAGCAGCAGACAGGCAAAAAGCCGGTAGTCTGCGGCATCCATGCCGGTCTGGAATGCGGTATCTTTGCTTCAAAACTGCCGGGACTTGACTGCGTGTCCTTCGGTCCGCAGATGGTGGATATCCATACGACAAAGGAAAAGCTGTATGTGGATTCTGTACAGCGCTCCTGGGAACTGTTAAAGGGTGTATTAAAAGAAATCTGATCCACACCGGATACGATATATGCAAATCCTGTTGGCAAAATGCTGACAGGATTTTTGCATATGGAAGAGTAAAATACACTGATATGACAAAAAATATCGGTTAGCTATTCCTATTTGGAGGGAAGTGCTGGCTTTTTCGACAAAATGTGATAAAATAGGCATTGGATAATGTTTTGTATACAGGGGGAAAATACAATGGAAATCAAGCAGCTGCAGTATTTTGTAGTCAGCGTGGATATGGGAAGTTTCCAGAACGCTGCCAAAATGCTGTACACGACCCAGCCGCATGTGAGTAAGACGGTAAAGGCGCTCGAAGAAGAACTGCATCTGAAGCTTCTGAACCGCGAAGCCCGCGGTGTCAAGATGACGGATGAAGGAAAAAAGGTGTACGATTACGCGACACAGATCCTCAAAAACACGGACATGATCAGCCGGATCAATGAAGAAACGCATCTGAACCGTCTGGCCGTGGCAACGATGCCGGGATCGCGCATCACCAGTCTTTGTGCAGAATTTTACGGAGGGCAGCAGGACAAGCGCCTGCAGTTTTCCATAAAGCAGGGCTGTATCGAGGAGCTGATGGGCTTTTTGCACAAGCATGTTGTCGAGTTTGGATTTGTCTATGTATCCCAGCACCAGATGTCGGCGCTGGAGCAGACGCTGGAGGTCAAGCGTCTCGAATTTGTACCGATCCAGACGGTGCATATGTCTCTGATGGTGGGGGAAAAGCACCCGCTGTTCCGGGCCAGAGCTGTGGATGATGCGGAGTTAAAGACGCTCAGGTTTGTACAGTATGAGGAGGAGTATTATTCTCTGCTGCATCATGTAGGGCATCTGAATGAATCGCTGCACCGCTACGGTAAGCTGGAAAATATCGTATCAACCAACAGCGATACGGCGCTTCTGGATCTGGTGATCCTTGGCGGCCTGTGCCATCTGGGCTGTATGCCGCTGGAGCAGGAGCATATCAATCCGAAGGTGCGCTATATCCCGATCGAGAATACGGACGATACGATCCAGTTTGGCTATATCAAGAGAAAAAGAGATGGTATCAGCCCGATCTGTAAAGAACTGATCGAGTATGTGAAGGAACATCTGTAAAGCAGATAAGGAGAGAAGAGAGAGAATCGCAGTGGAGGGCGGTTCTTTTTTCTTGCATTTTTATATGCGAACATAGAAAAACTACAAAAGTAGTTAAAAAATAATTGACAGCGCGTGAAAAATGCGGTATATATAAAATATATACTAAAAGGCGGATCAGATTTACAATTCTATAGCTGATTTCATACAGAGTAAAGTTAAGGCGTTTTTCTTTTGGATGGCTGGCCTATGACCGGTAGATGCTTAGCCGGTGAGCCAACGCAGTCTACATTTCTATAACAATTCAAGATAAACAGCAGTAGAGACAGGATATAAGGGAATACAGGATATTCAAGGATCCGTAGGGGCGTACTGACTTTGCAGGAAGGACATATCTATGATAACAACAGTTACCACAACAACTTTGGAACGTAAGCAGTGGCATGGCCCATATTTTGGCTCCATGCGGCTGGAGCTTAAAGAAAATGGGGAAGGATGTGAGTATGATGGCGAATATATATTGAACACAAAATCTTTGCAGATTGATATGTTAGCCAGAGCAAAAGGAGAGATCACCTGGGTTTTGGATGAGATCACACAGGGATTCAGGCGGCATAACATTATTGAATTTAAATCACCGGATGATGCACTGGATCTGGATGTGTTTTATAAGATTTTAGGATATGGGTGTTTATATAAAGCCCAGGGAAGTCATGTAAATGCAATACGTCGGACGGATATATCAGTTACATTTATCCGTGAGCGGAAACCGGAAAAGCTGTTGCAGGAGCTGGCAGAGCTGTATGACGTTGTAGAAAGGGCACCGGGAATTTATATGTTGCAGGGAGAGGGCTTACTGTTTGCCGTGCAGATCCTCGTCCTGCGAGAGATGACATGGGAAAAACATATCTGGGTAACGGCACTGCAAAGGCAGATTACAAGAGAGCATGCACGGCTATTACTTTTGGAAATGCGAAAGCTGGAAAAGGCCGAGGAACGGGAATGGGCAGATTCAGTACTGCAGCTGGCTATCGCAAACAATAAAGAGATTTTTGAAACACTGAAAGGAGAAAAATTTATGTGTCAGGCATTAAGGGAATTGATGGCAGAGGAAATAGATGAAGAACTGCATAAGGCAAGATGTATTGGGGAGAAAGAGGGCGAAGAGAACGGACAAAAAAGTCTGGGAGAGGTTATCAAACGCCTACTGAGCGGAGAAGATAAAGAAAAGATTCGTCATTCAGGCGTGAACGAAAAGACATTAGACTGGGCATTGGAAGTACTGGGAATGTAGAGGCTGATTTGGCTATAGACGACTGCCATAGCTCCGGTAGTAGCGTTGAGAAGGTGTGAAAACACAAATCAAGGATATATTTTTGTGGAGAAGAGAAATCTTCTCCACTTTTATTCTTTCAGATACTCCGTCTTAAATTCATTCTCCCTGCAGTACGCATCCACTGCCGACCCCTCATAACAGCGGACGGTCGTGGCCTTATTGATGATCCAGGGACCGATATATTCCGGGTCGTGGCGAAGCTCGATCATCTTTAAGCGGTTACAGCCATGAAAGACATATTTATCGAGATGGCGGACACTGGACGGTATATATACAGAGGTCAGATGCTTGTTGTGGAAAAAGGCACTGTCCCCCAGATATTCCAGCCTATCCGGAAGCTTTACATGCACAAGTCCGCAGGTACTGAACGCTTTTTCGCCAATCTCTGTCAGCGAAGCTGGCAACTGTATCTTTTCCAGCGACTTACAGCCATAAAAAGCCTGGGTCTCGATTGTCTGTACAGTAGACGGCAGCGTGATATCCGAAAGCGAACGGCAGCCATAGCAGGCCATCTCATCGATACGTTTCATACGCGCTGTACCGCGAAACGTCAGAGACTGTAACGCTGTATCTTCAGCAAAAATACTGGCAGGCAGTACGGACAGGGACGCCGGGAGCGATACCTTTTCCAGAGACAGACAACGGGAAAAAGCCTCCGGTTCGATTACGACTGTGGAAATCGGGATCCGGACAGAGGTAAGCCCGAAGCATCCGGAAAAAGCACGCAGACCGATGCGTCTGAGATGCATAGGAAGCTGGACCGTTTCCATGCGGTTCCTTTTCATAAAAGCTTCGGCGGCAATCGTAGTTACGGTGTCGGGGAGAACCGTTTGGGAATGGATATAGGGTAAAGCATTTGTGCGGGTAACCACAGAAGAGGTCAGGCTGTGCGTTTTTTGCATAATAAAAGCTCCTTTACAGAAATTATGGAATCCTGCAGCGGAGCAATAAACAAATCCGTATAGGTAGGAAATCAGCTCGAAAATCCGCCGAAGCCGCTCACAGGATATAGATAAGGTAGCTGTTTCTCCTGAAAATGGGTACAAAAAAGAAGAACTACCTCACCCTAACCAGATCGTGTGATTAGTGGCTACGGCTCTAAGCATGTCTCCTGACTTACGCAGTAACGACCGGTCTCTCCTTCTCGCGCGGGCCACGCAATGGCTATGAGACAGATCTGCACGATCACAGTAGCACGACTGTCCGGGAATCTCACCCGCTTCCATCTTGGCTGCCAGCCCCGTATGAGACAGGCAGAACTTAGAACTGATAATCATTCAAATACAATAATATTAAACTAATTTAAGGCTACTACAAAAAAACAGACCGCACAAGGAATGAAAATGGAATACCTGAAACTATAAAAAGGGTTTGACATTTCAATACGCAGGTATCTATACTTGGGAAAAAAGGAATCGGTAAATGGGCGTAACTCCCATACAGGGAAGATCATACCGTACAGTCGGTGCATCGAAACCTTTGGGGAAGCGGGCGCTTTTACCAAAATGGAGCGTCAGTGGAGGTAACGACATACTGTTCTGAGGAGACAGTGTGGCGTTACTTTTTTTATTTACGCGAGCAACGAGCCAAAGTCCGTGCTTGCACGAGACCTTGGCGACTGCCGCGATAACCATGAGAAACTCGTGAAGCGTGTTTCTTAGGGGTGATTACCGGAGTCCGGTGAAAGAGGCACTGGCCCGGGAAGGAAAAGCGGAGGACAAAGATGGTAACATTAAAAGAAGTAGAAGCATTGATCGCTGTGGCCGATACGGGCAGCTTTATGCGGGCATCCCGTCGTCTCGGTACGACCCAGAGCGCTGTCAGCAAGATCATTGCCGGAATGGAACAGAAGCTGGGCGTACAGCTAGTCGCCCGTACCAGCAGCGGATCGACGCTGACTGAGGAGGGAAAGTATGTGTACAGTCATGCAGAAGAGATCGAGATGCTGGTGATGCAGATCCGGGAGATATTGCCGGAGTCCACATAAGCCGGATGGCAGAAAAATAAATGCTGAAGAATTAAATATACCAAAAAGGAATATCTATGAAAACGAATTGACATAGAAATGTCAAACGTGTATACTCATAGTCAGCGAAGGCCATTGCGAATGGGCGTGATTCCCATACAGTCCGAAAAAGCTGCCGTACAGTCGGCGAGTTTAGGTCTTAAGTGCATAACGTCGAACACGGATAACGACATGCAGGCAAAAGACAGATACCGTGAGTGAAATGGTATCTGTGTTTTGCCTGTTTTTTTTTCCAGATACTTGCTGTATGAGGTAGCGGCGTCATGAACCGGTATCGTGTAAAAAAGTCTGGAAGCAGGATGGCGGTTATTCCACCATGGGCGTAGAGACTTCGGAATCCGCAGCACAGGCAGAGGCAAACGCTGCGGACATGAAAGAGAACAGTCAGAAGGTCGGCAGCCACCGTACAGCGCTCCTGTTGACCGGCGTGGTAATTCTGCTTGCTGCACTGGGAATTGCAGGGGCTTTTATATACAAAAGAAAAAGAGCCGCTGATCGTTTGGCAAAAGATACAGAAAAGAGTGAGGACAATATGAAAAAGAATCAGGGAATGATACGACGGGGACTGGCACTTTTGCTGGCGCTGGTGCTGCTGACCGGTTGCGGGGCAGCTGCGGATAACCAGATGCCGCAGATCACCAGTGCGGTGGCAGATGCCATGGAGGAGAGCTCTGCAGCGGAAAGTGCCACGGCATCCGAAGTGGTGGCGCTACAGGAAGAAAATGAAATACCAACAGACGGTGTGATCACAAAGGCACAGATGGAGACCGTTGCCGGTCAGGATATGACGGTACACTTTAACGGAGAGACAGCGGAGGGTATCACCTACACCTGGAGCTATGAGGCAAAACAGATCCAGAATCCGACGGAGCAGAAGCTGCTGGTACAGGTGTCTGCGGACGGACTGGAGGATATAAAAAAGGAGGCGGCCGATGCGCCATATGCCCTGGCGGTAACGCTGCAGGATATGGAGCTTGCCGCAGCCCCCACGCTGACATTGACTTTGCAGGAAAAATGGGAGGCAGATACAGCATTTTACTGCTGTGAGGATAACGGACTGAAGAAACTGTCGGATGCTGAGATCACAGCGGTGCAGGGAAGTAACGGGGAAGTGTCCCGGATTACCTTTACTGTACCGAAGGCCGGTGGCACGTTTTATCTGGTGGCAGGTTCCAGCAAAGCGGCAGAGACCGCAGATACGGCACAGGAAAGCGAGACTGCGGAAGCTTCTGCAGATATAACAGCGGATACATCCTCCGGCAGCCAGAATACGGCGACAGATAAGAAGCAGACAGGGGATGCAAAGACCGAAACTACGGCAAAGACGGAGGAAAAACAGGAGAAGCTGCCGACCTGCACGATTTCGATTGAATGTAAGACGATTCTGGATAATCTGGATCAGCTGCGTTCGTCAAAGGCAGACTATGTTCCGGCAGATGGATGGATCCTGTATAAATCCACTGTGGAGTTTGAAAAGGGCAATACGGTCTTTGATGTCCTGAAAAAGGTGACGAAAGCTGCAGGTATCCAGATGGAGTCCAAGTGGACACCGATGTACAACAGCTATTATATCGAGGGTATCAATCAGCTCTACGAATTTGACTGTGGCGAGCAGTCGGGCTGGATGTACAGCGTCAATGGGTGGTTTCCGAATTATGGCTGTTCCAGCTATGAGCTGAAGGATGGCGACAAGATCGAATGGCGCTATACCTGCGATCTGGGTTCGGACGTAGGCAATGCCTATACAGGGGATTAAACCGATGACAGACGCTTTTTCCGGATGCCATCCGGTCTTAAATTTCTTCTATTTTGTGATGGTGCTGGGGCTTACGATGTTTGTGCAGCATCCGGTGTTTCTGGCAATATCCTTTCTGGGAGCGACAGCTTACGGGATTTGGCTGTGTGGGCCGGTAAAGATTCTGAAGGTGAATTTTCTGCTGACGCTGCCGATGCTGGTGATCGTAGCGCTTCTGAATCCGATGTTTAACCATTACGGTGTGACACCTTTGCTGTATCTGGAGAGCAGTGGCAATACGGTGACGCTGGAGGCTATGGTATACGGCGTGGTGCTGGGCTGTGTCCTCTTTATCGCTGTTCTGTGGTTTGCCTGCTACAACAAAGTCATGACCAGCGACAAGTTTATCTATCTGTTTGGCCGGATCATTCCGTCTATCTCACTGTTGTTGTCGATGGCGCTTCGCTTTGTGCCGCATTTCAATGCGCAGCTGAAGGTGATCCGCAATGGACAGAAGTGCGTGGGGATGGATGTGAAAAACGGCCGATTACGGGACAGGGCGCGGCATGGGCTAAATATCCTGTCGATTCTGGTGACATGGGCGCTGGAAAATGCCATAGAGACGGCGGATTCGATGCGAAGCCGCGGGTACGGGCTGAAAGGGCGGACGGCTTTTTCCATTTACCGCTTTACGAAACGGGACAGCGCGCTTTTACTCTGGCTTGGAGGTCTTGGCGCGGTCAGTCTGTATGGCTGCAGCCGCGGAGCGGCTTTTGCGCAGTATAATCCGCGGATTCTGCTGGCCGGTTTTTCCATACAGGGCCATACGGCGCCGGTCAGCTGTCCGGTATGGATGAGTCTGCTGACCTTTGTCTGCTTTGCGCTGTTTTGTTTTACACCGTTGCTTCTGGGGATTGCGGAGCGGGTGTCCTTGATGCACAGTGCACAGCGGGCCGGACAGGAAATGGCGATGACCTACCGGCAGATCTATACAGAACTTGACAGGGAAGGAGAAAAATATGAAGCCGATCGTAGAGATCCGGGATTTTAGCTTCTCCTATCCGGAGAGCAGCAAAACAACATTAAACCATATCAGCCTATTCATAGAGGAGGGCAGCTTAAATGTCCTCTGTGGCAAAAGCGGCTGTGGCAAGAGTACATTGCTTCGCCAGTTAAAATCTGTGCTGGCACTGCATGGAGAGACACAGGGGGAGATTCTGTTTGACGGGATACCGCTGCAGCAGGTGGATATGCGACGTCAGAGTCAGGAGATCGGCTATGTCCTGCAGAATCCGGAAAATCAGATCGTGACGGACAAGGTCTGGCATGAGCTGGCGTTCGGACTGGAAAGTCTGGGCTGTGATACGCCGACGATCCGGCTCAGGGTGGCGGAGATGGCCAGCTATTTTGGCATCCACAGCTGGTTTTACCGCAATGTATCGGAGCTTTCGGGCGGGCAGAAGCAGCTGTTGAATCTGGCGTCTATTATGGCAATGCACCCGAGACTTCTGATCCTGGATGAGCCGACGTCGCAGCTGGATCCGATCGCAGCATCGGATTTCCTGGAAACTGTGAAAAAGATCAACCGGGATATCGGCACCACGGTGATTCTGACGGAGCACCGTCTGCAGGATGTGATCCCGTGGGCCGACCGGGTATTTGTGATGGATCAGGGAGAGCTGATCGCTGAGGGAGAACCCCGGCAGATCGGCGAGATCCTGCAAAAGAATGGGCACGGGATGTTTCTGTCGATGCCGGTGCCGATGCAGATTCACGCGGCGGTCGATAATGCCCTGCCCTGTCCGCTGACAGTGCGTGAGGGACGGCAGTGGATCACCCGGCTGATGGAAGCTGCCGGACAGCGGATGCCATCGTATGAACAGGATAGTCTGGCAACGGATATACATATAAAAGAAACAAAAGATACCCGGGAAAAGGAAATCGAGGTGCAGGATGTATGGTTCCGCTACGAAAAGGACAGTGCGGATGTGGTGAAGGACCTGCAGCTGACGGTGTATACGGGAGAATTTTTTGCACTGGTGGGCGGCAATGGCACGGGAAAGAGTACGACGCTGTCTTTGCTTTCCCGGGTCAGGGCGCCGTATCGTGGACGGATCCGGCTACATGGCCGGGATATTCGGAAATATACGGAAAAGGAGCTGTACCGGGGATATCTTGGCGTACTGCCCCAGAATCCGCAGAGTATGTTTATCAAAAAGACGGTACGCGAGGATCTGTACGCGATGATCGGCGGGGCACGGGACAGGCGTTCGCCGGAATATGAGTCGGATATGCCAAAAGCGGAGGCCATCGAAGGGATTGTCAGCCTGACACGGCTGGACGGGCTGTTGGACCGCCATCCATATGATCTGAGCGGCGGTGAGCAGCAGCGGCTGGCACTGGCTAAGGTGCTTTTGCTGCGGCCACGGGTGCTTCTGCTGGATGAGCCGACAAAGGGACTTGATGCGGAGTACAAGGCAGAGCTTGGCGGTATTTTAAAAAAGCTGCAGGCGCATGGTATCACGATCTTTATGATCTCGCATGATGTGGAGTTTGTCGCTGAATATGCGGATCGTGTCGGGCTGTTCTTTGAAGGGAATGTGGTGACCTGCAAGGAGGCACATGCATTCTTTGCAGGCAACAGCTTCTATACGACGGCGGCCAACCGGATGGCGAGACACTATTTTCCGGAGGCAGTCACGGCAAAGGAGGTGGCTGCATGCTTACGGGCGAAGCTTTAGACCACTTTATGGATCGGTTCTGGGCTGCGGATGACGGCATGAGGCGGCCGCCGGAAGCGGAAACTTTGGAGATGGAGCTTGAAGAATACCGGATGCCGCAGGGGGATGTGTATATCACACCGGTGCATCGGGGACATGTCAACCGGCGGACCTGGGTGGCGCTGGGGATTATGCTGCTGACTGTGCCGCTGATGCTGTATCTGTCGGTGGTGCTGTTTCATGGGAAACAGTATCTGGCGATGAGTCTGATCATCGTGTGTTTTGCCATGGTGCCTTTCTTTCTGGTCTTTGAGGGCAGGAAGCCGCAGGCAAGGGAGATCATGGTGATCGCAGTACTGGCGGCGATCGGTGTGGCGGGACGTGCGGCCTTTTATATGGTGCCAAGCTTTAAACCCATTGCGGCGATTGTGATCCTGACCGGGGTATCCTTTGGCGGGGAAGCCGGATTTTTGGTTGGCTGTATGATTATGATGGTTTCCAATATGTTTTTCGGGCAGGGACCGTGGACACCGTGGCAGATGTTTGCGTACGGCCTGATCGGTTTTCAGGCGGGAATCCTTTTTCAGAAGGGGCTGCTCCCTGCAAAGCGGATTCCGCTGTGTATCTATGGCTTTTTAAGCGTATTTTTTATCTTTGGCGGGATCATGAATCCGGCCAGTATTCTGATGAGTTACGGACGGATCACGGTAAAGAGCCTGATCGCCTTTTATATCTCCGGCGCGCCGGTTGATCTGGTGCAGGCGGTGTCCACGGTGTTTTTCCTGTGGATATTGAGCAGACCGTTGCTGGAAAAGCTGGAGCGGATCAAGAAAAAATACGGACTGATTGAGAGATAAAGGCCATTGGCTTTTATTATAAAACAAAGAGGGTAATGTGAAAGGAGAAGGAACAGCAGAAGAGATCGAGATGCTGGTGGTGCAGATCAGGGAAATATTGCCGGAGTCCACATAAGCCGGATGGCAGAAAAATAAATGCTGAAGAATTAAATATACCAAAAAGGAATATCTATGAAAACGAATTGACATAGAAATGTCAAACGTGTATACTCATAGTCAGCGAAGGCCATTGCGAATGGGCGTGATTCCCATACAGTCCGAAAAAGCTGCCGTACAGTCGGCGAGTTTAGGTCTTAAGTGCATAACGTCGAACACGGATAACGACATGCAGGCAAAAGACAGATACCATGAGTGAAATGGTATCGGTGTTTTGTCTGCTTTTTTTTCAGATACTGCTGTATCGGAAATTGACGGTATGAGCAGATACGGTCTGAGAAGAGTCAGTGATTTGATGTGAGAGGTATGTACTTTATGTGGAAACATTCGGGGGAGATATCCTCTCGGTGTGGATAAAGATATGGCAGAGGTGCACAACTGTTGTATCGAAATGTAACTAAAGACTGCAGATGAAGTATCATCTGCCACAAACGAAAGGTCTGAAGCAGACCGGAAAGGAAGAATGATATGAAAAATATCAAGAAGAGATTGTTGTCACTGGTATTAGCAGTAGTTATGGTGCTCTCTATGAGCATGAGTGTATTCGCTGCGGATGCAACAACAACGCCAATAACTGTAACTGTTAAAATTGCTGCAGTAGGTTCAACGCCTGACGAACATGAGACTACAGATTATTATGCGAATGAAGTTGAAGTTCAAGCTAATTCTGGGGATTCTATTGAATCTATTGTAAATGCTGCATTTGATAAATTAGGAGTAACTCCAGAGTGGAAAACTGTAAAAGATTATAAACTGGATGGAGTGACTCATCAGGCATTGAATGCGTTGACTGCTGATGGAGTTACATATTCTACATGGATTGCTACTGACTATTCAGAAGGTGCTGGATGGACATGGAGTGCAAAGCTTAGCAATGGTACAGTAATTGATAACGAAAATTATATGTGCTGTAGATATATGGGCGGTAATGGAACAATTTCATTAGAGTATATGTATGATGATTATACACAGTATTAATAACGATTAAGAGTGCATTTTAAAAACATATTAATGTATTAAAGCACAAACAATAGCACGATGAATACCAATATTAAAATGGTGATTGTCGTGCTATTGTGCACTAATAAGAGGGCATGAAAATGAAGAATGAAAAAACAAGTAGATGTGTAAAGGGGATTAGCATATCTATATTGATGTTTTTAATATCAATATGTTTTACTGTGGCTGTAAAAGCAGATACAGTAAGTACATTTTCTGCTTATTATGGAATAAAGGCGGAAACTAATCAATTTATAAAATCAGATAAGTGGGAAAATATTTATATTTTAGATGCGGACATAGGAAGTACAGATGACTTTTCTTTGCTTGGAGAAATAGATAAAGATGCAAAAATAACAAAAGTAACTTCTTCTTATGATGCATGGAAAATTTACACAACGGAAATTACTTATGCAGAAAACGGAGAGAAAAAAGATTATAGTATTTCTTATCATTTAAGTATTGCGCCAGGAAATATGATGGCTGCTATTGCAAAAAGAATAGATGTTGGTGGAGCTGTACGGTTTACACTTACAGTTAATAATTCAGATGGCAGTGAGCAGGATATTATTCTAATTCAGAATGTAAAAACAGGGAGCCTACAGAATAATGCAGAAGGTGGAGTAAAATATGTAGCTGTAAATGATGTTAAAAAAGAAGAGACGCTAGATGGTGAGAGTCTAAAAAGTACATTTGGAACAGATGAAAACAAATATCATATTACTAGCGTTGATAAGGATGTAAATGAAATAAATCTATCGTTAATGCGAACAATGCAAGATAAGGCTATTTTTAAGGGAAAAGCAGATGCAACTACAATGGGTTGGCTTACTTTTGGAGAAAATTATGTCGGATATAATAATGGGTTGGTTCGTTTTAATGCGTTAAATGAGATATATGCGGGGAAGTATACTACACCAACATATTCTTTAAAAAAAGGATACAATGTAATTGATTTATATATTGCATATGGCTCGCCAGTGATTAATATGACAAAAACGAAACCTTATGCAAATATTTTTGATAGCATAGAATTTCCCATGATAACACAGAAATCTGTTATAAACTCAAGATATTTGTTGTCAAGAAATTTGACTTGTATTCCATACATTATATATTGGGATGGCGAAGCATCAGATGTGCAAACTGTTAAAAGCTCAAATTGTGAACTTTCTGAAGTAAGAGCCTATGCAGGTATGATAAAGAACGGCGATTATCCAACAGAATATAAGGTATATTCATCGGATACTGGTTATCGCATGATTGTGCCAGCAGGTACAGAAAATAAAACCATATACCTCGGCGTACTTACAAAAGATTCTTTAGCATCTGTAAATGTTTTGGGAAATGAAAAATCCGAAGGCGGCTCATTACAGGATGGATGTGATCGTTGTGGATTTTATTATGGTGTAAATCTTGCAGATGAGTCTATAGAAACTAACGAAGCAGGGAATAAGGTAATCAAAGTACAGGTTACAGCAGAGGATGGAACGGAAAAAACCTATGAGATTGAAGTAGAAGAAACATCATCTGAATGTGATCTGAAAAATGTAGTGATTGACAATGCTTCTGTTACAAATCTTGAAACACAGTTAAATGCAGGAGAAACTTCTTTCTATTTGGATGTAGAGAACAGTGACAAATCGATTAGCTTTAGTTCTTTTGAGGTATCTGCTGGAGCAACAGTGACTGTTGATGGACAGAAAGTAGAAGCTGGTCAGGTAGTGAGCGTAACAGCGGATGCTATTACCAGAGTTGTTGTGACTGCGTTGGATGGTACTACAAATAAGGAATATCTGTTTATCCATCGGTTCAATGGAAAAGATATGCCATATTTTACAATCTCCGATCAGACCAAAGCTGAAGCACAGGAATTGCTGGATGCAGGATGGTCAAAACGGAGTGCGGAAGAACAAAAAAAATTACTATATGATTACTGGGGCGTGTATAAAGCATGTGCGACAAATAGTGATTTGACCGGAGCTGTAGTATATGATGTGACAACCCATACTTTCAAGCAGGCAACGGACTATGGTGCTGTAATCATGGAACTTGTCATGATTGGCGAAAATCCTTATAGCTATACGGATGATAAGGGAAATAATCTGGTACAGGCATTGATTGATAAGCCAGAAGGACCGTTTGCATCTTATATTTGGGCGCTTTGGGGTCTAAAAGCTGCAGGTGCGGAGATTCCGCAGAAATTGGTTGATGAAGTTGTGAAACAGGCGGCATCAAAGACCTTTACTCTGGATATGAAAGGGTGGGCGCTTGCTGCAGTTGCAGATTTGGTAGAGCCTACTGAGTTGGCAAAACTGGTAGAATCCTTCCGCGATTCTTTAGTTACAGAAGGCGATGATGCTGGTATGTTCTTTAATAAAGAGTACAAGCTTCCGAATACAATTTCTCATGGTTGCGTACTGGAAGGCATGGCAGCCGCAGGTGTAGATGTCGAAAAGGTATTTGGTGTCAGTGATACAGGAACGCCGTTGCAAGTTATTAAGAACCGTTATTTAACAGCTGACGGTAAATTTAAATACAATATATCGTCAGAGGATGAACCGTCATTTTCAAAAGACCTGATCATTGGTCTTGGAGATATCGTTAATGGTGGCAATGTATGGACAAATTGTAAGCTGACAAAGGATAAGTACAGTGCCCTTTTGGAGGTTGGTCAGAGCATGATTAGCACAATGGGAATAACGGCTGATACAGAGGATGAACAACTGAAAACTGTATATACAACTTATCAGGCTGCAAAAGAGGCATATGCCGGAGCCAGCAGTGTATATGGTATTGGTAAACAGTATTATGACCTTTATGAAGCGATTGCAAAGGTAAGTCCGGAAGCGGTAAATAAACCGGATGTTCGTATGCTTAGAAGCATGGATGACAATGCAGCAATAGATGCTGTAAATGCAGATGTTGCAATTATTGAAAATGCAGAAAATGTATTCGACAATGCAGAAGCTGTTATTAACGCTAAAAAAGCATATGATGCCCTTGGTGAGGGACAGGATGAAGCATACCAGGAAAGAATGCGTGGCTATGTAACGAAAGCAGATGTATTACAGGATGCCTATGAAAAACTGCAGACAGTACTTCCAGTAATTGAGGCTATTGACAATCTCCCGGAAACAGCCACTATCGAAGAGGAAGCCGCTATCCAGCAGGCAAATGCCCTGTATGAAGCTCTGACAGAAGCAGAAAAAGCTGGTGTATACAATTACAGCAAGCTGGCAGACCTCCTTGCCCAGCTGACTCAGCTGAAGGATAAGGCAAAAGCTGTCAGTGAGCAGATCGATGCATTACCGGCAGCAGAGCAGGTAACAATGGATAACGAAGCCGCTATCGCAGCCGCCAGAGCAGCTTATGATGCACTTTCTGATGCAGAAAAAGCAGCTGTGACGAATTATGACAAACTGCAGGCAGCAGAGCAGCAGCTGGGAAATATCAAGGCAGCAGCGGAAGTTACCCAGATGATCGATGCCATCGGTGAGATAACGCTGGATAACTACGAGACAAAATATGAGCGGATCGTAACAGCCCGCAGTGCATACGATAATCTGGCAGATGGCGCCAAAGCCTTAGTTACCAATCTGGATACGCTCAAGAAAGCAGAAGAGACCTATCAGTCGATGGATGAGGATGTCAAAGAGGTAATCGCAGCCATCGACAAGCTCAAAGAGCCGCTGGCCAAGTCCAATGCAGCTATGGATGCCAATGCGCTGTATGAAATCTGGAATGAGTACACGTATGTTGTTGTAAATATCCGCGGTCTGGCCGATGAACTGACAAAGGACAAGCAGGCAATCGTTACCAATATGAAGGATCTGGAAGCTGCGGAAGCCTATATCCAGAAGATCAAAGACTACGATCAGGAGCTTGCAGATCAGGATACAGCAGCGCAGATCGCCACGGATAATTATGTACAGGCGAAGACGCTGTTAGGTGCAGAAGCTTTCCCGAAAGCTGAGAATTATGATCCGAGCAAAGAGGATGCGGAAAATATTGCAGATGTTGCAGCTCAGGTAGCACAGGCAAAAGCTGTAGTTGATAAGCTGACAGATGATCAGAGAACAGCACTGGATGAAGCACTGGGAGCAGGAACGATTGACAATCTGAATGCCCTTGCAGAGCTTGCAAACGCTGTAGAGGGGTATGATGACCAGTACAAGGCAACACAGGATGAGCTGAATGAAACAGCAGAAAAGATCAAGGATGAAGCAGCAGTCAAGCAGTATGTCAGCGAACTGACCGAGGTTTACAACACCTACAAGGATAAAGAGGTATCCCGAAGCGATATCGCTATCATCCGCCAGACCATCAAAGCATATGACGATCTGACTGAGGCACAGAAAGCTATTATCAAGAATGCAGAAGAGGCTACCACGATCACAGCTATGCTGGATGCATTAAAGAAACAGGATGAACAGGTACAGAAGGATGAAAAAGCCGCTGCAGAAGTGACAGAGTACATCAAAAACCTGCCGACCAGCCTGAATCTCGACAATATGGAAGCTGTACGCAAAGATCTGCAGATGATCGCTGACAAGTACAATGCGCTGAATGCCAATGCACAGAGCTACGTCCGTATGCTCAGTAAGGTAACGGCTACCAACAATGTACTGAATACCATGACGACGGAGATCAATACATTCCGTCAGGGTAAACCGGCCGTGACAGCCACTGCTACAGCTTACAACAGCGTAACGGTTAGCTGGAATACATACCAGTATGCACAGTCCTACGATGTTTACAGAAAGACAGTCGGAGGCGAGTGGACAAAGCTTGGTAATACGACGGCTTTACAGTATGTAGATCAGACTGTAGCCGGAGCGACAGCTTACAGCTACACCGTAGTGGCATTAAGCTCCCGCTGGGGTCAGAGTGTATCCAGTGCGTATGATGAAAACGGCGCAGCAGTGACCACACCGGCAGCACCGCAGCCGGATAATGGCAACACAACGCCGGACAACGGTAATACAACACCGGGTAACAACAATGTATCCAAAGATTACACCGGCCTTAAAGCCGCATCTGCCGGATACAGCAGCATCAAGCTGTCCTGGAAGAAGGTCAGCGGAGCCAGCGGATATGTGGTTTACCGTGCAAACAGTGCAAATGGTAAATACAAAGCTGTTAAGACGATTAAAAAGGGTAAGACGACATCTTTCACAGACAAAAAGCGTACCACAGGAAAGGCTTATTATTATAAGCTTCGTCCGTATAAGACGGTAAAGAACAAAAAGCAGTATATGTCCTACAGCAGCGTGGTCAGCACCAAAGCTGTGCCGGGCAGAGTGAAATTCACGAAGCTGACAGCCAGAAACCAGAAAGCTACGTTGAAGTGGAAGAAGGTCAGCGGAGCCAGCGGCTATCTGCTCTATCGTTCGGACAGAAAAGACGGCGGATTCACCTGCATCAACAGTGTTAGCAGTCGAAGAACCAGCTACACCAATACGAAGCTGAAAAAGGGACAGACCTACTATTACCGGATCCGTGCATACCGTAAGGTTGGCGGTAAGAGAGTATACGGTAACTTCTCTGTCGTCAAAGCAGTAAAAGCAAAATAAGGATGGATCAGAGCATCCGGTAAACAGGAGAACTTCCCGGTAACGGGCGGGCTTCGGGGATTTCCCCGAAGTCACGCCCTGGGAAGGTATCCTGTGAACAGAGAAGCATTTTGGTAAAAAGAGATGCTTCTGTGCTGACAGGATACTGTAAAAAACATAGTTTTATATGTGGAGGAATATAGAATGAAGAGGAAGACAGTAACAGCGTTTCTGATGAGCCTGTGTCTGGTGCTGACTGTGCCGGGAACGGCATATGCGTCAGAAGTGCAGTCTGGGGCAGCAGAGATCCAGGTACAGAGTGTTGTGGAAGAAAGTCAGCCGGATAAAGCAGTTACGGAGGATGAACCGGATCAAAAAGAAGAAAACGGACAGACAAAAGAGGACGAACAGGATAAAGCAGAGCAGACCCCGATGAAGAAAGAGGAAACTTCTAAAAAAGAAAAGGCATCCGAAGATAAAAAGACAGGGGATAAAGCCGAAAGTAAGGATACAAAGGTACAGTCTGGCGAAACACAGGATGTATTGAAACAGATTGAAGACGCTGTGGCAAAGGCAGTAAAACAGAACGATCCGGATATAACTTCACAGACGATGCAGGATTTTTACACGGCTTCCGATGCATATGATCAGCTGACAAAAGATGAAAAAGCAAAATTATCGGATGCGACGGTAAAAGATCTGAAAACGGTAAGGGAACGGATTCAGAAAAAGATACAGACCAGAGACGGTATTACGGTATCGGGTCTGGACTGGTATGCTGCGGTACAGGTCAGTGATACGGCGATTGCAGATAAGGTGCTGGCCGCTGCGAAGAAGAGGTATCCGGGGAGTACGCCAAGGCTTGTATATGGCAAAGATATTACCTATACAGATGTACGGAAAGATTCATCCTATACACAGAAAGATATGGTTTCGCTGACATTTCCTGTGCCTTCGGGATATGACCAGTTAGAAAATGCCAGAGTGGTATGTTACGCAGATGGAGAACTCAGTGATCTGGGAGCAGTGAGAAAGGGAGATCTGCTTTCGGCGGAAATGATTTATCCGCTGGAAAATGTCTTTGTTATTGATACACCGGTGCTGTTGACTGGTATTACCATGGATGCAGATATCTCCATAAATGCCGGTCAGAAGCAGCAGCTGGCAGTACATATCGTGCCGGAAAATACGACGCAGACATATCAGCTGATCTGGACTAGTGATAATACAGCGGTGGCTACTGTGGACAGTGCCGGTCAGGTAACCGCGCTGAAAGAAGGTACGGCACATATTACTGCGACAGTGACTGGTACGCAGATGCGTGCAACCTGTACGGTGACTGTGGTGCAGGGGGCGCATGCTCTTCCTGTATCGGTGGACAGCATATTAAAAGAAACAAGGGAGTATATGCTGAAAACCGATAAAAATCCAACCATCGGCAGTGAATGGTTTGCTCTGGGGCTGGCCAGAAGCGGGTTGGATAAAAACAGCAGTTATTTTACTACCTATTATAATCATGTGGCCAACTATCTGGCAGAAAATAAGGGCAAGCTGACCAATACCGTAAAATATACAGAATACTCCAAGGCGATTATTGTTATGACTGCCATGGGCAAGGATGCCCGGAATATTGCAGGATATAATCTGTTTGAGCCTCTGGCAGATTTTGATACTGTGAAAGCACAGGGAACAAATGGCCCGATCTGGGCTTTGATCGCGTTAAATGCAAATCCGGCATATGCAATTCCGCAGGTGTCCGGTGTAAAGACGCAGACAACAGAGCAGGGGCTGATTGACTATATTCTCAGTAAAGAAACGTCCAAAGGCGGCTGGACCATTTCCGGCGATACTCCGGACTCCGATTTGACGGGTATGGCCTTGCAGGCACTTGCACCGTATTATCAGGCCAAAGGGTATGAAAAGGTAACTGCGGCCATTGACCGGGCGCTGGAAACTTTAAGTACTATGCAGCAGCAGGATGGCGGGTACGCTACGATGGGGATAGCAACCTCGGAATCAACAGCACAGGTTCTGACGGCATTATGCGCACTGGGTATTGATCCCATGCAGGATGCCCGTTTTATCAAGGGTGGAAGCTGGACTGTAGAAAATCTGCTGACATATCATATCTCCGGCAGTGGTTTTATGCATGTGAAAGCCGGAGCTTCAAATAATGGCGGAGGAGCTGCAGGTGAAGTTAATGGTATGGCAACGGAACAGGCTTACTATGCGCTGACGGCCTATCAGCGGTTGCTGGACGGTAAAACGTCACTGTATGATATGTCGGATATTCAGCTGACCAAAGGTGACAGCGGTGACGGCAAAGGTACAGGGCTGGAAAATAAGGATGATGATACAAAGAAGGATAATACAAAGAACGACGATAAAAAGCAGGATACAAGTAAAAAGGATGATACCAAAAAGGATACAGATAAGAAAACAAACACTACGACAAACACAAAACGTAAGCTGACGTATAAAGGGAAAAGACTGAAATTAACCGGAGGAACATCCGGTAAAAAGCTGACGCTGTCCGGAAATTCCGGAAAGAAGCTGACGCTTGCTGACGGCACGACAACCGATGGTGAGAGCAGTGATGGCTGGGCATTTGAGCCGGAAGATTATGTGGAGAATGAAGAGGCGGCTGGAGAAAAACTGACGTTGTCTGATATCAGTGTAGTGGAAGAGGCCGAAAGTCCGGAAAGTGCCGTGACAGAAAGCCAGACGGATGAAGAACAGGCAGAGTCTAAAGATGCAGCTATGGAGGAAGGCAAGCAACAGATAAACAGTCAGCGCACAAGCCTGGCAGTGATCGGTACAGCGATTTTGTTTGTGGCCATAGTGATAGCTGGAATCATTATATATAGGAAGAAAAAGAATTTTCAGTGATGAAAAAAATAAAGAAGGAGGGACAACATGAAGAGAGCAGGAAAGTGGATGAAAAAAACACTGTTGGGAATGGCACTGGCATTGGGAATGCTGTGCGCTGGCAGACAGTCCGTACTGGCAGATACGATTTCCCTGAGTGTGGAGCGTTTCGTGCTGGGTGGCGGATTTGTTGTAGAACCGCAGCAGGTCGAATTTACAGAGGGGGAGATGTACTCTACTGTAATTTCCCGGGCGTTGGAACAGTATGGGCACAAGGCTATTGCAAATGCAAACAGTCAGTGGGGATATTATATGCAGGGGATGGAAAACGCCAACTGTACGCTGGCTGTACCGGAAGTAGTACAGCAATATGTGCTGAATAAAAAAGGCATCGAATTGACGGGAAAAAAGAGTGCAGGAAATGCATTATGTGAGTTTGATTATTCACAGGAATCCGGATGGATGTATACGGTCGACAATGCCTATGTACTGGGAATGTCGAGTGTGGCGGCAAAAGACGGCGATGTGGTTCGTGTGATGTTTACGTTAAGTAATGGTGCGGATATTTTCGGTTATAATCCGACGAATAAGAGCGAGTACTATTATAACAATACGCCGCTGACAGATAAGACAGAGCTGGTACGGCTCATGGCCGATGTAAACAGCAATATCGAATGGTGGAATACTGCAGGCGAGACGTTTGAAAAGGCATACAGCAATGCAAAAACGGTAATGGAAACAATCAATGCGTCTGAAAATGCAGTGAATAGTAGTATTAAACAGTTGAATGCAGTTAAGAGCAGTCTACCATCTACGGATGTAACCAGTGTGAGTATGAAAAATACTGCAATAGATATGATAACAGGTGAGACTACAAAGCTGTCGTATCAGACGGTGCCGAGCTATGCAAGGGCAAAGAGTGAGTTCTGGACTTCCAGCAATGAAAATGTAGCCAAGGTAGATCAGAATGGTAAAGTCACAGCTGTAGGTGCAGGAAGTGCGGTGATTACTGTCAGACTGGACGGACAGTACGAAGCTAAAACGACAGTAACAGCTAAAACGATTGTCCAGAGTGTACAGTTAAATAAAAGCAGTATGACCTTACATGTGGATGAGGCTGCCGAACAGCTGAGTTATGTACTGCTTCCGAGCGGAAGTACAGCCAACGTGACATGGACGACCAGTAATGCCAGTGTAGCCAGTGTGACTGCAAATGGACTGGTAAAACCGTGTGGAACAGGAACGGCTGTCATTACGGCAACAACGGATAATGGAAAGACAGCGACCTGTCAGGTAACGGTGCTGTCTTCTCTGAAAAAAGCGTTTATGGACGGTATGCCGACAATGGCTGTAAAAGTAGTGTCAAGCCGCAGCGTACAGGTGAGCTGGAATGCCTATGCTTATGCACAACGCTATATTGTATATCGGCGTATGCCAGGTGCTGAAATGGTGCAGCTGGCCATTGTTACAGGAACATCCTATACAGATAACAGTGCGCAGCCACAGAAACAGTATTATTATATGGTAAAAGCGGTCAGCACACGCTGGGGCGGTGAAGTTGAAAGTAAATATGATGCCAATAAACTGGTAACAACCCCCAGAGAATACAAAACCGCCAGCGTTCCGTCAGCCGTAAACCGCACATACAACGGTGCATGGCAGGTAGGCGTGGCTGCCGGTAACGGCTATACGCTGACAGGTACGACCAGTGCCGTGAATGCCGGTACATACACGGCATGGGCTGTTTTGAATGATGGGTACTTATGGCCGGATGGTACAAACCGTACTCTGACCTTGACATGGAGCATCGCGAAAGCCGATCAGTGGATCAGCACTGCCGTCAATATCCGGAATTACAAAATGAGTGCACTGAAAAAGAAAGCCTACTCTTTCAATATCAGTGGCCGTGCACAGGGAGCGGTATATTATAGCGTGGTCAAGGCGCCGAACGGCGGCTGGAAATACATCACCGTAGACAAAAACGGTAAAGTGACGATGAAAAAGAAAGCGCCGGGTGGTGTATATCAGGTGAAGGTATCCACTGGTGCGACCGTCAATTTTAACGGCTCTGAGCGTGTGATCCAGATCAATGTCAACAAGAACAAGCAGAATATTTCTGCTAAAAAGGCTACGATGACCTACAGGACAAAGCAGCTGAAAAAAGGAAATAAATCCTATTCCATCGGCGCAAAGGCAAAATCCGGTATCACGTATCGCGTGACAAGCGTACCGGAAAATGGCTGGAAATTTATTTCCGTCAATGGCAAAGGCAAAGTCACTGTGAAAAAAAATGCACCGAAAGGTACGTACCAGATCACACTGACGGCTAAGGAAAATAAAAATTACGCATCGGCTACCCGTGTGGTAAAGGTGATTGTAAAGTAGAATAACAAATGTAAGCGCCCGGGCTGGAAGGTTCGGGTGCTTTTTATAGAAAAACTACAAAAGTAGTAAAAATAATTGACAGCGTGTGAAAAATGCGGTATATATAAGATATATACTAAAAGGCGGATCAGATTTACAATTCTATAGCTGATTTCATACAGAGTAAAGTTAAGGCGTTTTCCTTTTAGATGGCTGACCTATGGCCGATGGATGTTTAGCCGGTGAGCAGGCGCGGTCTACATTTCTATAACAATTCAGGATAAACAGCAGTAGAGACAGATATAAGAGAATACAGGATATTCCATGGTTCGTATGGGTGCACTGACTTTGCGGGAAGGACATATCTATGACAACAACAGTTACCACAACAACATTGGAGCGTAAGCAGTGGCATGGCCCGTATTTTGGATCTATGCGACTGGAGCTTAAAGAGAATGAGGAGGAATGTGAATATGATGGCGAATATGTGTTGAATACAAAGGCTTTACAGATTGATATGTTAGCCAGAGCAAAAGGAGAGATTACCTGGGTTCTGGATGAAATTACGCAGGGCTTCCAGCGGCATAACATTATTGAGTTTAAATCACCGGATGATGCGTTGGATTTGGATGTATTCTATAAGACTTTGGGGTATGGGTGTTTATACAAAGCACAGGGTAGTCATGTAAATGCAATTCGTCGGACAGATATATCGGTTACATTTATCCGTGAACGAAAACCGGAAAAGTTGTTGCAGGAGCTGGCAGAGTTGTATGACGTTATAGAAAGAGCACCGGGAATTTATATGTTGCAGGGAGAGGGCTTACTGTTTGCTGTGCAGATTCTCGTCCTGCGCGAGATGACATGGGAAAAACATATCTGGGTAACGGCACTGCAAAGGCAGATTACAAGAGAGCATGCACGGCTATTACTTTTGGAAATGCGGAAGCTGGAAAAGGCCGAGGAACGGGAATGGGCTGACTCGGTATTGCAGCTGGCGATTGCAAATAATATAGAAATTTTTGAAACACTGAAAGGGGATGAGTTTATGTGTCAGGCATTAAGAGAATTGATGGCAGAAGAGATTAATGAGGAACTGTGTAAGGCAAGATGCAGGGGAGAAAAAGAGGGTGAGAAGATAGGGGAAGAAAAAGGACAAAAAAGTCTGGGAGAGATTATTAAGCGTCTTCTTAGTGGCGAGGATAAAGAAAAGATTCGTAGCTCGGGTGTGAATGAAAAGACATTGGACTGGGCGCTGGAGGTGTTGGGAATGTAATTATAAAGACAACGCGCTTTTCTGGCATTTTTTTAAAAGAAATCCCAGTTTAGTGAAAGGCAGAAACCGTGCAGGGCTGGTACACTGTGTGCATAAGGAGAAGTGTGTGCATACAGGAGGTGCGAAAGATGCAGGGAACAGATGGAAAATGCCGGAGAAGATGGCGGATGTGCAGGGATTGGTTGTTTACTACAGAAAAACAGTCCGGAATGGCTTATGATGCGTATCAGCTGACAAAGGCCGGGGCACAGGTGGGTCCGGCAGCGAGGTCTTATGATGATCATACATGGCAAAGGGTAGAGCTGCCGCATGATTTTGTGGTGACTCAGGATCTGGATGCGGCGGCAGATAATTATAATGGATATCTAAAGCGCCCAGATGCGTGGTATCGGCGGTATTTTCAGCTGGATGCTACGGATGAGGGAAAACGTGTCCTTCTGCATTTTGGCGGTATCAGTGGAAACAGCGAGATATATCTGAATGGCTGTCTGTTAAAGAAAAATGCTTCCTCCTATCTGGATGTGACAGTAGATATTTCCGATTATGTGTATACGGGAACGGATACGAATGTGCTGGCGGTACATATGGACAACAGCGTCCCGGAGGGCTGGTGGTATCAGGGCGGCGGTCTGTACCGGCCGGTGTGGCTGGAGATCATGGAGCCGGTCTGCTTTGATGAGAGCCGTTTGCAGGTGGTGACAGAGCATGTAAAGGAGAATATCTGGCAGGTGCGTGTAAACGTACCGACACTGTACATCAGTGACAGGGCACCGGAAATCTGTGTCCGGGCGTTCTGGGAGGATCAGGAGGTAAAGGCCACAGCCATATGCAGCGCGGGACAGACAGTATCTCTGGTGTTTGAGGCAGAGGATCCGCGGCTGTGGGACATCGGAAACGGGCAGCTGTATCCGCTGGTTTTGCAGATGGAGACAAAGGACGGTCTGGTGGACAGCGTACAGCAGCTGGTCGGTTTTCGCGAGTTTCGGTTTGATGCCGATGCGGGATTTTTCCTGAACGGAAAACATGTAAAGCTGAAAGGTCTGTGCTTCCATGAGGATGAAGGCAACCTGGGCTGGGCGATCGACGCATCGGTTTATGAGAGACGGCTGCAGGAGCTTATGGCCATGGGTGGCAATGCGTACCGCTGTTCCCATAATGCACCGGATCCGGTGTTGCTGGATCTGTGCGACCGTTACGGCATTCTGGTGATGGATGAGACAAGAAAATTTTCCTCCGCGGAGGATGGTATGGCAGAGCTTACACAGCTGATCTGCCGCGACAGGAATCATCCGTCGATCGTATTGTGGTCTCTGGGCAATGAGGAGACGCTGCAGGGAACGTCTGCAGGAAAGCGGATCGCCCGTTCGATGAAAAAGCTGGCGCATACGCTGGATCCGACCCGTCCGGTGACACTGGCGATGCATCAGGGCTTTGGCCCGGAGGGTGCTGCCGGGGAAATGGATGTGATCGGCGTCAATTATAACCATGAAAAGCTGGATGAGCTGCGGGCCATGTATCCGGACAGGCCGTTTCTGGGTACGGAGGTGCTGAATCTGGCCGATATGATCGTTGAGAGCGGCAATGCACAGCCGGGCGCTGTGGGGGCCTGGGAGACGCTGGAATATGCGGACGGCCATCCATTTTATGCCGGAACCTTTGGCTGGGCCGGTGCAGATTACCGGGGAGAACACCGGAATCTGGCCTTTTTCACCGACGCCTGCCCGCTGAGCTGTAACGGCACACGAAAGGACGGCTTTTACCGCTATCAGGCGCGGTGGACAGATAAGCCGCTGGTACATATATGCGGGCACTGGAATCCGGACAGCTACGCAAAAAACACACCGGGAGAGCTGCGGAAGGTGCAGATCATCAGTAATCTTCTGGTCGTAAAGCTCTATGTCAACGGGACACTGGTAAAAACGCTGGCAATAGACGATACCCAGATGGCAGAGACGTCGATCGCCTATACGCCCGGTGTGATCCGGGCGGAGGGATATCCGTTGCCGGAGAACGATCCCGGGGAAAAACCGGCGGCGGTGGATGAGATACAGACAAGCGGCCTGGCCCATCATTTTGTACTGCATCCGGAAAAGCAGGTATATCCGGCAGACGGCACAAGCCGTATGACCTTCTGGATCGAGGTAAAGGATGAAAACGGTATCCAGGTACCGATGGCAGCGCATAATTTCCGCATTACCTGTGAGGGGGATGCCCGGATCGTGTGCACGGACAATGCGGATCCGTATTGCAGCTGCTTCCCGGAACCGTCCGAAATGGGGTTATATAAGGGCAGAGGAAAGGCTGTGCTGCAGGCAGGGCTGACAGAAGGCAACGTACGGGTGACAGTGACCGGAGAGGCAATTCTTCCGGCATCCTGTGAGGTTACACTTACAGAACCGAAAGAGTGTCCGATGGAGCTTTCTGATCCCAGTTCACCGTTTATCAACGACTGGTTTGTTTCCCGGATCTATTCGGAAAAACCGGATATCTACGAGTATACAACGGATGATAATTATGCCTTCTGGCGTAAATCGCTGGAGCGTGCGACGATGGTGGAGCAGTCGCTGCCATTCTTCTATGGCCGGGGCGGCGGTGGCTATGTGATCTACTGTATGGAGCCGAACATGCCGCCGTTACAGGAGAACGAAACCGGAAAGGTTGTATTCGAAGAGATCACGGGCAGCTGTGAGATCCTGATCTCGATGCGGGATTACGATAACCGAATCCTCAAACGATATTATCTGGAAAGCACTGAGGAGGAGCCGAGAAGCCTGTCTGTCGAGCTGCCGGGCGTCGTGTCGGATGACCGTCTGATCATTAAGCTGCTGATCCGGGGTACACACAGCAAATGTGGTCTGACCGGTTCGGTGCGTTTTGCCTGAGAATATCAAGTAGAAAATTGTGAAACATGCATAAAAATATAAAGGTATATAACAGTGTTCATGGGCATTTTGAATAAAATGTGCTACAATAAAGCGTACGGATCGTCGTACGCTTTATTGTGATTTACGCGAGCAGACAGACCAAGTCCGTGCTTGCACAGAACTCTGGCGACTTCTAAAGAATGCAGAGATAAAGACAGTCTGAAAAGGCGGGATGAGAGAATGAACAGATGGCGGATAAAATTAAGAGATAAATTTTTTGTGTCGATTTTACTTGTGGCGTTGATCATGATCATACTGTTTGACGGCGTGGGGCTTCTGGTTTCGAAAAACAAGCTGAATGCCAACACGCAGGAGCTGGCGATGGAGCTTCTGGAGCAGATCTCGGAAAATACGGAGGCCAGTACGGAGGCTCTGCTCAGCCGGACGTTTGATTTTATGACGGATGCCTCGTTAAAAACGATCCTGCAGGCAGACCGGAGGGAGATCTATCAGATGGGCATCCAGAAATACCGGCAGCAGATCCGTACGATCGGCAGTCAGTATTTTTCCACATCTTCCCCGGTATATGCTGTGTATGTTAACAACCAGAAAAATGTCAGCAGCTGGTGGATAAAATACAGCAAAAGCTTTAATTACAGCAATGTGTCGGAAGGCTATGTGAAGCAGATCCTCAAAAAGGCGCAGGAAAGCATGGAGGCGGTGCGCCACAATACGAGCTGGTTTGTCGATGAGACAGATAATACGGTGTATCTGGCGAGAAATATTCTCCGGACAGAAAACAATCTGGGCGAGACCTATGCTACCGTGGTTTTTGCGATCAGCGCGGACTTCTTTACCCCGGTGACGGCAGATTCGCATCTGATCTCCAGCCATGAGCTGATCTTTCAGAACCGGCTGACCGGCATGGTCTATACCGACAGCGCGAACGAAACACTGGCTGACAAGTACGTGGAAAAGGATTTTACCGCGTATGGCCGGAGCATCGACAAGGTAAAAATGGATGGCGACCGTTTCCTGCTGATCAAGTATGCCAACCGCACCGCAGACTGGAATCTGTACTGCGCGGTGCCGGAGTACAAGTATATGGGCGCTGTCAATTCGCTGGCCTATTATATGGTCGGAGTAGTGGTGATCGCGGTCTGTATTTCCCTGCTGATCTCGTATATCATGTCCAACAGCATGACGCAGAATATCCGCGATCTGGAAAAGACGATCAGCCGGGTAGAGCAGGGCGATTTTGCCGTACATATCGTGCCGTCGAGCCGGGATGAGATCGGAGATCTGTGCCAGCATTTCAATCATATGTCGGACAAGATCGAGGAACTGATCCAGCAGGCGTACCGGGAAGGTAAGGAGAAGGAAAAGCTTAAGATGACGGTGTTAAAAGCCCAGGTCAATCCGCATTTTCTGTACAATTCCCTCGGCTCCATCAAGTGTATGGCGAGGATGGAGGGCAAGGAGGACATCGCCCGGATGACGCAGGCGCTGATCGATCTGTTGCGGGCTTCGCTGGGAAAAACCAGCGAATTTCAGACGGTCGAGCAGGAGATCGAATATGTCCGCAACTATTTTGTCCTGCAGCTGTACCGGTATGAGGATGCTTTCCGGGTAGAATACCACATCGCGGAGGAGACAAAGGGGCTGATCATGCTGAATTTTATCCTGCAGCCGCTGGTGGAAAATGCTGTATTTCATGGGATTGAGATGTCCCGGGGCAACGGCGTGATCTCCATATCCTCGGCGATCCGTGAGAACCGGCTGGTGCTGACGGTACGGGATAATGGCGTGGGCATGACGCCGGAGCAGCTGAATAGACTGTTTGCGGAAAAATCGCAGCATTATGAGGGCCTTAACAGTATCGGTGTGCGCAATGTATACCAGCGGATCCAGCAATATTTCGGCGAAGAATACGGTCTGGTCTATACGAGCAGTCCGGGACAGGGCTGTACAGTAGAAGTGATCCTGCCTGTATTTCATACGAGGGAAGGGGTGAAGACGAATGTATAATCTGATGATCGTGGAGGATGACCGGTTTTACCGGTATGAGATCGCCAATTATCTGCCGTGGGAGGAATACGGCTTTACAATCTGCGCGGAGGCGATCAACGGACGTACCGCCATGGAACAGATGGCGGAGAAAAAGCCGGATGTGATCTTTACGGATATCAGCATGCCGGAGATGAACGGCATCGAGCTGATCCGGAGGGTGCGGGAGCAGTACCCGTATATACAGATCGTGGTTTTAAGCTCCTACAGTGATTTTACCTTTGTCAAGGATGCGATGAAGCTTGGCGCTATGGATTATATCTTAAAGCACAGTATGCAGCCGGAGGATGTGATCCAGTTGCTTACCCGTATCCGGGGAAAAATAGGGCAGCAGGAGGAGGAAAAGCGCAAAGCGCAGTTTTTCCAGGCAAATTTCTCCGCGGTATCGGACAAATATCTGAAGCGATATCTGCAGGAGCAGTATAAGGCGGAGGATATGGCGCCCTTCTGGGAGGCGGTCGGTTACGAGAAAAAGCCGGATAATCTGACGCTTCTCCTTCTGAAGCTGCCGGTGCAGGACGATGAGCTGCACCGCCGGGTGCGTCATGCCCTCGAAAAGGTTTTAGAGGACAGCGAATTTATCGTCAGCATGGATGCGGACAGTCTGGTGATTCTTTTGTCGATGGCGAATGAAAAGAGTGCGCTGCGGATCCTGGAGTATGTGACGCGGCGGATATCCGTGCTGTATGGCGTACTGACGGATCTGGATCTGCACGGCTTTTCCATGGGCGTCAGCGATACAATCTGGAATATGCAGGCGATCCATACGCTGTATCAGCAGGCCGATCTGGCACAGGCCCAGAGCGTATACGACGGATATGATAAGACGTATTTCTATTGTAATGTCCGCAGCTCGAAGGAGGAGCTGAATCTGGAGCATGCGGTGCAGGAGCTTTCGGATCTTCTGCATGAGGGACAGATACAGCAGGCCAGAGAGGGTTTCGCAGACATCATGGAGGATCTGCGCAAGACGCGGCCGGGCAAACGGGAGCTGCAAAAGGCCTTTTTTATGCTGAGTCATGTTTTTTACCGGGTATCCGTTTCGGAAAAAATGGATCTGATGGAGATCCTCGGTGTGCGGCGGATCTCGGAGCATTGGTGTGAATCCTTTAAATCGCTGCAGAGCATGGAGGACAGGATCACATCGGCGCTGGATGCACTGGAAAGGCTTTACGATGCGAAAAACAGCGGACAGCAGATCAACAGCCGTCAGGCACAGGCGATCATGAATTATATTGAAAAGAATTATATGAAGGAGCTGTCTCTGGACATTCTTGCGGACGAATTCTGCCTGACGCCAAATTACCTGTGCAAGGTCTTTAAGAGCGGTACGGGCATCAAGCTGACGCAGTATATCAATCAGGTGCGCATTGCAGGAGCCAAAAAGCTGATGCGCCAGACGAACCTGCGTTCCCATGAGATCGCCGAGATGGTGGGCTTTTCCAGCGCCTCCTATTATTCTACGATTTTCAAACAGGTGACGGGAATGACGGTTTCTGAATATAAGGATAGTATTTTACAATAAAACCCATTTTTTTGAAATGCTGATTCGGGCAAAGCGCGGTATTCTTTTATCACAGGAAGTCCTTAACAGGACAAGAGAAGCTTACGAAAAAGGCAAACGAAAGAGACAAAAGGAGGTCTTGTCATGAAAAAAAGAATGCTCAGCATAGGTCTGACAGCAGCTCTGGCACTTGGTACACTGGCAGGCTGTGGTTCCACTTCCGGTTCGGGTACACCGGCATCTTCCGGTACACCGGAAAACTCTGCAACATCTGCAGCGCAGGCAAACACCGATTCCACAGAGGAAGTCACCCTGACACTGAGCCATGATCTGAACGAGGAAAACTCGATCAGCTTTATGGAGCAGGCAATCGAAAAGTTTGAGGAAGCCAATCCGGGTATCAAGATCGATATGGAGACGCTGTCTTCCGATGATTACAACTCAATGTTAAGAAACAAGATCGCAGCGGACGATGTACCGGATCTGTTTTTTATTGATGATATCAATAAGAAACATGAATTTATCGATGCCGGTATTGTAGCCGATATTTCCGATCAGTCCTGGCTGGCAGAAAACGTACAGGAAAATGCGATCGCAGCCTGTACAGAGGATGGCAAGACTTGGTGTCTGCCGATGTTTGTCAGCGGTATGTTCGTTACCTATAATAAAGATGTTTTTGAGGCTGCAGGTATCAAAGAAACACCGGAGACATGGAGCGCTTTTCTGGATGATTGTCAGAAGATCAAAGATTCCGGAAAGACACCGATCGCAGCAGGTTTCCAGGAACAGTGGGTACTGTTCTCTGATGAGCAGTGTGATTCCGTAGTAACAACCGTAAAGAACGACAAGAATAACCGTCTGGAGCTGGCTGAAGGCAAAACCACATGGACAGAAGACAAAGGCCATTTCTCCGAGGTATTAAAGAGAATGAAAGAAAGATTCCAGTATGTCAATGATGATCCGTTTGGTACAGACTGGAATACCGCACAGAATATGCTGGCAACCGGCGAGGCCGGTATGATCCTCAATGGTTCCTGGACACCGGCCGGTATCACATCGATCAATCCGGATGCCAATATCGGTATCTTCCCGCTGCCGTTGACGGAAGATGCAGCAGACTGCAAGCTGCCTCTGCATGTTTCACCAGGTGGATTTGCTGTACATGAGCAGTCTCCATATAAAGAGCAGGCGTTAAAATTCCTTGAGTTCTTATCCACACCGGAGATCGGCGAGCTGGAGCAGAATGTCAAGGGTGATATTTCCGCATGCAAGAATCTGGATATCAAAGAGGATGCCGGCGTGCTGTATGATATTTCCCAGTATATCAATCAGGATAAGGTCTTTGACTGGACCGGATATTCTGAGCTGTTTGCCTCCGATGAGCTGGAGCAGATCACAACAGATGTAGAGACAGAATTCCTGATGGATAAGGATATGACGGTAGAGCAGGCGCTGCAGATGATGGATGAGAAATTTGCCAGTGCCCTTGCTGCAAAGAAATAAGACGAAGCACGTTTACAGTTAAAGAATATGGCGGGTGCTCCCCGAAGGGGCATCCGCTGGAAATGAGGAAATATGAAGAGGAATATTAAAAGAGAGCTGGTTGATTTCAGCTTTTTAATACCTGTTCTATTTTTTTTCGGTTTTTCTATCGTCATTCCGTTCATCTCTGGACTCAATATAGCCCTGACAGACTGGAATGGCGTCAGCAGAGAAATGAATTTTGTCGGTTTGCGAAACTTTATCAATATTTTTTCAAACGCCGATATCCTGCAGCCGATTAAAAATACCGTGGTATATACGCTGATCGTAACGATCCTTGGTAATGTGATCTCCCTGCTTTTAGCGCTGGCGATCAACCGGAAGTTCAGGGGCAGAACCTTTGCCCGTATCGCATTTTTCCTGCCGACATCCATCAGTGTTATCCTGGCTGTATTTATCTGGGGTTACATTTTCCGTGATGTATTTAAATCACTGTTCGGATGGAGCAGTCTTTTAGGTAACAAGAGTACGGTTTTATGGGGTATTGCAATCATCCATATGTGGATCGACGTCGGTATCAATATGCTGGTCTATCTGTCATCGCTGACGACAGTGCCAAAGGAGCTGTACGAATCCGCAGAGCTTGACGGCGCTACGGACACCCAGAAATTTTTCAAGGTAACACTGCCGATGATCGTTCCGGCATTTACCACCTGTATCACACTGTCTCTGACCTATGGTCTCAGAGAGTTTGCAACGCCGTTTGCGGCAACGCAGGGCGGCCCGGCAGGTTCCTCGGAAACGATCGGTATGTACATCTACAATCATCTGATGAGCTACAACAAAGCCGGATATGGTCAGGCGATCTCCATCGTCTTTACCATCGTGCTGATTGCCATAGGTGCGGGCCTGTCAGGTGCACTCAGAAAGAAAGAGGTGGAGATTTAAATGACGAAAAGATCAAAAAAAGGCAAAGCGTTTTCTGCTGTGCTGTCCTTTGTTACGATCGTGGTTGCCATCGCCTTTCTGGCACCCTTATATATTGTGATCGTCAATGCCTTTAAATCTCCGATGGAGACGGCAAAAAGTATTCTGGCATTGCCGACAGGCCTGCATCCGGAAAACTTTACCAAAGCGATCCAGGTAACCAATTTCTGTGTAACGCTCAGAAACAGTACGATCGTTACGATCGCCTCTGTTGTGCTGATCGTGCTCAGCTCCGCCATGGGCGGCTATATCATCTGCCGACGCAGCAGAAACCGCTTTTACAAGGCCATGGATACGGTGCTGATGTCCGGTATGATGATCTCCTTCCAGATGATCATGATTCCGGTATACAAGATGATGAAGGATCTGCATCTGATGAATACGTATGCCGGTGGTGTGATCCTGATGGTAGGTATCAGTGTTTCCTATGCAACGTTTCTGTATGTCGGCTTTACCAAGACTATACCGGTGGAGCTGGAAGAGGCGGCCATGCTGGATGGCTGCAGCAGATACCGGGCGTTCTGGAGCGTGGTATTTCCGCTGATGAAGCCGATCACAGCGACAGTAGCGGCGCTGCATATGCTGTGGATGTGGAACGAATTTAACGTTGGTCTGATCATCTTCCAGAAAAAGGAGATGCGTACGATCCCGATGCAGCAGTTTTATTTCTTTGGACAGCATGTTTCCAATATGAATGCGGCCTTTGCTGCGGCATGTCTGTCACTGGTTCCCGTTGTAATCTTTTTCTTTATCACACAGAACAGTATCGCCGGTGGTATGACGGCCGGTTCGGTCAAGGGCTGAGACAGGAGGAGAGAAGATGCGAGACGTATTACAGATGCGGGATGGCTGGCGTTTCCATGAAGGGAACGTCAGGGATACGGTGGAGCATGGCTACATGTACACCTATATGCATACAAAAACAGAGCGCGGCCGCGGCCCGGCCAGTGCAGATTACGATGACAGCAGCTGGCGAACCGTTTCGGTACCGCACGACTATGCGGTAGAGCACAAGCCAACGCCCGAGGCCAATCCGGTGCATGGCTCTCTGCTCCGCCGCCAGGCCTGGTACAGAAGAAATTTCCGCCTGGAACCGGCGGATGAAGACAGACGGATCCGGCTGTGGTTTGAGGGCATCTGTTCCCGGAGCCATATTTGGGTAAATGGTTGCTATATGGGCTTTTTTGACAGTGCCTACACAGAGATCGATCTGGATATCACAGATATTGCCCGCTACGGGGACGATCTGAATACGGTGGCTGTGTATGTCGATACCACAGAATATGAAGGCTGGTGGTATGAGGGTGCCGGAATCTACCGCCATGTATGGCTGGTCAAAACGGACCGGATTTCGATCGAAAGAGACGGTGTCTATGTGCATCCGGAAAAGCAGGATGACAGTCAGTGGCGCGTGCCGGTCGAGACAAGTCTTGAAAATCTGTCGGATGAGGACAGGGAGGTCTGGCTGTGCCAGAAGATTGAGACGATGGACGGCGATCCGGTTGCCGATGTGAAAGAAAACGTGACCCTGCGGGCCAGACAGAAGCTTCTGGCAAAGCAGGAAATGACCGTGACAGCTCCGAAGCTCTGGTCGGACACCGACCCGCAGCTGTATCGTTTACAGACAACGGTGCTGGATAAAAACGACGGGGAAGTGATCCTGGATCAGGATCAGGTGACCTTTGGTTTCCGTACGATCGAATTTAATGCTGAAAAAGGCTTTTTATTAAATGGTGTGCCGACAAAGATCCGGGGCATGTGTATCCACGAGGATCACGGCGGCTTTGGCGTTGCCGTACCGGACGAGGTAAAGGCATACCGGGTCAGCTGCTTAAAGAAGATGGGCTGCAACGGTTATCGTTTTTCCCATAATCCACATTCCCGGGCGACACTGGACGCCTGTGATGCTGAAGGAATGCTGGTCATGGATGAAAACCGCTGGTTTGAATCCTCCGAAAATGGTCTGCGGCGGCTGAAAGCCATGGTGCACCGGGACAGAAATCACCCCAGTGTTGTGATCTGGTCGGTGGGTAACGAAGAATCCCTGCAGGCCGGCCGACGCGGAAAGAAGATCATGGCCACGATGAAGGCGGCAATCCGTTCTCTGGATCAGGACCGGCCGGTACTGATGGCGATGCATACAGGTCTGCTGGAAGAGGGGGCAGCCGATACCGCCGATATGATCGGTATGAACTATAATATTACCCTTGTACCGAAGGTACATGAGCGCTACCCCGACAAAGCCATCATCTTTTCCGAGGCCAACAGCTGCAACGATGAGGATGTGCTCGGTGACAGAGCGTGTGGTATCGAGACATGGAAGATCGTGCACGAGACACCATATGTCTGCGGTCTGTTCGCATGGACAGGTATGGATTACCGCGGTGAACACGATTATCCCGGCCTTTTTGCCCTGTGCGGCGCTATGGACCAGAACGGATATCCCAAGGAAAGCTATTCCCTGTACCAGTCTTGGTGGCAGGAGAAGCCGCTGGCAAAGATCGAGCCAAACAGAAATCCCAACTGTCCGGACAACCAGATCCGTCTGGTGGGCAACGGCGACCAGCTGATCCTGTACCGTGACGGTGAAAAAATTTATGAGACCAAAACACAGTATTATGCACCGGCAGAGCTTACGCTGGATGACAAAACGGGCGTTTTTACACTGGAAACGCTGAAAAATGGCAAAGTAACAGCTACAGACCGCTGTGTACTGGAGGGAACACCGGCTAAAGCAGAGCTGATCCCTGAAAATCCCGGAGTGCGATCCGGCTGTCAGGATGTAGCGGTATGTACACTGCGTATTCTCGATGAGCACGGACTGCTGCTGCCGGATGCGGCACTGGCTTATGAAGTGCAGGAGGTAAAGGGTGGAAAGCTTATTCTGACCGGCAACGGCGATGTGCAGGATGCCTCGGACAGACATACGAAAAGGGGTATGACCTACCGCGGACTGGCACAGCTTCTGGTCGAACCGCAGGAAGAAAACGTTGCGGTAAAGGTAAAGGTCAGCGGTCTGAAAGAGCCTGCCATTCTGGAATTTACAAGCCCGGCAGGAACGGGATATGCTACCTGTGAAACGGTGGAGCGCCGGTATATCACCGACTGGGAGATGGCGGACTGGACGCCGGAAAAATCGGTGGTGGAAAAGTCTGCGCTGGACAGCCTTGCCGGATATAAAAAGGTAGAAGTAGGTCACGGTACGCAGATGCACGATCTGTACAAGGACAGCGGATTCCTCACATACCATACGGTAACAGAGATCCCTGTGGCCACAGAGGCTGCCGCACCGCACCGGCTGTATTTTGAGCTTCTGGAGGGCAAGTCGGATGTACTGGTCTTTGTAAAGGACGCCGACGGTCAGGTCTTAAAGGAGATCCGCGAGACAAAAGCCTACGAAGAGCCGGGTGAGCTGTCGGTGGAGATTCCTCTTTCCGAGGGTGCAAAGACGGCGGAAATCTATGTGTGTCTGGAAGTATTTATGCCGTTTTGCGGTATCACCAAGCCAGTGCGCTGGTATGTGGAAAACTAAAGGAGCAAAAGTATGTACGATTATAAAAAACTGGTCTTAGGCTATGCGCCGACGAGACGTTTTGATTTTCCGGATCCGAAGAATGCGTATGAAAACGGTCTGAAGATCCGCAAGAGAGTAGATGAGATCTTAGAGAAGCTGGGTGACGTTGAGCTGGTGGATATTTCCTTCTTAAATGACGAGGGACTTCTGTATCAGGCATGCGATTCCCTGAAGGTTGCGCAGTATTTCAAGGAAAAACAGGTGGATGCGATCTTCGTTCCCCATGCCAATTTCGGTAATGAGGAAGCTGTCGTAAAGCTCTGCCGGGAATTTCAGCTGCCGATCCTGATCTGGGGCCCGAGAGACGATGCACCGCCGGGAGGCTACTGCTACCGCCAGACCGATACCCAGTGCGGTCTGTTTGCGACAACGATGGGACTGAACCGTCTGCATATTCCGTTTACCTATATTGAGAACTGCTGGCTGGACGATAAAAAGCTGGATGAAGGGCTGGAGCTGTTTGTGCGTACAGCCTGCGCTGTAAAGGCTGTACGGAATATGACGATCGGCCAGATCGGCCCGAGACCGCGCGATTTCCTGAGCGTTATGGTGGACGAGAGTAATCTTGCACAAAAATTAAATATTGATATTGTACCGATTGACGGAACGGAGATTGTGACCGAGCTGGAACGTGTCAGAAAAGAAGAAAAGGAGCAGGTACAGGCTCTGGTGGAGGAGACGAAAGCGGCCTTCTCCTGCTACACCATTTCTGAGAAAAATGCAGAGCTTACCGCGGCAGCGGAGCTTGCCATCCGCCATATGGCAGAAAAGCATAACTGCACGATCATGGCCGGTGACTGCTGGTATATCATGCCGTTACTGTATAATGCCTATCCGTGCTTTGCCTTTGGCAATCTGACGGAAAAAGGACTGCCGGTGGTCTGTGAGACCGATATCTACGGCGCTGTGACCACAGCGATTCTGACAGCAGCGGCCAGAGGTGATTCTCCGACCTTTACCGCGGATATGACGATCCGCCATCCGGAGAATGACAATGCCGAGCTGTTATGGCACTGCGGACCGTTCCCGAAATCGCTGGCAAAGCCGTCCTGCAATCCGGAGATCACAGATGAATGTATGGGACGCTATGAGATCCAGGGCGGAGAACTGACAATCGCCAGATTTGGCGGCATCGACGGCAAATTCCAGCTGTTTTACGGCAATGGCCGCGGTGTGGACGGCCCGGAGACCGGTGGTAACTATATCTGGCTGGAGGTCGATGACTGGGCCAAATGGGAGCGCAAGCTGATGTACGGCCCGTATATCCACCATGCCTGCGGTATCCATGGGGATTATACCCGGGTACTGGAAGAGGTATGTCGATATGTGGCAATCACAGCAGACCCGGCAGATGCGAAATAACAGCATACGGTGATCCGTAAAACGGATACAGCTGTAAAAGACAAGGATAAGGCGGGACTGGGCGTAAAGTCCCGCCTTTTTCAAAAAGGAGAGAACATCAGATATGAAAATTACAGGATTTGACTACCCCTGCATGGATATGAACATACTTTGCAGCCGGATTCCGGCGGAGGAGGAACTGACAGAGCTGACGGATGCGTCCCTGATGGGCGGCGGCAAGGTGCCAAACGCTGTGATCGCAGCGGCCAGACTAGGCGCAGACACCGTCTTTGTGGGAGCCGTGGGCTCTGACCGTTACGGCAGACTGTGCCGTCAGGATCTTGCCGATCATGGTACGGATGTCAGTCAGCTGAAGGTAAAGCCGGGGCATACGGCACTTTGTCTGAGTCTCGTGGATGAAAGCACGAGGGGCAAGCATTATATCGAGTCAAAGCCCACATTTGCACCGCTGACAGCGGAGGAGACCGCCGAAATCGCAGACTATCTGCGGCAGCACACTGAGCCGGGCGACTATCTGCTGCTGTACCAGATGGATGAGAGCGCCGTGGCTTTTGCAAAGGCTGTGCGTGAAGCCGGAGGTCTTGTGGAGGTGGATGGCGATGAGTATGACGAGCGGACAAAGGCGGCCATGCCGCTGATTGATATTCTGATCCTGTCGGAATATTACTACCACTGCGCGTTCCCGGACAGCGACTGGCATAACGAAAAGGAGCTGGAAGAAAACCTGCAAAAACTCAGTGCAGATGGCCCGTCCGTCGTTGTGGTAACGCTGGGTTCCCATGGCTGTGCCGGCGTGGATCATGGCCGGTATTTCCGGACAAAGCCGTATACGGTTGAGGTAAAGGATACCACCGGCGCAGGTGATGTTTTCCACGGAGCCTTTGTCTATGGTCTGAGTGTGGGAAAAACAGGCGAAGAGGCCGCCGCCTTTGCCAGTGCGGTATCCGCAGTGAAGTGTACGGTGCTTGGTGGACGGACAGGGATTCCCGACCGGGCCTGCGTGGAACATTTTATGGCGACAGGAGAGATCCTGCCCTGTGACTTTGACAAAAGAGAAGCCTATTACCAGAAGGGCGTATGGGAGGATTAAAAAATGCGTATCGTAGGTATTACAGGTGCAGACAGGGGCCTTGGCTTTTCCCTGTGTGAAAAATATCTGCAGCGGGGAGATACGGTGCTGGCCGGGCGCTTTATGCCGGACTGGAAAGAGCTGGACGGTCTGAAAGAGAAGTATCCTGACCGGCTGTATATCCTGCCGCTCGATGTGGGGCAGACGGCGTCTGTACAGCAGGCGGCTGCACTAGCCGGAGAGTATGTGGATCATATGGATATACTGATCAACTGTGCCGGGATTGACGGCCATATGCACAGCGTCCGGGAAGGACAGGACTACGACAATATCCTGCGGGTCATCAACGTCAATGCTCTGGGAACGCTGCGGGTGACCGAAGCCTTTCTGCCTTTGCTGGATAAAGGGCAGGATAAAAAAATCTGCTGTGTTTCCTCGGAGGCCGGAAGCATCGGTACCTGCTGGCGGGACAACGAAGTGGAGTACTGTATGTCGAAGGCTGCGCTCAATATGGGAATGGCTGTCTTTTACAATGGCCTGAAAAAGGACGGGTACGATATCCGTCTCTATCATCCCGGCTGGATGAAAACCTATATGCTGGGCTATAAATCCGAGGATGCGGATCTGGAAGCCTCTGACGCCGCAGATCTGGCGGTAAAGAGCTTTGAAAAACTAAAAACCGGGGAAAAGCTGCAGCTGGACAGCTATGACGGTACAGTTATACCGTGGTAAGGGCATGGGAGGACATATGAGAATTTTACTGATCGGAGACGAGAAAAAAGCGCCGTATCATCCGCTGGGCGGCGTAGTGCAGGGGATATATCTGGCTTTGCAGGATATCTGTGAGCTGACGGTTACGACCGTCTATAAAAGCCTTCTGCCGGAGGAGCTGCGGCTGTATGATGCGGTGATCAGCTATATTGACACGTATCAGGAGCAGGATGGCTTTGACACGGTGCTGGCAGACTATGTGCGAAAGGGTGGAAAGCTGCTGGCACTGCATAACGGTATTATTTCCCTGCCGGGGACGGCACTGGAGCAGGTGCTTGGCGGCAGCTTTACGGGACATCCGCAATACACACCGCTTGTCTATGAATGGGAGGGCAAGTCGCTTGGCCAGATGGCGGAGGAACCGTATATGGTGCAGCAGCTTGATGATAAAAATAAGGTTTTCCTGCAGTTTGTGTACGAAGGCGAGCGCTATCCCGCCGGATGGCTTCGAAGCACCGGTATCGGCCGGGCAGCGTATCTGGCACCCGGCCATGATGCCCGGACGGGCGAGAACCGGCTGTTTCAGGAGCTTTTGCGGCGCACGCTGTACAGGCTTTTGCAGGACTGACAGGAGGCGGATATGAGAGAAAATGTACAAAAGGAAACAAAAGGCCGGTGGCTAGTGTGGTTTATGTTTGCCTTTATGTTTATCCTGGCGGTGACCTCCGCCGTGATCGGTGTGCTTGTGCCGGAAATGCGGGCGGATTACCAGCTGACCTACGACAGGATCGGCTATTTAAGCTCCATCCAGAATGTCGGCGGCTTTGTCACCGTACTTGTCGGCGGTATGATCGCCGACCGGTTTGACAAGCTGAAGCTGATCGGCGGCTGTGCCTTTGTGTATACACTGTGTCTGGTGTTTACGAGTGTAATACCGCCGTATGCCCTGCTTCTTTTGCTGTTTTTTGTGATCGGCGCGATGTCCAATATGGAGAGCGTGCTGGTCAGCGCCTATATTTCCCAGGTATACAGGGAAAAGGCCTTTGCCTATCTGAACCTGAGCCATGGCTTTTTCGGTGCAGGCAGCTTACTCGGACCGACCTATGCGACGATCCTGTTCAGTCTGCATCTGAAATGGACGGTGCTGTATGTCACACTGGCGGTGACCTGCGGTGTACTGCTGGCGCTGTATCTGGTTTTGCAGTGGAAGATGGGACGAACGGATACTGTGGCAGCAAAAGAACAGACGCAGGAAAAAGGCTCCTACGGTGCATTAGTAAAGAATAAGGGTGCCGTATGCCTGTGTCTGGCCTGCTGTATCTACATGGGGCAGCAGACGGCCCTGAATACGTGGATCACCAGCTTTTGTCTGGAAAAGGTCACAGACAACGCCACTCTGGCGGGGCTTGTGACCAGTGGCTACTGGCTGGGCATTACGCTGGGACGCTTTATCCAGTCGGCGCTGCCAAAGCAGATCGATGCCGTGAAAAGTACGCTGTGGGGCTGTATAGCCGGTGCTGCGCTTTTGTCTGTGGGATTTCTGTCCGGGCAGATCTGGATCGTTTTACTGACCGTATGCGCCAGTGGCATATGCTCCGGGGCAGCCTATCCCAATATGATCGGCGCGATGGGCCGTGCCGTACCGGAGATGACCGGTGTGGGCACATCGGCACTCTGTATCACCGGAACCTTTGGCGGGATCCTGTTTCCGTGGCTGACGGCCAGGGTGATCGGCGTATCGTATCTGGCCGGACTTTTCGTATGCCCGGTGGCCATGGTGCTGACAGCAGTGCTTCTTGGCGTGTTTATACATGGACTGGAAAAATAAATAAAAATGGCAGGAAAGCTTTAAGCTGCCGGGCACAGACGCTGTTGTCTGCTGTCCGGCAGCTTTTTCGCCCTTTTTAAAAGAATGCAGAAAATTAAATGAAGTCATAGTTATTTGAAACGCCAAAACAGAGCAAAACCGCTATGCTAAAGACAAATAAACAACCGTTTTTTCATTTTACTATGAGAGGTGAAGACTATGAGTTTAACAAAACAGGAACTAAAAGAGGTGCGGGCGCTGCAGGAGCAGGCGGCAGAGAACAGAAGAGCGCTGATCAAGCTGACCTACGTTTCCGGCTATTCCCATCTGGGCGGGCCGCTTTCGGCCTGTGATTTTCTGACGGCACTCTATTTTCACTTTATCCACTGGGATAAGGATCATATGACAGATCCGGAAAGAGACCGTTTTATTCTGAGTAAAGGACACAATGCCGATATTCTGTACTGTATTTTCGCCAATATGGGACTGTATCCGATGGAGGATCTGTTAAAGGAGTACAAGCAGTATCTGGGCCGCTGGGGCGAGCATCCGAACCGCTTCCACAATCCGGGCTTTGAGATCTGCAGCGGTTCCCTCGGACACGGACTGCCGATCGCCTGTGGTATGGCTATGGCGGGACGTATCGACAAGTCGAACCGCCGGGTATTCTGCCTGGTCGGCGACGGCGAGCTGCAGGAGGGCTCCAACTGGGAATCCATCATGGTAGCCGGTCATCAGGAATACGGCAATCTCGTGCTGGTGGTAGACCAGAACAAATGTCAGGGCTGCCGTCTGATCGAAGAGACGATCCGCAGCGACAATCTGGGAGAGCGGATCGCATCGTTTGGATGGGATGTACGGGAAGTTGCCGACGGCAACGATATGAAAGAGCTGTACGAGACACTGCGGGATCTGCCGGAATCCATTCCAGGCCACAGAAAGCCGATCTGTCTTTTACTGCATACAAAGAAGGGCTGCGGCGTGCAGTATATGGAGGATGGTATGGCCAAATGGCATGCCGGCGGTATCGGCGATGACAAGATCGACGAGACCTATGCTTCTATCGACAACAAACTGAAAGCGCAGCTGGAAGAAACCGACCGTCTGATCGCAGCATGCAAGGAGGAGGAATAGTCATGGGAAAAATCACATGGGAAATGAGTGCGGAAGAGGCTGTAGGCTCTGCCAGAGCAGCATTTATTAAGAAAATCTATGAGATGGCAAAGACCGATGACAGTATCTGTCTGGTCAACTGTGACTGCTCCCCGGAGGGCAGCGTACAGGCAAAATTCGGCGAAGACTTCGGCGACCGCTTTATCGATACCGGTATCATGGAACAGAACGCCTGCGGTATGGCAGCCGGACTGGCCCTTTCCGGAAAAACTGTTTTTGTCCAGGCTTTTGGACCGTTTATGAGTACAAGAGCCATCGAATTTGTCTATCTGGACGGTGCATACAATGACGCACCGGTAACGTATATCGGTACACACTGCGGTGTTACGGCAGCAGCAGGACCGACACATGCCGCCGTTCTGGATATCGCTTTCATGCGGAATATGCCGAATATGACCATCGTATCTCCGGCCGATGCAGGACAGATCGAGAAGGTTATGGAGGCAGCCGTACATTATCCGCATCCGATGTATGTGCGCTGTGCCCGTGGTGAGGAGCCGCTGGTATATAAAGATAACGATTATGAATTTGAAATCGGCAAAGCGATCGTTGCCCGTGACGGTAAGGATATTACACTGATCGGCTGCGGCAACGGCGTACATCAGTGTGTCGTAGCGGCGGAGCTTCTGGAGAAGGAAGGCATCGATGCTAGAGTTATCGACATGCACACGATCGCACCGCTGGATAAGGATGTGATCTATGCGGCCATGCGTGAGACAAAGGGCATCGTTACCTGCGAGGACCACATGGTTACCGGCGGTCTTGGTTCTGCTGTGGCAGAGGTCGTATCCGCCTGCGATGATTCGGCGCTGCGTATCCCGGTAAAGAGACTGGGACTGCCCACTTCCGAATTTTTCATTCAGGGTGAAGCCGAGCAGGTTTACGCTTACTATGGTTACGATTATAACGGTATCTGCAAAACAGCCAAAGAGATACTGGGAAAATAAAAAGAAGATAAGGAGAAGAAACAATGGCACTGGTAGGATTAAAAGAGATCCTGAAAGGATCCATCGAAGGAGAATATGCGGTAGCTGCATTTGATGTCTGCGACCATGTGTTTGGCGAAGCCATCATCGAAGCTGCAGAGGAGCTGAATACACCGGTCATCATGATGGTAGGTGAATATGGATTTGTTGATTTTGACGCTTTCTATCCGTATCTGGTAGAGCGCTGCAGATCAGCAAAGGTGCCGGTGTGTCTGCACTTTGACCATGGCCCGAGCTATGAATCCTGTGCACTGGCGATCCGCCGCGGCTGCACATCGGTTATGTTTGACGGTTCCCAGCTGCCCTTCGCTGAGAACGTAGCGATCACAAAGAAGGTTGTGGAAATGGCCCACGCCTGCGGCGTTGACGTCGAGGGTGAGATCGGCTGCATCGGCAGCAACGAGGATTCCATCGAGGGTCCGGGCAGCCACGTGATCTATACCGAGCCGTCAGATGCGGTAAAATTTGTCGAGGAGACAGGTATTGACGCGCTGGCTGTAGCCATCGGCACAGTACACGGCGTATATCTGAAAAAACCGCAGCTGGATTTTGAACGTCTGGCTACGATCCGCGGCATGGTGGATATCCCGCTGGTTATGCACGGCGGTTCCGGTCTGACCGAGCAGAATTTTGCAGACGCTGTGACAAACGGTATGAATAAGATCAACGCCTATACCAACGTATCCATCGTAGCAGGAAAAGCGCTCCGGAAGGTGATCGGCGATATGCCGGAGGAGACAACGCACGAGGAATACACAGATATTCTGGAAAAAGCGGCCAAAGAAGAAATCAAACGCTATATCAAGATGTTCAAAACGCCGTCACTGGACAAATAAAGAAAAAAGAGAGGTAAAAAAACATGTTTGAAATGAAAGTAGCTCATATTGGTGTACTGGTAAAAGATATCGAAAAAGCCATGAAATATTACAGCGAGACCTTTAACATCGGTCCGTGGCAGGAATTTGGCGAGCTGCAGGAGAATGCCCTGTATTACGGAAAGCCGCATAAGCTCTGCTACAGAGCAGCAATGGCACCGTTTGGCAGCCTGGATCTGGAGCTGATCCAGCCGACACAGGAGGGCAGTGTTTTTGCTGACGATCTGAAAGCCAAAGGTGAGGGCATGCACCATGTCTGCATCAAGGTAGATGATATCGAAAAGACCATCGAAGAATGCAAGGCCCTGGGCTTTGACATCATAGATTATGTGCCGATGTACGAGATGGAACCGGGATTTTCTCTCGGCTTTATCTTTATCAATTCGGACAAGGTGGGCGGCATGAAACTGGAGCTGGTACAGGAAGTCGTAGCAGAAGAGGAGTAATATGAAGGTTTGTATTATTGGCAGTGGTTCCCAGGGAACGGGACTGGCCGGACTTCTGGCCATGGAGCCGGATGTAGAACGGCTGGTGATCGCGGATTACAGTCCGGTTTGTCTGGATACGGCAAAGGGACTGATAGATACGCTGGGGGATAAGATCAAAGTCCCCCAGATCGAAACAAAGCAGGTGGATGCATCCGATGAGGATGCCGTGGCAGATGTGATCCGGGGATGCGATATCGTTTTTCACTGCATTATCCCGAAATTCAACATTCCGATCATGAAAGCCTGCATCCGCGAAAAATGTCATTATCTGGATCTGTTTGCCGCACCGTATGCGGGAAACGGCATTGCAGAGGAGGAAACGATCGGTGCACAGATGCAGCTGGATCAGGCTTTTAAAGACGCGGGCCGTCTGGCATTGCCAAGCGTCGGCATGTCACCGGGCTGGACCAGTCTGGCGGCACAGTATATGATCGATGGGCTGGACAGGGTGGATTCCGTTGTAATCCGCTGGGGCGATTTTGTGGATACGGACGTTTATATGGCACCGGTATCTCCCTATGTGCTGTACCATGAATGGTTCGGCGCGCCGGGACCGGTACGCACGGTAAACGGCAAGTGCGAGCTGGTGGATCTGATCGGCAGTGAAGAGGAATTTACCTTCCCGGAGCCGATCGGCAGACGAAAGATCTATACCGTAACGTCCCATCCGGATATCGTTCTGATTCCGCAGTTTGCCGGAAAACCGATTCCGCTCTGCGAGGAAAAGGGTGGTATTTTCCTTGGAAAAATGTCGATGAAGGACGTCTGGGTCAAGGGTATACAGGAATCCACAGCCAGACAGGGCGACAATAAAGAAAACAGCAACATGATGGAAGAATTTGGCCGTGCTCTGACACCGCCGCTGGCCTTTGGACAGCTGTTAAAAGAGGGCAGGATCCGCAACCATGCGGTATGCTTCAGCTGTGAGGTTCAGGGGAAAAAGGACGGCGGAGCCGTACATCATATCTGCTACTATACATCCACACTGGAAGAAGCACAAAAGCATCTGCCGTGGGCTTCTCCGGCCGTATACGGCACCGTCGGCGGTATGCCGATCGAGCTGGTACTGGCACTGGGCCGCGGGCAGATCCCGCAGACCGGTGTATGGAGCGTAGGCAATCTGGGTATTACCGAACAGCTCAACCGCGGTATGGCAGCAAGAGGCCAGATCATTACAGAGAAGATTGAACAGACAGTAGGTGTGTAAAATGAATACAGGTACGGGCAGCAAAGAAAAAGCAATCATCGCGGTTGGATTTCTGACCTGGGGGATGGCAGTCTATATGAGAAATTCCTTTGGGTATTATCTGGACGAGCTTTCGATCTCCGCAACACAGGTGGGGATTGCGAATGCGGTGGTCTCTGCCTGTGCCTGTATTTCTGCTGTAACCGTAGGCGCACTGGCAGAAAAAAAGGGGAAAATCTTTTCGTTTCTGGGGCTGATGCTGCTGGCGATCACAGCGGGCGTACTGCTTCTGGCAACAGCAAAAAGCTTCCCCATGATCCTGGTATCCCGGGTATTCTTAGGACTTGGCTGCGGGCCGGTATTTCCGCTGGTCATGAAAAGCGTGGAGATGGAGAGCTCAGAAAAGACGTATCCGAGAAATGTGGGCCTTGTATCCAACGGCGAACCATGGATCAGTACGATCTTCGGACCTGTGATCGTGGTGGCTTTGCTGAAAAGTCTCGGATTTTTTAAGACCAATGGGGTATTTGCGCTTCTTTTGCTGGCGCTGGGTATCGTCTGGTTCTGGATGAGCAGAAAAGAGGATCATCCGGTGCAGGCGGTGAAAAAGCAGGGAACGATCGGCACGCTGATCAGAAACCGGCATGTACAGCTGTGTATCGCAGGCGGCGCACTGAATCTGGTGGCAGCATGGTGTATCTTTATGTATGTGCCGACGCTTCTGCAGAAGGAGGGCCATCTGTCCGATACATGGATGAGCTTTGCCATGACCGCCATGGGCGTATGCATGGCCATCGGCATGGTGGTATTTCCGTCGTGGTATGCAAAGCATAACGATAAAAAGATCGTGGTGCTGGGCTGTATACTGGCGGCCGTCGGTCTGGGAGCAATCATGGCGTTTCCGGGGAACATACTGGCGATTGTTCTGTATATCCTGTTTGGCGGACTGGCTTCGGTGATGTCGCTGTTTTTCATGGCGATCATAAGCGTGGAGCAGATCCCCGAGGAGCAGAGCGCATCGGCACTTTCGCTGATCAACGGCGGCTGTGAGCTCTTAGGCTCTGCCATCGGCCCAATGATCGCAGGCTGGCTCGCAGACCGTATAAACCTGCGGGTAAGTATGCTGATCTCCATGGTCTGCATGGTCATTTCAGCTGGTGTGGTACTGGTGTTGGACAGAGAAAAAACAGAATAGAAGTGAGAACAGATAAACAGACACAAAAGGCTGCCCTGCAAAAACCAGGGCAGCCTTTTTATAGAGTGAAGAACTCTACTATGCAAATACCGGCGTAATCATGTAATCCCGATGACTCGGGCTGGATAATGTTTAAGAGGATGGAGATTGCCGGTATTTATGCCTCTTTTGAGATGATCAGGTACGGAACCGCCACAAAGACGATACCGCCGATCATATTGCCGATGGTGACAAAAAACAGATTCTGGAAGTAAGCACCAACACTTAACAGCTGTCCCGACGGATGCAGGAGTCCCACACCGAGGATACTCATATTGGCGATGCTGTGCTCGAAGCCGCAGATCATAAAGATCAGGATACACCATACGATCATGATCAGCTTACCGGACTCGCTTTTCAGCTTGGTGGCACACCATACAGCCAGACATACACAGATATTACAGAGAATACCGCGGGAAAACTGGGCCAGTGGTGTGAGGCTCATCTTTGCTGCGGAAGTGCTGGCAAAGAAGGCGGCGATATCCGGATTGGCGTCAAAGCCGGTCAGTTCGAAGAGTCCGACCATGATCCAGGAGCCGATAAAGTTTCCAAGATAACAGACGATCCAGAGCTTTACAGCGTCTCCCCAGGAAATCCTTTTTCGGAAAGCTCCGGCGGATAATACAAGGTTATTGCCGGTGAAAAGCTCACAGCCGGCCATCACAACGAGACTCAGCGCTGTGGCAAAGGTCAGCGGTACAAAAAAGCGGACCAGATCGGATCCTGCGGCGGTCAGAATACCACCAATACTCATGGAAACAAAGCTTCCAAAGGCGATAAACATACCGGCCACCATGGAGGCAACCAGATAGCCGAGGGGATTCTTCGAAAGAAGATCCCTCTTGGCTGCGGCGGCACTGCAAAGTGCGTCATATTCAGGTTTAAACATTCGATCACCTGTAGCTATCTTTATGTATACAGGCCTAGAAAAGTCCTGTAATCTTACCGTTCTCGTCTACGTCGATTCTTTCAGCTGCAGGAACCTTTGGCAGACCCGGCATGGTCATGATCTCACCGGTCAGGGCTACGATAAAGCCTGCACCTGCGCTTACTTTTAAGTGGCGTACGGTAACCTCAAAATCCTTCGGAGCGCCGAGCTTCTTGGCATCATCGGACAGGCTGTACTGGGTCTTTGCAACGCAGATCGGGCAGTTGCCAAAACCGAGGTCTTCGAGCTGTTTTGCCTGCTTCTGGGCGCTGGCTGTCAGCACAACGCGGCTGCCGCCGTAGACCTTCTGTACGATCTGGTTCAGCTTATCTTCGATAGAACCTTCCAGCTCATAGCTGTAGTGGAAGTCAGCCGGTTCTTCGCAGAGACGGATAACCTCTTTGGCAAGGGTGATGCCGCCTTCGCCGCCCTTGGCCCATACTTCGGACAGGGCAACGTTTACACCAAGCTCTTTACATTTGGCTTCTACAAGGTCAAGCTCGGCCCTGGTATCTGTCGGGAATGCATTGATCGCAACGACACACGGCAGACCGTAGACATTTTTGATATTGCTTACATGCTTTAACAGGTTTGGCATACCTTTTTCAAGGGCTTCCAGATTTTCGTTGTTCAGGTCGGCTTTTGCTACACCACCATTGTATTTCAGGGCACGTACAGTAGCTACGATAACGACAGCGTTCGGTTTCAGACCGGCCATACGGCATTTGATATCGAGGAATTTCTCGGCACCGAGGTCGGCACCGAAACCAGCCTCTGTGATGGCGTAGTTGGCGAGCTTCATAGCCATCTTGGTAGCGGTAACGGAGTTACAGCCGTGGGCGATATTGGCGAACGGTCCGCCATGTACGATGGCCGGTACATGCTCGAGGGTCTGTACGAGGTTTGGCTTGAGCGCGTCCTTTAACAGGGCGGTCATAGCGCCTTCAGCATGAAGGTCACCGGCGGTTACCGGTTTCTGTTCGGATGTTTTGCCATAGGTATAACCGATGATGATGCGGGACAGTCTTTCCTTCAGATCCTTGATATCGCTGGCCAGACATAATACAGCCATGATCTCAGATGCTACGGTGATATCGTAGCCGTCCTCACGCGGCATACCGTTGGATCTGCCGCCCATACCGTCGACAACATAGCGCAGCTGGCGGTCGTTCATATCCACGCAGCGTTTCCAGGTGATCTTACGCGGGTCGATATTTAAGGCGTTGCCCTGGAAGATATGGTTGTCGATCATAGCGGCCAGCAGGTTGTTGGCTGCGCCGATCGCATGGAAGTCACCGGTAAAGTGCAGGTTGATATCCTCCATCGGAACAACCTGGGCATATCCGCCGCCTGCAGCCCCACCCTTTACACCGAAGACCGGTCCGAGGGACGGCTCACGCAGAGCAACCATGACGCTTTTGCCGAGTCTCTGCATACCGTCGGCCAGACCTACGGTGGTTGTGGTCTTGCCTTCACCGGCCGGGGTCGGATTGATGGCGGTAACGAGGATCAGCTTGCCGTTTTTCCTGTCGGATTCTTTTAATAGACTGTAGTCGATCTTTGCTTTGTATTTACCATACTGCTCGAGGTATTTGTCATCAATACCTGCTTTTTCGGCGATCTTTGTGATCGGCTCCATAACACATTCCTGAGCGATTTCAATGTCTGTCTTGTAACCCATATGATTGCTCCTTTCAAAATAGAAAAATTGCGGTTCCGGTCTTGCATCGGCGTATCCGGAACAGGTATAGTAATAAAAAAGCAACATACATAACGAAACAGAGGTTATATATGCTGCCCAGACGGTCGGCGGTATCTTCTGTGACTTCCCCGTGGTTATCCACTTTGCCCGTCAGTTATCACAGAACTGCTTTTGTCTGTATAGTAGCACGGGTATGTAAGAGTGTCAAGGATTTAACAGGGGCAAATATGATGGAAATAGAAGACCCCGGATTCATACGGATTGTAGTATAATAAGAAAAAGGTATACAGGAGGGAAAATGTTGAAATGCAGGAAAAAGAAGTGTTTCTGAATGGATTTTGCCGCTGCCAGAATCAGGGGCGTATCGTACTTTGTGTATATGAAAAAGATGGTGAAAAATGGCAGATTGATGAGATAGACTGTGGATTTCTGACATGTCCGCACAGGGATTCCTGTGAGGTGGCGAAGGCTGCGCTGGAAGGGCGGGAGGAGTAAAAGATTACAGAAATGTTACAGACACAGTTGCAAATTTTGCATCTCTATGTTAGTATGGCTGTATGTAATTCACAAAATCATAACATTTACATGTTATGTTAACTGTGTCCGCAGCAAGGGGAGAGATATACACTGCGGAGGGTAACTACAGAGTTGACAATACATAAGGAGTATATATGTTCAGTAAAAAAATGAGAGGACTGGCGCTTGTGCTGGCGCTGACGATGGCCGCCGCACAGCCGGTAGGTGCGACCAGTCTGGATGAAAAGCAGAAGGCTATCGAAAAGCAGCAGGCACAGACCAAGAGCAATCTGGCCAGCCAGCAGTCCAAGATCAATGAGCTCGAGACCAAGAAGGCCGCCTTACAGAAGGAAATCAACAAGATGGATGCGGATCTGGTTGAGCTGATGGCTGAGATTAAGACGCTGGAGGGCGATATTTCCGATAAAGAGTCTGATATTGAGACGACCAAAGCCGAGCTTGCCACAGCGCAGGAGGATCAGCAGAAGCAGTACGATTCCATGAAAACCCGTATTGCTTATATCTATGAAAACGGCGGCAGCGCCGCATGGGCAGAGATGCTTTTGTCCGATGCCAATATCTCCAATCTGTTAAATAAGGCCGAGTACACACAGGAACTTTACGATTACGACCGCAAAGCTCTTGAGACATATGTGTCTACAGTAGAGAATGTACGGTCCCTTGAGCGTGACCTTGAGGATGAAAAGGCCGAGCTCGTTACGATGAAAGAGGAGAGCGAGGACGAGAAGCAGCAGCTCGATGCCGCTCTTGAAAAGAAAAAGCAGACCAGCGCCAACTATGCATCGGAGATCAGCGCCGCTGAGAAAAAGGCCGATGAATATTCCGCTCTGATCCGTCAGCAGTCTGCCCAGATCCGCCAGATCCAGCAGGAAAAGGCCGCACAGGAGGCCGCCCGTAAGGCAGCCGAGGAGGCAAAGAAGCGTGCTGAGGCAGAGAAAAAGGCAGCAGCCGAGGCTGCCAAGAAGCAGGCCGCTGCAGCAAATAAGAGCAGTACATCTTCCGGAAGCAGCTCATCCAGCAGCAGTTCTTCCAGTAGTTCTTCGTCATCCAGCAGCAGCTCATCTTCCAGCAGCTCATCCAGCTCGTCTGGTGCCAGCTACAGTGGTAAGGGAAGCTCAGTTGTTGCCTATGCGACCCGGTTTGTCGGCAACCCGTATGTATGGGGCGGTGAGAGCCTGACCAACGGTGCGGACTGTTCCGGATTTATCAAATCCGTATATGCACACTTCGGTGTCAGCCTGCCACATTCCTCCGGTGCGATGAGAAGCTGTGGTGTGGGCGTATCCTACTCCGAGGCCAAGCCGGGTGATATCATCTGTTACTCCGGTCATGTAGCAATCTACATGGGCGGCGGTGCGATCGTACATGCCAGCAATAAAAAGGACGGCATCAAGATCAGCTACAATGCGGCATACCGTTCGATCGTAGCTGTGAGACGAGTGATCTAATCTGGATATAGTATGTAATATTACGGACATGCAGCCGGGAGGCTGTGTGTCCGTTTTTCGTTGCCATGCATGTGAAAAAAGATTCGGTGAAGCTTTTTTGAGTTCATACAAAAAGCATAAATATTCAAACAGAAAAAGAAGAAAACAGGATGACAGCATATTTTAAAACTGGTATAATGGGGTCGTTGAACTGGCAAAGTATATTATATTAAGGAAGTAAAGTTATGCTGAAAGTATTACCCTCGGTATTATCCGCGGATTTTGCAAATCTGGGTCAGGATCTGGCCTGTGTGAAAGAGGCCGGTGTCACAGCTGTACATGTGGATGTGATGGACGGCAGCTTTGTTCCCAGCATTTCTCTCGGCTTTCCGGTGATCCGTTCGATGCGTAAGGTCAGTGATCTTTTCTTTGACGTACATCTGATGGTGGATGAGCCCGGCCGTTATCTCGAGGAGGTAAAGGCGGCAGGCGCTGACCGTATCGGCGTTCATGTTGAGGCGTGTAAGCATCTGCACAGAACGCTGCAGCAGATCCGCGCACTGGGCTGCGAGGTATGTGTCGTTTTAAATCCGGCGACTCCGCTTTCGTCTATTGAATATGTGCTCGAGGATGTGGATGTTGTCCTTCTGATGACGGTCAATCCGGGCTTTGGCGGTCAGGCGTATATTCCGACAATGACCCGTAAGATCCGCGATCTGCGTAAGATGATCGATGACAGTGGACTTGACGTAAAGATCGAGCTGGATGGCGGAGTCAAGCTGACCAATGTCCGGGAGCTGATCGAGGCCGGAGCCGACGAGCTGGTGGCAGGTTCGAGCGTATTTAACGGCGAACCGGCAAAGGCGATTGCCGCATTTCATGAGATTTTTGGGGAATATGACCGTAAATAAGGTAACTGCAGCCTGTCCAAGGACGGGTTGACATATAAATTTAAGTATCCATGGAGGTAAAGTAACATGCGTTTTTTCATTGACACAGCAAATGTGGAAGACATCAAGAAGGCAAATGACATGGGCGTTATCTGTGGCGTTACCACAAACCCGTCCCTGATCGCCAAAGAGGGAAGAGATTTCAAAGAGGTTATCAAAGAGATCACATCCATCGTTGACGGACCGATCAGCGGTGAGGTTAAGGCAACCACAACAGACGCAGAAGGCATGATCAAAGAGGGTCGCGAGATCGCAGCTATTCATCCGAACATGGTTGTTAAGATCCCGATGACTGTAGAAGGTCTGAAAGCTGTAAAGGTACTGTCCGCTGAGGGCATCAAGACAAATGTAACTCTGATCTTCTCCGCTAACCAGGCACTTCTGGCAGCAAGAGCAGGCGCTACATATGTATCTCCGTTCCTGGGCCGTCTGGATGATATTTCCCAGCCGGGTATCGATCTGATCGAGACGATCGCTGATATCTTTGCTGTAGCAGGTCTGGATACACAGATCATCGCTGCTTCCGTAAGAAATCCGATCCACGTAACAGACTGTGCTCTGGCCGGTGCTGATATCGCTACTGTACCGTACAAGGTTATCGAGCAGATGACAAAGCATCCGCTGACAGATCAGGGTATCGAGAAATTCCAGGCTGATTATAAAGCTGTATTTGGTGAATAATACGTGAGAGTTATCATGCAGCCAGGCATCTGTTGTCTGGCTGTATAAAATCGCCATGCATTTTAAAGAATCTGTCGATGGCAGATTCTGCAGATGAGATCATCATATATTAAGGAGAATTCCATGACAACATTAGAACTTCAGAAGATGGCTGTCGAGGTGCGCAAAGGCATCGTTACCGGTGTCCACAGTGCCAAAGCCGGTCATCCGGGCGGATCTTTATCCGCAGCAGACGTATTTACCTATCTCTATTTCGAAGAGATGAACATTGACCCGAAAAACCCGAAGGATCCGAAGCGTGACCGTTTCGTCCTGTCCAAAGGACATACAGCACCGGGTCTTTATTCCGCACTGGCACACAGAGGCTATTTCCCGGTAGAGGATCTTCTGACACTGCGCCATATCGGTTCCCATCTGCAGGGGCATCCGTGTCTGCAGCACACACCGGGTATCGATATGTCCAGCGGTTCCCTGGGTCAGGGCATCTCTGTTGCCGTAGGTATGGCACTTTCTGCCAAGCTGAGCAACGAGGATTACCGTGTATACACACTTCTTGGCGACGGTGAGATCCAGGAGGGTCAGGTATGGGAGGCTTCCATGTTCGCAGGTGCGAGACATCTGGACAATCTCTGTGTGATCGTAGACAACAATGGTCTGCAGATCGACGGACCGGTAGCTGACGTATGCTCTCCGTATCCGATCGACAAGAAATTCGAAGCTTTCAATTTCCATGTGATCAACGTGGCCGATGGCAACGACATGGATCAGCTGAGAGCTGCTTTTGAGGAAGCAAAGACCGTAAAGGGTATGCCGACTGCCATCATCATGAAGACCGTAAAGGGTAAAGGTGTTTCCTTCATGGAGAATCAGGTGGGCTGGCATGGAAAAGCCCCGAACGATGAGGAATACGAGATCGCTATGGAGGATCTTGAGAAAGCAGGTGAAGCATTATGTCAGAAGTAAAGAAAGTCGCTACCAGACAGAGCTACGGTGAGGCTCTGATAGAGCTTGGTAAAGAGCATGAAAACCTGGTGGTACTCGATGCCGATCTGGCAGCTGCCACCCAGACAGGTAAATTTAAAGCCGTATTTCCGGAGAGACATATCGACTGCGGTATCGCAGAGAGCAATATGATGGGCATCGCTGCCGGTCTTGCCACTACAGGTAAGGTGCCGTTTGCCAGCACGTTTGCGATGTTTGCTGCAGGCCGTGCGTTTGAGCAGGTCAGAAACTCCATCGGTTATCCGCATCTGAATGTAAAAATCGGTGCTACCCATGCCGGTATTTCTGTAGGTGAGGATGGTGCTACCCATCAGTGTAACGAGGATATCGCTCTGATGCGTACGATCCCGGGTATGACAGTGATCAATCCGGCCGACGATATCGAGGCAAAGGCTGCTGTGAAGGCTGCTTACGAGATGGATGGCCCAGTATATTTACGTTTTGGCCGTCTGGCTGTTCCGGTGATCAATGACAATCCGGATTACAAGTTTGAGATCGGCAAGGGTGTTGTCCTGAAAGAGGGTAAGGATGTGGCTATTATTGCTACAGGTCTTTGTGTAAATTCTGCACTGGAAGCGGCTGAGAAGCTGGCTGCTGATGGTATTGACGCCATGATCGTGAATATTCATACAATCAAACCGATCGACGAGGAGCTGATCGTGGAGGCTGCGAAGAAGTGCGGCAAGGTTGTCACAGTTGAGGAGCATTCTGTGATCGGTGGTCTGGGCAGTGCGGTTTGCGATGTGCTTTCGGAGAAGCTGCCGACACCGGTGAAGAAGATCGGTGTGTATGATGTCTTTGGTGAGTCGGGTCCGGCTGTGAAGCTGCTGGAGAAGTATAAGCTCGATGGACAGGGTGTGTATGAGCAGGTTTCTGAGTGGATGAAATAAAATTGTGTAAATTGTAAGTAGTGAGGCATCCGACAGGGCTGTCCGCATACATATATATTTTTCTGCGCTCCGCCTCCGTCGGTCCGAGCCTAAGGTCTCGGACACTTACTCGGTAAAGTCGCTTGAAAAATATATATGTATGCGAACATCCCTGCCGGATGCATTTACTTTTTTGAAAGAGGAGAGAGTTATGAAGATTGGAATTGGTAATGATCATTCGGCTGTGGATATGAAGAATGAGGTTGTGGACTATCTGGTAAGTCTGGGACATGAGGTTGTGAATTTTGGTACGGATTCTTATGAGTCTTGCAACTATCCGGTATATGGAAAGGCTGTAGCGGAAGCAGTTCGTGATAAAAAGGTGGACTGCGGTATCTGTATTTGTGGTACGGGTGTGGGAATTTCACTGGCTGCGAATAAGGTTCGGGGGATCCGGGCGGTTGTTTGCAGTGAGCCGTATTCGGCAAAATTGTCGAAGCAGCATAATAATACGAATGTGCTGTGCTTTGGTGCAAGGGTGATCGGGATTGAGCTGGCTAAGATGATTATTGATGCGTGGCTGGGGGCTGAGTTTGAGGGTGGCCGTCATGCGACGCGTGTGGGTATGATCATGGATATTGAGAACGAGAAATTTGAGGGCTGATCAGGTGAAAAAAGTGGCAGGCAAAGCGGCCGGTCAGAGGGATGAGGCCGGAGACTTTTTTCTGCTGGATGAATATCTGAAAATAGTACAGTTCTTGAAAAAAAAACAGGATGCAGGGCGTCCTGTTTTTTTATATGATACAATCAGACGTGCGGTGGATGCTTTGCCTGCCGGGGTGGTTCAGACATGACCGGAGACAGAAGATCCCTGCACGAAAAAACAGTATATAAACATAACCGGCAAAGGAGAATGCTATGAAAACATTTGCTGTAAATGAGGGTTTGATGAGCGTATATCCGGTACGTGAGGATATTCTGCGTATCGTGTATACAAAGCATGAGAATATCGGGGATCCGACGGCGCTGATCGAGGAGAATGCCAGAGGAGAGATCGACTATGAATATGCGGAGGATGATGAGGCGGTCATCGTCAATACCGCCAGAGTCCGTGCGATCGTAGATAAAAAGACGGGAGCTGTATGCTTTGTCAATGCAAAGACAGGTAAGCTCTATGTACAGGAGACGGCCAAAACATTGGAGCCGCAGGATGTCATTCACTATACGACGGGCGGTGAGGCACCGCAGATCGAGCGGATCAAGACGGTTGATGGTGAGAGAAACGTTGTCCGCAATCTGCGAGAGACGGTAGACCGTGTCGCTTACCGTGCAAAGGTACATTTTGACTGGGCAGAGGATGAGGCGATCCACGGTCTGGGTCAGGGTGAGGAAGGTATCTATGATTACCGCCATCATGTACAGTATATGTACCAGCACAATATGCGTATTCCGATGCCGTTTTTATTTTCTTCCCGTCAGTATGGTGTTCTGTTTGACTGCGGAAGTCTGATGACATTTAATGATGATGAGCGTGGTTCCTATATTTACATGGACTGCGTGGATCAGATGAACTATTATTTTGTAGCCGGTGAGAATGCCGATGATGTGATCGATGGTTATCGTTTCCTGACCGGTAAAGCAGTGATGCTGCCGCGCTGGGCTTATGGTTATGTACAGTCCAAGGAGGCTTATCATACCGGAGATGAGATGGAGGAGATTGCCCGTCATTACAGAGAGCTGGGTGTACCGCTTGACTGTGTTGTACAGGACTGGAATACCTGGGACGACGGCAAATGGGGCCAGAAGACGGTGGACAAATCCCGTTATGACCATGTTAAGGAGAATATCGACCGTATGCATGATATGCATGTGCATACGATGATTTCCATGTGGCCGAATATGAACCCGGGTGGTGAGAACCATCAGCAGTTCTTTGACGCAGGATATCTGTTAAATGATTATTCTACATATAATGCTTTTGATGAGAAGGCCAGAGAGATGTACTGGCAGCAGGTCAGCGAGGAGCTGTTCCCGGCAGGTTTTGATTCTTGGTGGTGCGATTCCACAGAGCCGTTCCCGAGTCCGGACTGGGGTGGAGCAATCATGCGTGAGCCGTGGGAGCGTTATGCTCTGGTCGGTGGTGAGCACAAGAAATATCTCGATGCCGGACAGGCAAACGAGTTTGCCCTGTATCATGCCAAAGGCGTATATGAAAATCAGAAAAAAGTGGACAAAAAGCGCCGTGTACTGAATTTGACCCGTTCCGGATATGCCGGATCCCAGAAATATGGTACAGTATTATGGTCCGGTGATATCTATGCCAGCTGGAAAACTCTGCAGAAACAGATTCCGGAAGGACTGAACATGGCCATGAGCGGTATGCCGAACTGGACACTGGATATCGGTGCGTTCTTCGTTGTCGGCAGCGCATGGTGGAAACGTGGCTGCAACAACAGCACCAATCCGAACCCGATCTGGTTCTGGAAAGGTGAGTACAATGACGGTGTGGAAGATCCGGGTTATCGCGAGCTGTATGTGCGCTGGTTTGAGTACGGCTGCTTCTTGCCGATGTTCCGTTCCCATGGTACGGATACACCGCGTGAAATCTGGAATTTCGGTAAAAAGGGCGATATGGCCTACGATGCGATCGAGAAATACATCAACTTGCGTTACCAGCTGATGCCGTACGTGTATTCTCTGGCAGGCGCTGCCTATACAAAGAACCGCACGATCATGCGCAGTCTGCTGTTTGATTTTGCAGAGGATAAAAAGGCCGTTGCCACAGGCAACGAATATATGTATGGTCCGGCTTTCCTGATCTGCCCGGTTACGGAGCCGATGTATTACGAGGCTGACGGTGTGAAGCTTGACCGTGAGAAAACCTGGGAGTGCTATCTTCCGGATGGTGCAACTTGGCATGAATTCTGGACAGGAAAGACATATGCAGGTGGTCAGACTGTGAAAGTGGATGCTCCGCTGGATCAGATGCCGATCTTTGTAAAGGCCGGTTCCATCGTACCGATGTGTCCGGAGCATATCGACTATGCGGATGCTGTAGCTGACAAAGTGCTGGAGCTCCGTGTATATGCCGGTGCAGACGGTACATTCACGCTGTACGAGGATGCCGGGGACGGCTATGGCTACGAGAACGGTGAGTATACCGAGATCGAGCTTATCTGGGATGAGGCTGCACATACGCTGACGATCGGCGACCGTGCAGGAGCCTTTGACGGTATGCAGGAAAAACGTCAGTTTACTGTCATATGCGGTGATAAAAAGGCAGAAATCACATACGATGGCACCGCACAGAAGGTATGTCTGTAAGCTATAAAATATAATTGGGGCTGTCAGCAGGTTGTCTGAGCATGACCGCATAGTTTTAGTAAAATAAGACAAAGCGATGCAGGCAGCAGCTGACAGAACCAACAAAAATATTCGAGTGAATTTATAGGGATTAACCAAAGAAAAACTTGCAGGTTGACACTGGAAAAATTCAGTGATATATTCACTTTAGTTGAATAAAGCTAATAAACCGTTGAAGCGGAGATCAAAGCAACCATGCACGCACAGAGAGTCCGGGAAGGTGAGAGCCGGGTCGAAACGCAGATTGCCAAATGGACCGCCGAGGGCACAGTCAAAGGCTACGGCCGAGTATTCTGTGACGTAGGGGCATACGTCAGTTGCCGGGGATATGATGGTATTCCGACAAGGGTACGGCATTCGCCGTAAAGCAAGGTGGCACCGCGGGTGAAAGTATATACGCTCGTCCTTGACAGTAATTGTCATGGACGGGCTTTTTTGATGCCTTTTTTAGAAAATAAAGACCAGACCGTCCGACAGAAAGGAAGGTTTTTATGTATCCGACAATAGAGGAAGTCAAAAGGATAGCAGCTGCCGGAGACTATAAAAGAATCCCCGTATACCGGGAAATCTATTCCGACATGTATACGCCGGTGCAGGTGTTAAAGATCCTGCGGGGGCAGAGCCGCCAGTGCTACCTGCTGGAAAGTGCGAGTCAGGAGGAAAACTGGGGCCGGTATTCGTTCCTTGGCTGTGATCCGAAGATGGAGATTACCTGTGCGAGAGGGCTGTTAAAGATCCGCACGACAGACGCAGCCGGAACGATGGAGGAAACGGAAAAAAGGGTGGTGCATCCCAAGGAAGAGATCCGGAAGATCCTTGCAGCATACAAAAGCCCGAAGCTTTCCGGGATGCCGCCGTTTACCGGCGGGCTGGTCGGCTATTTCGCCTACGATTATATCCGCTACAGCGAACCGAAATTGGAGCTGGGGCTGCACGGGGAGGCGGACGGCAAGGATGTTGACCTGCTGTTGTTTGATGAGGTGATCGCCTTTGACCATTACCACCAGAAGATCTGCCTGATCGCCGGGGTGATGACGGACGATATTGACAGAAGCTATGCCGAAGCCGAAAAGAAACTGGATGCCATGCTGCATATGTTGAAGGAAAAGCAGCCGATGCATGTACAGCCACTGGTGCTTGAGGAGGAGATCCAGCCGCAGTTTTCCAGAGAGCGTTACTGTCAGATGGTGGAAACGGCCAGAGACTATATCCGGGAGGGTGATATTTTCCAGGTGGTGCTTTCCAATCCCCGACGGGCAAAAGCAAGAGGAAGTCTTCTGGATACCTACCGGGCACTTCGGGCTTCGAATCCGTCACCGTATATGTTCTACTTTACCAGCGACGATCTGGAGATCGCGGGAGCTTCCCCGGAAACGCTGGTCAGCTTAAAGGAAGGTGTCCTGCATACTTTTCCGTTGGCAGGGACAAGGCCGAGGGGAAAGACGGCTGCAGAGGATGCGGCGCTGGAAACAGAGCTTCTGGCTGATGAAAAGGAGCGGGCGGAACATAATATGCTTGTGGATCTGGGTCGTAACGACCTCGGCAAGATCAGCCGGATCGGCAGTGTAGCCGTTGAAAAATATATGGAGATCGAGAGATTTTCTCACGTAATGCATATCGGCTCTACGATCCGCGGAGAGATCCGCAAGGATCTGGATGCACTGGATGCGATTGATGCGATTCTTCCGGCAGGCACACTGTCCGGTGCACCGAAATTCAGAGCCTGTGAGATCATCGAGGAGCTGGAGCAGAGCCGCCGGGGCGTGTATGGCGGAGCGGTCGGATATATTGATTTTTCCGGAAATCTGGATGTGTGTATCGCGATCCGGCTGGCGTATAAGAAGAACGGTGAGATCTGTATCCGTTCCGGCGCAGGCATCGTGGCAGACAGTGTGGCAGAGAAGGAATTTGACGAGTGCAGCAACAAAGCCATGGCGGTGATCCGGGCAGCAAAAGAAGCACAGGAGGGACTGATATGATCCTGTTGATTGATAATTATGACAGCTTTTCGTATAACGTATACCAGCTGATCGGCGCAGTGGAGCCGGATATCCGGGTGATACGAAATGATGATTACACGGTGGAAGAGATTCAGACCATGGAACCGGAGGCCATCATCCTGTCACCGGGGCCGGGCAGACCGGAGGACGCCGGTGTCTGCATGGAGGTGGTAAAACAGCTGGGAGAAAAAATCCCGATCCTTGGCATCTGCCTTGGCCACCAGGCGATCTGTAGAGCCTGCGGCGGAGAAGTCAGCTATGCAAAGGAGCTGATGCATGGCAAGCAGGATCTTCTGCAGCAGATGGGAGAGAATGTTCTGTTTGCCGGATTGCCGGAGAAATTTCCGGCAGCCAGATACCATTCTCTGGCAGCCGTGGGAGAAAAGCTGCCGGACTGCCTGCACATTACCGCCCGGGCAGAGGACGGAGAGATCATGGCGGTAGAACATAGTGACTATCCGATTTATGGCGTACAGTTTCATCCGGAATCTGTGATGATGCCGGATGGTAAACAGATGATAGAGAACTTTATGAACGCTGTAAGAAGCAGAAAAAAGGAGGAAGAAAAATGATCCGTGAAGCGATTATCAAACTGGCAAAGAAAGAAGATCTGACATATGCAGAGGCAGAAGCTGTTATGCATGAAATCATGGGAGGCGAGGCAACAGCAGTACAGATGTCGGCTTATCTGACAGCACTGGCCATGAAGGGCGAGACGATTGATGAAATCACAGCGTCTGCTGCAGGTATGCGCGCACACTGTATCAAGCTTTTGCACGATATGGATGTACTGGAGATTGTAGGTACAGGTGGAGACGGAGCCAATTCCTTTAATATCTCTACCACATCCTCACTGGTGATCGCCGCAGGCGGTGTTCCTGTAGCCAAGCACGGCAATCGCGCAGCGTCTTCTAAATCAGGTGCTGCGGACGTACTCGAAGCACTGGGAGTAAAAATCACACTGCCACCGGAAGAAAGCCAGAGACTGTTGAAAGAGATTGGCATCTGCTTCCTCTTTGCACAGAATTATCATATCGCGATGAAGTATGTCGCACCGATCCGCAAGGAGCTGGGTATCCGCACAGTCTTTAATATTCTCGGACCGTTAAGCAATCCGGCCGGAGCCAACATGGAGCTGATGGGCGTATACGATGCAGCTCTTGTGGAGCCGCTGGCCAGAGTTATGGCAAATCTCGGCGTAAAGCGCGGTATGGTGGTCTACGGACAGGATAAGCTGGATGAGATCTCCGCCTGCGCACCGACCAGTGTGTGTGAGATCCGGGACGGTGAATTTATCACCTACGAGATCACACCGGAGCAGTTCGGTTACACAAGAGCCAAGAAGGGCGAGCTGACCGGCGGTACACCGGCAGAAAACGCTGAGATCACAAAGGCGATCTTAAGCGGTAAAGAGACCGGAGCCAAACGACAGGCTGTATGCATGAATGCCGGAGCCGCGCTGTATCTGGCAGGAAAAGCAGATACGCTCGAAGCCGGTGTGAAGCTGGCCGAGCAGCTGATCGATAACGGCAGTGCCAATGATAAGCTGGCTGAATTTATCCGGGAGAGCAACAGATAAGACAGACCTGCATGAAAAGGCTGCCCGATGGGGATGAAATAAAATGCCGGATGGCAGTCTTGCATCGGAGAATGACAGGAGAGATACCATGAACATACTGGAACAGATTGCAGAAAAGACACGGGAGCGGATTGCAAAAGAAAAAGAGGCAGTTCCTGTGGAGGTGCTGCAGAAACAATATAAGGATAAATTTAGAGAGAAAAAACCTCACAACTTCTTATCGGCTTTGCAGAAAAACGGCATGTCCTACATTTGCGAAGTAAAAAAAGCTTCTCCGTCGAAGGGGCTGATCGCAGAGGATTTTCCGTATCTGGACATTGCCAGAGACTATGAGGCGGCGGGAGCCAGCGCCATCTCCTGCCTGACCGAACCGTACTGGTTTCAGGGCAGTGATGCGTATCTGAAAGAGATCTGTGCACAGGTACAGATCCCTGTGTTGAAAAAAGATTTTACCATAGATCCCTATATGATCTGGCAGGCTGCAGCTGCGGGAGCCAGTGCCGTCCTGCTGATCTGTGCAATCCTGACAGATGAGGAGCTTAAGAGCTGGCGCGAGCTGGCAGAAAGCCTCGGGATGGATGCTCTCGTGGAGACCCACGATGAAACAGAGGTAAAACGGGCGATCGACAGCGGTGCAAGGATCATCGGCGTTAACAACCGGGATCTGAAGACGTTTACGGTGGACTGCAGAAACAGCATCCGGCTGAGACAATTGGCACCGGAGGATACGGTATTTGTATCAGAGAGCGGTATAAAGACAGCAGAAGATATTGGATTGCTGAGAGAAAATCACGTAGATGCTGTGCTGATCGGAGAGACGCTGATGCGTAGTACAGATAAACGACAGATGCTGGAAACGTTAAACGACGGTGCATTGCTGTGAAATACAGGAATTTTCCGGGAAGATCATAGCCCGGAGCCTTTACAGCAGAGTAGCACTGTAAGACAGATAAAGTGAGGCAACGATGAGTAACTGTAAGATCAAGATCTGCGGGCTGCACCGCACAGAGGACATCGGGTATGTCAATGCGGCAAAGCCCGATTTCGCCGGGTTTATCATCAACTTTCCGAAAAGCCACAGGAATGTGAGCGCTGGAGAGGTACGGACACTGGTGAAGGCGCTGGATCCCCGGATCCATGCTGTTGGTGTGTTTGTGGATGAGGACCCATCGACGGTGGCCGGACTGCTGAATGATGGCACGCTGTATGCCGCACAGCTGCACGGTAACGAAAGCGAGGAGGAGATCCGCTGGCTGCAGAAGGAGACGGGGCGTCCGGTGATCAAAGCCTTTAAGATCCGGAGCCGGGAGGATATCGAAAAGGCCCTGCAAAGCCCGGCAGATTACATTCTGCTGGATCAGGGATACGGCGGCGGCCAGTGCTTTGACTGGACACTGGTGCCACAGATCGAAAGGCCGTGGTTTCTGGCCGGAGGTCTGGAACTGTCCAATCTGCAGAAGGCGATTGAAACGCTGCATCCGTATGGTGTGGATCTGTCGAGCAGTGTGGAGATCGACCGGAAAAAGGATGTCGGGCTGATCCGGCAGACGGTGGAGCTGGTACGAAAACTGTAACAGAAAGAATGTGAGGAAAAATCACGAAAGTCTGTGCGGTATAGAAAATGAGAAAATCACAAAGAAAGGCTTTCAGAAAAAACAATATGTCCGATACAAGCCACGGACAGAGTATATAAGGAGAGATACGTTATGGAAAATGGAAGATTCGGCATTCACGGTGGCCAGTATATACCGGAAACCCTGATGAATGCGGTGATAGAGCTGGAAGAAGCGTACAACAAATACAAAAACGATCCGGAATTTAACCGGGAGCTGACAGAGTTGTTAAACGAATATGCAGGCCGTCCGTCCCGTCTGTATTATGCCAAGCATATGACAGAGGATCTGGGCGGAGCAAAGGTTTACCTGAAACGTGAGGACTTAAACCATACCGGTGCACACAAGATCAACAACGTTCTCGGACAGGCGCTTCTGGCAAAGAAGATGGGCAAGACCCGTCTGATCGCAGAGACCGGTGCAGGACAGCATGGTGTGGCAACCGCAACAGCCGCTGCCTTGCTTGGTATGGAGTGTGTGGTCTTCATGGGTAAGGAGGACACCGAGAGACAGGCGCTGAATGTATACCGTATGCGTCTTCTGGGTGCTGAGGTTATCCCGGTAACGACAGGAACCGCTACCTTAAAGGATGCCGTATCGGAGGCCATGCGCGAGTGGACAAACCGTATTGCCGATACCCATTACTGTCTCGGTTCCGTTATGGGGCCACATCCGTTCCCGACGATCATCCGCGATTTTCAGGCCGTGATTTCCAAAGAGATCAAGGAGCAGATGCTGGAAAAGGAGGGCCGCCTGCCGGATGCTGTGCTGGCGTGTGTCGGCGGCGGTTCCAATGCGATTGGTACATTCTATAACTTTATCGAAGACAAAGATGTCCGCCTGATCGGCTGTGAAGCAGCTGGAAGAGGCGTCAATACCGCTGAGACAGCTGCCACGATCACAACCGGTAAGCTAGGTATCTTTCACGGTATGAAATCCTATTTCTGTCAGGATGAATACGGTCAGATCGCACCGGTCTATTCGATTTCTGCCGGTCTTGACTATCCGGGTATCGGACCGGAGCATGCACATCTGTACGATACCGGCCGCGCCGAATACGTAGCAATCACCGATGATGAAGCTGTCGATGCCTTTGAATATCTGTCAAAGACCGAGGGCATTATCCCGGCGATCGAGAGTGCCCATGCCGTAGCCTATGCCAGAAAGCTTGTACCGACCATGACAAAGGATCAGATCGTTGTGATCACGATTTCCGGAAGAGGCGACAAGGACTGTGCGGCCATCGCACGTTACAGAGGGGAGGATATCCATGAATAAGAAGATTACAGAAGCCTTTGCAAAGGGCAAGGCCTTTATTCCATTTATTACCTGTGGCGATCCGTCACTGGATGTCACAAAAGAGCTTGTATTTGCCATGAGTGAGGCCGGAGCTGATCTGATCGAGCTTGGCATCCCCTTCTCTGATCCGACAGCCGAAGGCCCGGTGATCCAGGGGGCCAACCTGCGCGCCCTGTCCGGAGGTGTGACCACGGACAAGGTGTTTGCGATGGTTGAAGAGATCCGCAAAAGTTGCGAGACACCGCTGGTTTTCATGACCTATGCCAATGTGGTCTTTTCCTACGGTACGGAGCGTTTTATGAAGCGTGCGGCCGAGGTGGGTATGAACGGACTGATCCTGCCGGATGTTCCTTTTGAGGAAAAGGCAGAATTTGACGTTGTGGCAAAGCAGTACGGACTGGATCTGATCTCCCTGATCGCACCGACGTCCCATGAGCGTATCACCAAGATCGCGAAGGAAGCCGAAGGCTTCGTGTACTGTGTATCGTCGCTGGGCGTAACAGGAACCCGCAGCGAGATCACCACAGACATCGGTGCCATGGTGCAGCTCGTAAAGGCAGCGAAGGATATCCCCTGTGCCGTTGGTTTCGGTATCTCCACGCCGGAGCAGGCCAGGAAAATGGCCGCCCAGTCTGACGGCGCGATCGTGGGTTCTGCGATCGTAAAGCTCTGCGCGAAGTACGGCAAGGATTGTGTGCCGTATGTAAAAGCCTATGTAGAAGAAATGAAAAATGCAGTGCGTGAAGCCTGAAAAAATGCCCGGCAAGGAAGCGTTACAGCTTCCCCGCCGGGCTTCATAATTTTTCAAAAACTACCGGTGGTATTTTAAAAAGTGATGCAGTATACTCGTGGCAGAAAGAACATATGGGAGGATATGTGCCATGAAAAAGAAATGTCTGTTATGTTTACTGACCGCAGCTGTGCTGCTTGGCGGATGTGGAACTGGAGCCTCTTCCAGTACAGCGTCCCTGATGCCGGAAACCAGTACGGCATCGGAAACTTCAGAAAGCCAGACCTCGTCCCTGCCGCCCGTATCCAGTGTATTGCCCATGCAGAGCAGTGCTGTGGAGCATACGACGACGGACGGCCAGACGACTGCACCGGTAGATATGTCCACCTGGGAACTCATACAGCAGTACGGCTTTGATGATGTGCAGGACAAATGGAGCCAGGTCGGACAGAAATCGGATCTCAGCTATCAGCTGAAAACTGATACGCTGAAGGATGAAGGGGAATATTATACGATCGAAGCCGAGATCAGCAAAAAGGTTGAGATTCCCGCGGATCTGAAAGCCGGAGATACCATAATGATCACCCGCAACGAACTGACCGGTGAGACGGATACGCTGACGGTCGGGGAAAACAATACCCTGACCGGAGAAGGTGGAAATGAATATTACTATTTCACCGACAGCGAAAAAGACGGCAAGGTGACGTTATATGAGGACAGTGACGATCGTGTGGACGCGCCCTTTGCCACCGGAACCTTATGCATCACCAAGGATGCCATCACCGGCGCTTACGTTGTGCAAAAGCCCTACGAAACGATCTCGAAGGACGTATTTGACGATGATCCGTGGTTTAACGGTGTTTATTTTAACGACGACGGCGTTGTTGTGCAGCTGATCTTTTATGGGGACTGATACAGAATGAGAAAATAGCAGGGGCTGATGTAGTATCATCAAAACAGATGATGTTGCATCAGCCCCTGTTTATGGCGGCGTTTTTATAGTTTACTGTTCGCGGAACTGAATCGTTCCGGTCTCGTCATCGATGCCCTCAACGATGGCCAGAGATTCCAGTTGGATACCCTTGTCGCGGATGATCTGGCCGCCCTGCTGGAAGCCTTTTTCAATCGCAATACCGATACCCTCGATCGTAGCCTGGGCCTCTTCCACCAGAGAGATCAGTCCCTGCAGCGCACAGCCATTGGCCAGGAAATCATCGATGATCAGTACATGGTCCTCCGGGCTGATGTACTTCTTGGAAACGATGACATCATAGACTCTCTTATGAGTGAAGGATTCGATCTTTGTCTTATAGACATCGCCCTCCAGATTGATGCTCTTGGCTTTCTTTGCAAAGACAACCGGCACATTACCGAAATGGCGGGAAACGATGGCGGCGATACCGATACCAGAAGCCTCGATCGTCAGGATCTTGTTGATCGGTTTACCGGCAAACAGGCGGGCCCATTCCTTGCCCATCTCATCAAACAGCTCAATGTCCATCTGATGATTCAGAAAATTGTCAACCTTTAATACATTGCCCGGTTTTAATACACCATCTTGTCTGATACGTTCCTCTAATAATTTCATCTGTACGAACCTCACTCATTAATATTATCGTTATTTGTTACATTCTATAACGGAATCCGGGCTGATGCAATAGGGAGTTTCTTCTTAATTACACTCTGTATGTATGGCATGCGAAACAGAAGTTTTATCCTATAAAGCAGAAGAGGCAGCAGGCTGGCTGTTATCCGGGGCTGTTTCTGTACCGGAGGTGTTGGTATCGCTGTACTGGCGGCCATCCACGCCCAGATGATACGGCTCCGGATAGATCAGATCCGCGATCTTGACAAAGGTAAAGCCCTTTTCTTTGAGTGTTTTGATCATGGTATCCAGCGCCTGCGGCGTATATTTGGCGCCGTTGTGGCAGAGAATGATGCTGCCGTTGCCAAGCTTTGGATGATTGCAGACGGTATCTACGATCTGGTCAGCGCCGTAGTCCTTCCAGTCCAGACTGTCCACATCCCACTGGATCGTGCTGTAGCCGAGGGACGCTGCCGTCTGGACGAGATCGTTATTGTAGGAGCCGTAGGGCGGGCGGAACAGATGCATTTCATACCCGGTCAGTTCCTTCACCCGGTCGTGGACGACCAGAAGCTCCTCCTTTTGTTCCGCAGTGCCGAGGGTGGCCATATCCTTGTGATGTTCACTGTGATTACCCAGATCGTGTCCGTCCGCCAGAATTGTTTTGACGTCCTCCGGATAGGAGCTGACCCAGCCGCCGGTCATGAAAAAGGTGACCTTTACATCATTTTCCCGGAGGATGGAGAGGATATTCTGGGTGTCTTCATTGCCCCAGGCGGCATCAAAGGACAGTGCGATCTTCGGTTCGGTGGTGTCGACACAGTAGATCGGCAGCTCTCTGTCTCCTACGGTGTTACCGGTGGTGCGCAGGGTCGTGCGGTTATTGTATATGTAACCGAGGACTGTGATCAGGCAGACGGCCAGGACAAGGGATTTAAAAGAGATGTAGCGGGACATAAGGGATCCTCTGACCCTTTTTAGCAATGTATGATAAACAGCTTGTAAAAGATGCAAAATTCTGGTAGTATGAATTAGAAGTATGTATTGCTGTAAAGACCGAAAGGTATATTAATAGAAGAAAGCTGGTAGAGATATGCAGGCATTGGGAATGATTGAGACAAAGGGATACTGTGCGATTATTGAGGCGGCGGATGTGATGTTAAAGACATCGCAGGTTAAGCTGGTGGCATTAGAGAGAATTGGTTCTTCTCTTCTGACAGTTATGGTCGTTGGTGATGTCGGTGCTGTGGAGTCTGCTGTGGCGGCTGGCTGTGAGCATGCGAAGAAGCTGGGCGATCTGATCGCATATAAGGTGATTCCGAGACCGCATGATGAGGTGGGCGAGGTACTGCAGGGGATGGCTAAGTATTTTGCGCCGGAAGAATAAAAAAGAATAGAAGATGATGAGGGACGGACGAAAATTCCGCCCATAGAAGCAGTCGAGGGGTGTTGCGCTCTTTCAAAAACGCGTGCAACGCTTTCAAAAGCTAAATGCTAACTACATCTAACGCACTCGCATAAGCGAGCTCGTGCGTAAGATTCCGTAAGCATTGGATCTTTTGAAAGCTAAAAGCGCACTTGAAATGTTTTTGAAAGAGCGCAACACCCCTCAACTGCTTCTATGGGCGGAATTTTCTGTTTACTGGCAAAAACAGAGTGACGGAGGGGAAGAGCGGAAGGGGGATATGTTCAGATGAAGATTTTGTGAAGATGTGTTAAGAATCCTTAATGTTCGGCTTTCAAAGGAAAAAGTATGGTATCCTGCATAAGTGCTACGAAAAGGAGTGACTTATGAAGAATGTACTGGAATATCTGGAGGCGACAGAACAGAAGTTTCCGGAAAAAACAGGTGTAATTGATGAGACAGGAGACTATTCATTTTCCCAGCTGGCGAAAAAAAGCCGACGGGTGGGGACGGGGCTTCTGACGTATGTGCATCCGGGACAGCCGGCGGGCGTGTTTATGAAGAAGAGTATGGCGGCGCTGTGCGGATTTTTTGGGATCGTGTATGCGGGTGGTTTTTATACATATTTTGATCCGATGCTGCCGTCGGTGCGGCTGGGGCAGATTGCCGGAGTGCTGCATCTGGCGGTGGTGCTGACGGACAGGGAGAATGTCAATCTGGCGAAAGTATATTTTCCGGCAGCGGAATGCCTGTGTATAGAGGAGCTTATGCAGACCGCGGAAGATTCGGAGAAGCTGTCGCAGATCCGCGGGCAGCAGATTGACACGGATCCGCTGTATGTGAATTTTACGTCCGGTTCGACCGGTGTGCCGAAGGGCGTGGTGGTAAGCCACGGTTCGGTGCTGGATTTTATCGATGTGTTTGCCGAAACGTTTAACTTTGATGAGACAGAGCGTATTGCAAATCAGGCGCCGTTTGATTTTGATGTGTCGGTGAAGGATATCTATACGGCAATAAAGACCGGGGCCACGCTGGTGCTGGTGCCAAGGGAGCTGTTTTCCCGGCCGGTGGAGCTTCTGGATTTTATCTGCGCACAGCGGATCACGACGATGATCTGGGCGGTGTCGGCGCTGTGTCTGGTGAGCATGTTTCACGGGCTGGATTACAAATGCCCGGTGACGGTCAGAAAGGTGCTGTTCAGCGGTGAGGTGATGCCGATGAAGCAGCTGAAGGACTGGATGGTGCATCTGCCGGAGGCGGAATTTGTCAATCTCTACGGTCCGACCGAGATCACCTGCAACTGTACATACCATGTGATCCGGCGGGACCAGACGTACGCGGACGGGATACCGATCGGCAGACCCTTTGCCAACGAAGCCGTTTTTCTTGTGGATGAGAACGGGCAGCAGGTGACGGAGCCGGGAGCGATCGGTGAGATCTGTGTACGGGGCCGGGCGCTGGCGCTGGGATATTATGACAATACGCTGCAGACCAGCCAGTCCTTTGTCCAGAATCCGCTGCACCAGTATTATCTGGATCCTGTCTACCGGACGGGGGATCTGGGACGCTATGGCACAGACGGGGAGCTGTATTTTGCCGGACGTAAGGATTTTCAGATCAAGTACCGGGGACACCGGATCGAGCTGGAGGAGATCGAGCGGGCGATGGCAAAGACGCCCGGAGTTGAGCGGGGTGTCTGTGTGTTTGATGAGAAAAAGAGCCGGCTGTACGGCTTTTATACAGGCACGATCGACAGAAAAGAGCTGCATGAGGCGCTGTCAGAGGCTCTGCCGTCTTTTATGCTGCCGGAACGGCTGGTGACCCGGGAAAGCTTTGCGCTGACAAAAAACGGTAAGATCGACAGGAAGCTTCTGTTGCAGGAGGTGACAGCGAAAAAGGGGAGTGCCGGGCAGCAAAAAAGCCGGTAAAAAGGCAGTTGCTGACCGAAGAAACAGACAAAAGAGGGGATAGATATGCTGGAAGATAAAGCTATAGAGGAAATCCTGCGCAGGCAGGATACGCCCTGTTATATATTTGATACGCAGGTGCTGGCGGAGCGGATACGGTATCTGAAAGAACGTCTGCCGGAGAAAGTAAAGCTTTGCTACGCGATCAAGGCCAATCCGTTTGTGACAAAGGCGGCGGCCGAAGTGGCGGACCGTGTGGAGCTTTGTTCGCCGGGGGAGGTCAATATCAGCTTAAAGGCTGGTGTGCGACCGGAGCAGATGGTGATCTCCGGTGTATACAAGACGCCGGAATACATAGAGCAGCTGGCAGTGTCGCATCCGGATATCGGGCACTATACCGTGGAATCCATGGAGCAGCTGGCGCTTCTATTTAAAGCCGGAAGAGAAAACAGACGCCGGATACCGGTGCTTCTGCGGCTGACCAGCGGCAATCAGTTCGGACTGGATGAGGAGGAGCTTTTATCCATTATCCGGGACAGGGATCTGTACACGGAGATCGATATCCGGGGCATCCAGTATTTTTCCGGTACGCAAAAGGCGGCGCCGCGAAGGATCGCAAAGGAGCTGGCAAAGCTTGACGCCCTTTGTACCAGACTGCAGGATGAAGAGGGCTTTACGGTACGGGAGCTGGAATACGGCGGCGGCTTTTTTGTCAGTTATTTTCAGGAGGAAGCCTTTGATGAGGATGCCTATCTGGCGGAAATATCGGCGCTTTTACAGCCGCTCTGTGAAAAAACAGAGGTGGTGCTGGAGCTGGGGCGCAGTATCGCGGCGTCCTGCGGTACATATCTGACCCGGGTAGTCGATATGAAAACAAATAAGAAACAGAAATATCTGATCGTGGACGGCGGCATCCACCAGCTGGTGTACTACGGACAGACGATGGCGATGAAGCATCCGCTGATCCATAAGTGGAAAGAGGATCCGGAACAGGCCGCCGAGGACTGTTCGATCTGCGGTTCGCTGTGTACGGTCAATGATATTCTGGTCAAACAGTATCCGCTGGCAGATCCCCGGATCGGTGACGTTTTACTGTTTGAAAAGGCGGGGGCCTACAGTATGGCCGAGGGCATTGCCCTGTTTTTAAGCCGGGAGATCCCGGCGGTGTATCTGGTGGGAGCTGACGGCAGGCTACAGAATGTGCGGCCACAGATCCCGGTGGACAGTTTATATACGATAACAGACAAATGAAAAGGAGATTACAACAATGGAAGAATTATACGATATCTTAAATGCATTTGAACCGGGCATAGATTTTACGACAGCCACCGATCTGATTGACGGACGTATCTTAAATTCTCTGGAAATCCTGTCTCTGGTGGCAGAGCTGGAGGATACCTTCGATATCACAATCCCGACCGTTGAGATCATTCCGGCCAATTTTAACTCGGCCCAGGCCATGTGGGAGATGATCTGCCGTCTGCAGGAGGAAGAGTAAGTGTCGTCCTACTGTTCCTTTGTCTTTCTGGCACTGTATCTGCCGGCGGTGATGATCGCGTATCAGCTGATGCCAAAGAAAGTGCGGCCGTATCTGCTTCTTATAGCCAGCTACGCGCTCTTTTATCTGATGAGCGGGAAGCTGATCGTCTATCTTTTGTTTACCACCGTCAGCGTGTACGGCTTTGGCCGGGTGCTGGGAAATCTGGGGCAGGAAAAGGACGCACAGGTAAAGCTGGCGGAGCGTAAGGAAAAAAAGGCAATCCGCGCTGTCTGGCAGAAAAAACAGCGAAAGGTACTGGTCGTGGCGATCCTTGTCCAGGTGGGTATCCTCCTGACGGTGAAATACGGCGCTTTTTTTGTGGAAAACATCCATGCGCTGGAGCAGCTTATGGGGATAACGCCGAAGCTCTCGGTACCGCATTTTGTAATGCCGATCGGTATTTCCTTTTATACGCTGCAGGCGGTTTCCTATCTGACGGATGTGTACCGTGGCGTGGTGGCTGCGGAGAAAAAGCCGCTGCCCTTTGCGTTGTATATGAGCTTTTTCCCCTGCATCATGGAGGGGCCGATCACACGTTACGGGGATATGAAGGCGCAGCTGATGGCGGGCGAAGCCATTACCTACGGGGAGTTGACGCTGGGACTGCAGCGCATCCTGTACGGCCTGATCAAAAAGATGGTGATCGCCGACCGCTTAAATCCGCTGGTGCAGAGTCTGTATGACAGCGGTACGGCTTACGACGGCGGCATGATGTTTATAGCCATGCTGGCCTTTACGTGTCAGGAATATATGGAGTTTTCCGGTACGATGGATGTGATCCTCGGTACTGCGCAGATCTTTCATATCCCGCTGGCTGAGAATTTTACCCGGCCTTTCTTTTCCAGGTCGATTTCCGAATTCTGGCGCCGGTGGCATATTACGCTGGGTACATGGTTTAAGGACTATATCTTTTATCCGGTATCAATGGCCGGGCCGATGAAAAAGCTGACCCAGAAAAGCAGAAAGCGGCTGGGCAATTACTACGGGCCGCTGCTGGCCGGTACGGTGGCTCTGTTCTGTGTCTGGTCGTTAAATGGTCTGTGGCACGGTGCGGGCTGGAATTATATCGGGTTTGGTATGTTCCATTTCCTGATGATCGTGCTGGGCAATTACAGCGAACCGGTGGCGGCAGGATTTCTGGGAAAATGCCATATTGACCGGGAAAAGGGACTGTATGCGGGCTTTCGGATGCTTCGGACAGCGCTTCTTGTCTGTATGGGCGAGATGATCTTTAGGGCGGCGACGCTCACGCAGGGACTTACCATGCTGAAAACGATGTTTGGCAGCTTTTCGCTTGCTTCCTTCAGGGACGGCACGCTGTTTTCTCTGGGGCTGGACAAGCATGATTTCCTGATCCTGGCGGTGACGCTTCTTCTGGTGCTGGTTGTCAGTATTTTGCAGGAAAGAGGCATCCGTATCCGGGAAGCGCTGGCGAAAATGCCGGCCCCCTTACGCTGGACGATCCTGTACGGCGCGATTTTGTATCTGGTGATTTTTGGTGCCTACGGTAATGGTTATCTGCCGATCGACCCTATTTATGCCGGATTCTGACAGGAGGAAACAAGTGAAAACAGTACGACATATATTACGCGGCATTCTCTTTACCGGAGGACTTCTGCTGTTGCTGCTTCTGGTCTCCTTTGTGCTGATGCCCAAGGGCAACGGCGAAAAGTCGGGCTTTTTATACCGGGATGCCAAGGGCATCATAGCCGAGCCTGCGGATACCGTGGATGTCTTATTTCTCGGGGACAGTGAGGTGTATGCGACGATCTCCCCGATGCAGCTGTGGGAGGAGCAGGGGATCACCTCATACGATTGCAGTACCGGTGGTCAGCGGCTGTTTGATACGCTGGCGCTCTTAAAGACAGCGCTGCAAAACCAGAAGCCGGATCTGGTGGTGCTGGAAACCAACGCGACCTTCCGGAAATTTTCGATCGGAGAGGTAGCGTATAACAAGGCGGGAGAATTTCTTTCCGTATTTACCTATCATGACCGCTGGAAATGGTTTAAGCCAAAGGAGCTGTTCCAGAAAAAGGATTTCAGCTGGACGAGCGATCTGAAGGGCTTCCGGCTGAATACCGAGGTGCAGGCAGCGTCCAAAAGCAGGTATAAGGACTATATGAAGGCGGACAAGGATTTCAAGGCGATTCCGGAGAAAAACGTCAGCTACATTGATGCGATCCGGCAGGTCTGCAAGGATCACGGCATCCGCTTTATGCTGTTAAGTACGCCCAGCAGTAAGAACTGGGATATGAAAAAACATAACACGATCGCGGATCTGGCGGAAAAAAGGGATCTGTCCTTTGTGGATCTGAATCTGGAACAGGAAGAGATCGGTATCGATTGGGAGACAGATACCAAGGATAAGGGAGATCATCTGAACCTGTATGGTGCGCAGAAGGTAACGGCGTATCTGGGGAAATATCTGAAGGACACCTACGATCTGAAGGATCACCGCGGGGAAGACGGCTATGATAACTGGGATACCTGCCTGAAACGCTATCAGAAACAGATCGATGCGTTGGAAAAAAGAACCGGCACGGAAAGCAATGCGGAGGATAATGGAGAGTAAAAACTTCTTCACATAGTAAGATACAAAAAGATGCACGACGCAGTTTTAAAGGCTGTGCCGTGCACCTTTTTATTGCCTTAGCATATAAAAGAAAGCTCCAGTGAGGTAGTATCAAATTGTTTTATTTATTTTCGTCATTATCAGGCTTTTCCGTTTCCGCTACACTTTCTATCATGTCAACGACTACGGTATTAAGCTGTGCAGCGTTCTGTGATGTTATGACTGACCGCCCGGTATCCTTTTCGATATCCTGTCGAACCTGCCCGGCATAGCTGCCACCACGACGGGCAATCTTTTGACTTTCAGAAAACCCTTCCGGCTGATGTGCTTTTGACAATTCTGTGGTTGTTGCCTCTGCCAGCATATTCAGTACAATTTCCATCGTACTCATATTATCACGAAGATTTTCTTTTTTCAGACCTTTCAGTTTCTTATATTGTCGAGTAGTCATGCCAGACCATGCTTTCGTGATCGCATCGGTGAGAATGGCATATTCTTTGCCTTGCTGTACGCCTCGCTCTTGCCATTCGGCGGTAAGCTCGTTACGAACACGGATAGAAAGGAGCCGCTGATGAATCCAGTCTGTATCATACCCTTTTTTCTGGTAAGTCTCTAATGCGCGGTCGATTGCCTGTTCCGGATCAATCGTTTCTTCAATGCGTTCACGGCCGACCTGGGCCAACCAACGCTTAAAAGGTTCTGCCTTTGGAGAAGGAATTGATTGGATAATTCTTAACAATCCTTCAGTATTGGCTGCTTGGATTTTTCTCATTTTACCATCTGCGGCTGGCATTTGAACTGGGGTACAAATTGTACCCCAGTTGGCAGACAGTTCTGGATCACGAGTACGCATTTTCTTTATGTACTGTTTCGGATCGGAACTATTCGTCAAAACTGCAATGACGTCTTGAACAGAGAAATACCATTCTTCCTGTTCTTCGTCCCATGCGGTACGTATTTTTCTATCTTCAAAAAGCTGGATGGAATTATTTTCGTCCATGTGCTTCAACCTCCTCAGAGTATGTATTTTGATTTTAACATGAAAGGGTTTCTATTTCTATAGGAGAAACAAATTTCGCCCTAGTAGGTGTTGTGGGAATGTGCGTAAACTGTCAGGTTTGCCATGCGCCGCCTCCGTTTCTTCGTTCGGCTTTTATATCTGCACCAAAGGTTTCAAAGCCTGGACAGTCCTCAATTTTTGCCATTCTGCATTGAATATGATGGACATTATCAAAAAGAATGGCGATCACATTGATACGAAAAAACTTGGCGAGATGCTTGGCTGCAAAATCGTGGAAATATCTGCATTGAAAGGCGATGGTATTGAAGCTGCTGCAAAACAGGCCGTTGCGTTGGCACAGGCAAAGGTTCCAGCTGTGGCAAAGCACAGATTTTCAGATGCTGTTGAAAGTGCATTACACAACATTTCAGACATTTTGCAGGACAAAATTGATGAGAAGAATCTCCGCTGGTTCTCGGTTAAAGTTTTTGAACGGGACAAGGAGATTATGGCAGGTCTTTCTCTAAGCACGTCTGAGCTTGCGCACATCGAGAGTATTTGGTTTAATATGGCAAACATAGTAGTAAGTGCAATTGTTCTCATCCTTGTGATAGCCGCAGGTCGGAGCATTTATAAAGATCACAAAAAAGGCGTATGCAGTTCATGCGGCTGCGGATGCAGCAGTTGCAAAAGCTGCCACCATCACATGGAAGAGAACAAACAAAACTAAGCAAGCTGTGTAAGGTAACTGGTTAAAAGCTGGCGGTCTTGTCAAAAAGACCACCAGCTTTTTCACAAAATTGGATATGAAAGATTTAATTTAGATGAAAGGACATTTATGAAAGGATATAAAAGCGTAGGGCTTCAAGAACAAAAACTACCTCCAACAAGTAAATCTAAAAAGAAACACAAGAATTTTTGGGATAGTAAAAGGCAATCTGAAATTAGCAAGAAAGAGACACTACAGAATATCTCCAAATTTCAGAAAAGCAATAGTGGAATAGACGATAAAAAAGAATACTTACATCGTACAGGAACCTGCCCCGACTAAGGGGAAATAAAAAAGCCGTTGGTTTGAGCAGGCGATTTTGTGCGCCCGTTTTTAACCGGCGGTGTTTGAGAAAATCAGGGCCGCCGGTTCTTTTTGCTTATCAGCGCGTTTCATCGTCCGTATGGCGGCCACTAGAAGGATGCCACTATGCGCCTGATATTCTATCGGCCACTCAACTTTGAATCATCAAAAAAAGCCTTGCTCCCGCACAGGGTCAGCAGGGCTTTTACTATGTACTATACAATGTAGCTACTGCGCGTTTAATACTGTCATTCTGCCCAGTTGGCCGTTTTCGGTCTGCTGGGCTTTTCTGTTGCCGCCTGAAAATCTGCACGTTCAAAAAAATATTTTTGGAAATTTTCAGAAAAGCGGGCAGAAGCGGGTGTTTCAGGTGTCATATTAGCGGAAAGGGAAAAATCCACCCGACATCCCCACGGAAAGGGGGTGAGAAGATGGAAGCTATCCCTCGCAACGATGGTGAACAGTACCGATTCGATGCGTTCTGCAAAGCGGTACTGCGAAATGAGGCCCGGAACTATCATGGGAATGTCCCGGAGTGCTGTACAACGCCACCGGACAAAAACGCTGAACAAGCTGCGAAAAAAGCTAAAGGCGCACTTGCCGGAGGGAATTGCAAACCTGATGATCCCTATTGCGGTTTATGTGGCAATGTTCTTTGTGGATTGGAAACTGGCGCTTCTGTCGCTGGCATCCATTCCGATTAGTCTGATTGCCATGATGACGATGTATTCCGTCGGCATGAAGAAAATGGGGCCTTACTATATGGCTGGACAAAAGATGAACAATACCATTATTGAGTACATTAACGGTATGGAAGTTGTCAAGGTATTCAATAAGGACGCAGATTCCTATGAGCGGTTCCGCAAAGATGTATCAGATTATCGGGACTATACGCTGGCGTGGTATAAGGCGGCGTGGCCGTGGATGGCAATTTACAGCAGTCTGCTTCCGTGCACCATTATTCTGACTTTGCCTGTGGGCGCATGGTTCGTTCTCTCTGGCTGGTCAACTCTGCCTAATTTGATTTTGGTACTGTGTCTTTCTTTAAGTATCGGTATGCCACTGCTGAAATCTCTCGGTTTCCTGCCTACCATGCCCCAGCTCAACTATAAAATTTCAGCATTGGAACAGGTGCTGGATGCACCGGAGCTTCAGCAGACAGAGGATGCGTTCCACGGGAAAGATGACACCATTACTTATGACCATGTTTCTTTCGCTTATCAGACCACACAGCCCGGCCCGGATGGAAAGCCTGTTGTAACCCCGGATGAAGTTCTCCATGACATTTCCTTTACGGCAAAGGCTGGACAGAAAACAGCCCTTGTTGGTGAATCTGGCTCCGGCAAGAGTACATTGGCAAAACAGCTGATTCACTATTATGACCCACAGAAAGGCAGTATTTCCATCGGTGGGCAGAAACTATGCGATATGAGCCTTGAAGCACTCAACAGCCGTGTCTCCTATGTGGCACAGGATCAATACCTGTTCAACACCTCTCTGCTCGAAAACATTTGGCTTGGTCGGCTGAACGCAACGGATGAAGAAGTGGTGGAGGCCGCAAAGAAAGCTCAGTGTATGGAGTTCCTTGAGAAACTTCCGCAGGGTATTCATTCGATGGCTGGTGATGCAGGAAAAATGCTCTCCGGCGGTCAGCGCCAGCGTATTTCTCTGGCAAGGGCAATCTTAAAAGATGCTCCTATTGTGTTGGAACAGAGCAGTGCGCTTTCTTTGGCTTATGTGTTGGGGGTTCTGCTGTTTGTATTTGATCTTTTTGGCCCGTTGAAGGCTCTCTATGGAGAAGCATCCAGACTGACCGTTATGAACGCTGCCCTTGACCGTATTGAAGCGGTATTGGATGAACCGGAACTTTCTGACAACGGCAAGCAGCATATTCCGGTTCAGGCACAGCCGGGACAGCCAGAAGTCCAGTTCAACGATGTTACATTTGCTTATCAGGACGAAGAGGTTCTGCACCATATCAACTTTGCCATGAAGAAAAATTCTATGACAGCGCTGGTTGGACCGTCCGGTAGCGGTAAGTCCACCATTGCAAACTTGCTGGCGCGGCTTTGGGATGTAAAATCCGGCAATGTGACGATAAGGGGTGTGGATATTCGCAATGTAGCTCTGTCGGAATTGATGGATCAGATCAGCATGGTATTCCAGCGCGTGTATCTGTTTCAGGACACCATTTACAACAATATCAGCATGGGAAAGCCGGATGCACGGAAGAAGTCTATGAGGCTGCCAGAAAAGCCCGCTGCTATGATTTCATTATGGCTCTGCCTGATGGGTTCCAGACGGTGGTTGGCGAAGGCGGTGCGACACTCTCTGGTGGCGAAAAGCAGCGTATTTCGATTGCCCGCTGTATCCTAAAAGATGCGCCTATCGTCATTTTGGACGAAGCTACCGCGAGTGTTGATACGGATAATGAAAGCTATATTCAGGAGGCCATTTTCGAATTGGTGAAGGGAAAGACCCTGCTTGTAATTGCTCACCGTCTAAATACCATCCAGAACGCCGATCAGATTTTAGTTATAGACAACGGACAGATTGCACAGCAAGGAACCCATGAGGAACTTTTGAAACAGCCCGGTATCTATCAGGATTTTGTCAATATCCGAAAGAGTGCGGCTGGCTGGAGTCTTGCTTGATGGCGAAAGGAGCTGCCTATGAAACTTCATACTGCCGGAGAAGATTATTTGGAGGCCGTGCTTATACTCCAAAAGAAGCTCGGTATGGTGCGTTCCGTGGATGTTGCCCGGTATATGGAGGTTTCTTTTATTTTTCGGAATCGTCTGCAAGCTCTTCAGGAATGAAGACATGTACCTTTTCAATACGGTTTCTGCGCACCAGCTCAGTGATGAGCTTGATCCCATTGTCCAGCAGGATCGTTTCGCCGCTCTTTGGCAGACGGTCGAGCTTTTCGATGATATAGCCGCCGATCGAATCGTATTCCTCGGATTCGAGGTCGATCTTTAAGGTATCGTTGACGTCGGTCAGGTTGGTGGAACCGTCGATCAGATACTCCCTGCCGGGCTTTAACTCGATGATCGCATCGGTTTCGTCCTTGTCGTACTCATCGCGGATCTCTCCGACAATTTCTTCCAGAATATCCTCCATCGTGATCATACCGGAGGTGGAACCGTATTCGTCGAGAACGATCACCAGACTGATGCCGCCCTCCTGCATTTCCATCAAAAGCGTGCCGACCTCTTTATGTTCAAAGGTAAAATGTGGCTCCCGCAGGATCTTGCGGATATGGAATGGCTCATCCTTGGAATAGAGCAGCAGGTCTTTGACATTGATCGTACCGATGACGGTATCCCGGGTATCGCTGTAGATCGGGAAACGGGTGTAGCTTGTCTCGCGGTACAGGTCAAGCACCTCTTCGTAGCTGGCGTCCACATGGAGAAACGACATATCGATACGGGGGATCATGATATCCTTGGCCAGAGAATCATCCAGACTGAATACGTTGGTAATCATCTCGAACTCGTCGTTTTCGATGGCGCCCTCTTCGCGGCCGACGTCGACCAGCGTTTTCAGCTCGTCCTCTGTAATGCGGTTGCCTTTCGCATTGGGGTCAACGCCCAGAAGCTTTAGCAGACCGGTGCGGATGCCTTCGACAATGAAGATCACCGGGGTCAGAAGCTTCATTAGTGGCCAGATGATGCCGGAGTAGGCCAGCGACAGCTGCATGGCAAAGATCGAAGCCAGTGACTTTGGCGTGATCTCACCGAAAACAAGAACCAGAAGCGTCAGTATACCGGTGGCCAGACCAACATAGGTATTGCCGAATACGGAGATCGTCAGGGTCGTGGCCAGCGAGGAGGCGGAAATATTGACAATGTTATTGCCGATCAAAATGGCCGAAAGCATATTGGAGGAATGATCCAGGATCTTTATGACCTTCTTTGCTCTTTTATTTCCGTCATCCGCAAGCAGCTGTATCTGTATGCGGTTTACCGTGGTGAGCGCTGTTTCTGCCGATGAAAAGAAAGCGGAACCGGCGAGTAAAATAACTAAAATGATGGCCTGTAGTATAGCCGACGTGTCCAAAATAATTCTCCTTTATATATAGTAAATTTTGCTGCTGCGCTTACATATCCGGGCATTTGCTGCCTGGATGTGCAAGAAGGTAAAGCAGGTGATTTTTACCGAATAGTATAGCATATTCGGAAGATAAATAAAGTGGTTAGTTGCAACTTTACTGTAAAGTTACGTCGTTTTTACTGAAAAATTTCATAAAGGGTATCAGATAACAACCTGGTTCTTTCCATGGGTTTTACCATAGTACAGCTTGGCATCAGCCTGCTGCACCAGCTCCTGGATCGGAGAGTGGAAATCGTATTCCTCCACACCGAAGGTCATTGTGACCTTTAAGGTTTCTGTCTCGTAGGAGACAGTCAGACGCAGGATTGCCTGCCGCAGATCCTCCATGATGGCGGCGGCCTGATCCAGATTCATACCCGGAAAAAAGAAGAGAAACTCTTCACCGCCCCAGCGGCAGACATGACCGTGTCCCATCATTTTTTCCATAAACAAGGAGGCGAGTGCCTTGAGTACAGCGTCACCGCAGTTGTGTCCGTAGGTGTCGTTGATCGATTTGAAGGAATCGATATCCCCGATGGCGATGCTGAACTGCTCCTTTGGCGTTACCAGCTTGTGATTTTCCATGATTTCAAGGAGCCGCCGGCGGTTAAACAATGTGGTCAGCGGATCAGTGGCTACCTGCTTGCGAAGCTCTATATTGTAAAGCATCAGATGCCGTTCCGTTTTCTGGATATTGGCGCTGAAGGTGAAGCAGATCGATAAAATGCCGGTAAATACCAGCAGGGTATTTAAAACCTGCAGAACCATCAGCGGCAGCTTGTCCAGTACCAGTACTGGCGTATACGTCTGGCAGTAAAAGAAAATGCCCAGACGGAAGACCACAAGACCGATGGAAAAGATCGTCTTGGAGAGCATCGAGGACTGGAGCGAAAAGACAAGGATGATCAGTACCGGTACAATAAAGTTACTGGCACCGCAGTTCCAGCCGAATTTGTATAGACTGTAGATCTGCCAGGCGACGGTGAGCGCGGCATAGATATATTCCTGCCAGCGGCTTCCCATATCGTTTTGCAGCAGCAGAATACCGCCAAGCGACAGGATGCAGAAGCAGAAGGCTGCACCGAGCAGCTGTGGCTGTCCGAGCCAGAGAACAAACAGAGCATAAAGTATATAATAAACGATCAGAATATAATGCTGTCGCTTCAGAGCATGGGTAAAGTAGATCGGGGAAAGACCCTCAGTAAAGGAAAAAGGCTGGTTATCCATCCAGATGCCCTCCAATAACGTATATTCCTTTTCAGAATACCATAAAACAGATGGATTGAGAAGATAAACAGGGACAAAGTGAAAAACAGAGCCATCGGTTGTTGACATGAAAATTGAAACTTCCTATAATCAAACTGTTTGAGAATCAATAGAAAATGAGGAAAACTACATGAATATGATAAAAAAGATGTACTGCCGTACCTACCAGCAGGCTTTTCATATGGCGCTGCCGGTGCTGCCGTACCGGAAACCGGAGATCCTTGGCAACGTGGAGGAGCTGGCCCGTCTGCTGGTCACAGAAGGGATCAGCTGTGTGATGTTGGTGACGGATGCGATGATCCGGGGCTGCGGTCTGACCGGCCATCTGGAAGAGCTGTTGAAGGAAAAGCAGATCCGCTGTATTGTATATGATAAGACGGTTGCCAATCCGACGACCGACAATGTGGAGGAAGCCCTGCAGCTGTACCATGCCGAAAAGTGTGAGGTTCTGATCGGCTTTGGCGGCGGCTCCTCGATCGACTGTGCTAAGGCCATCGGCGCCCGTGTGGCCCGGCCGGGAAAATCTCTGGATAAAATGGAGGGTATCTTAAAGGTGTTAAAGCCCCTGCCGCTTCTGATCGCTGTGCCGACGACCGCCGGTACGGGCAGTGAAACGACACTGGCCGCCGTAATTGTTGATGCAAAGACGAGACATAAATACCCGATCAACGATTTTCCGCTGATCCCCCGCTATGCCGTGCTCGATCCGGAGGTTACCCGCTCCCTGCCGCCGTCTCTGACGGCAACCACCGGTATGGACGCCCTGACCCATGCGGTGGAGGCGTATATCGGTCGTTCCACAACAAAGGAAACGAGACAGGATGCGGTGAACGCCGTGCGCCTGATCTTTGCGAATATCCGCGACGCTTACCACGATGGCAGCAATATGCGAGCCAGACGGCAGATGTTAAGAGCCGCCTATCTGGCAGGCAATGCGTTTACCCGTTCCTACGTCGGCTATGTCCATGCGGTAGCCCATTCGCTCGGCGGAAAGTATAATACACCGCACGGTCTGGCCAATGCCGTGCTTCTGCCCTTTGTGCTGGAGGCGTATGGCCCATCGGCATTCCGGCCGCTGCATGCGCTGGCGGTTGCCGTGGGGCTCTCGGACTGGCGGGAAAGCGATGAAGAGGGCGCTGTGAAGTTTATCGAAGCCGTCCGGCAGATGAAGCGGGATCTGGGCATCGGCGATACGATTTCCGGTATAAAGAAGGAAGATATTCCGTATCTGGCCCGTCAGGCGGAAAAGGAGGCCAATCCGCTCTATCCGGTGCCGGATCTGATGACCGCAAAGCAGCTCGAAGAGTTTTATTATATGGTAATGGAGGATGAAGCCCATGCGTAAAGAAGAAATACAGCAGATCCTTGACAGACAGCGCACCTTTTTTGCATCGGGAGCGACCCTGCCGGTGAACCAGCGGATGCGCAGACTGCGCCGTCTGTACCGGGCGATCAAAATCTACGAGGATGAGATCTGTGCCGCGTTAAAAACCGATCTGGGAAAGAGCCGTCAGGAAAGCTATATGTGCGAGATTGGCCTTACGCTGTCGGAGATCACCCATATGGTGAAGCATATCTATCTGTATGCGGCAGAAAAGAGAAAGCCGACGCCGCTGGCCCAGTATGTATCCCGCAGCTTTATCAAGCCATCGCCCTACGGCACGGTGCTGATCATGAGTCCGTGGAATTATCCGTTCCTGTTGACGATCGAGCCGCTTGTGGATGCGATCGCAGCGGGCAATACGTGCGTGGTAAAGCCCAGCGCTTATTCCCCGGCAACAACGGCAGTGATCAAAAAGCTTCTGGCATTCTGCTTTAAGCCGGAGTATGTTTCCGTAGTGGACGGTGGCCGTGAGGAGAATGCCTGTCTGCTGGAACAGAAATTTGACTATATTTTCTTTACGGGCAGTCAGACTGTAGGAAAGGAAGTGCTCAGAAAGAGCGCCGAACATCTGACACCGGTATCTTTAGAGCTTGGCGGCAAGAGTCCGTGTGTGGTCGACGCTTCGGCCAATATCCGGCTGGCCGCACGCCGGATCGTGTTTGCCAAGTTCTTAAACTGCGGACAGACCTGTGTGGCGCCGGATTATATCTACTGTCAGGAGAGTGTACGGGAGGATCTGCTGGTGCACCTGAAGCGGGAGATCATCCGCCAGTTTGGTGAGCATCCGCTGACCAATCCGGATTATGGTAAGATCATCAATAAAAAGCATTTTGACCGGATCTGCGGGCTGATCGATGAGAATAAGCTGTATTGTGGCGGCGAAGTGAGGGAAAAAGAACTGCGTATCGCGCCGACGGTGCTGGACGGTGTGACCTGGGACGATGCGGTGATGCAGGAGGAAATCTTCGGGCCGGTACTGCCGGTGCTGACGTATCATTCGCTCGAAGATCTGATAAAACTTCTAAACGAAAAGCCGCATCCGCTGGCAGCGTATTATTTTTCTTCCGACAGAAACCAGATCCGCCGGTTTACATCCAAGGTGCAGTTTGGCGGCGGATGCATCAATGATGCGGTGATCCATCTGGCGACGTCCAATCTGCCGTTTGGTGGTGTTGGGGCCAGTGGTATGGGCAGTTATCATGGTAAGGCGGGATTTGATACGTTTTCGCATAAGAAGAGCATTGTGGATAAGAAGACGTTTATTGATCTGCCGATGCGGTATCAGCCGTATACCAAGATTTATGATATGCTGATCAGGATGTTCTTACGATAAAAATATAGATTGTGTGGGACGGACGAACCCCGCCGTTGCAGGTGCCGGGTATCGGTCTGCTCACGCAAAAGCTGGTGCAACGCTTCAGAAAGCTAACCATCAACTCCAACTAATGCGCTCGCTAAAGCGGGCTCGCGCATAAGTTTCCGTAGATGGTGGATCTTTCTGAAACTAAAACCGCACCCAGAAAGCTTTTGCGTGAGCAGACCGATACCCGGCCAGCCTGTTTTTGAGCGCCTCCCTTTCTATCCTTCACTTTTTTACAAATATTTTACGGGAGTATGGTCTGGATTTTGTAAACCTTTCATATAATGAGACGACATGCAAAAATAACAGGCTTTGGAGGATAGATTCGTGTTTCGTAATCGCATAGTGCAGTGGCTGATCGATCGTCTGGAGCGGATGAAGGTAGACGAAACGTTTACAGAGGGGACAGACGAGATGAAAAAAACAACCGTAAAAAATGAAAAGCCATATATGATGAACCGGGAGCTTTCCTGGCTGAAATTTAACGAAAGAGTGTTGAATGAGGCCGGCAATCCGAGAGTGCCACTGGCTGAGCGTCTTACCTTTGCCTCTATTTATCAGTCAAATCTGGATGAATTTTATATGGTACGTGTAGGTACTCTGATGGATCAGATGGATGCCGATGAAGTTATTTATGAGAATAAGACCACATGACCAGTGAAGAACAGGTCAAAGCCATCTTAAAGGCCACAAGGGAGCTGGATCTGAAAAAAGAGCGGATTTACGAACAGCTGATGGGCGAGCTTGAACCAAAAGGCATCCGCCTGATCAATTTTAACAGGCTGTCTGACGAAGAGGGAAAGCTTCTGGAAGCCTACTTTGACAGCGAGATTGCCCCGTATCTGTCGGCCAATATCGTGAGCAAACAGCAGCCGTTTCCGTTTCTGAAAAATAAGGATATCTATGCCGTGGCGCTTTTGTCCACCAAAGGCGGTAAAAACAGAACCGCCATCATTCCCTGCAGCAACAACGTATTTAAACGCCTGATCGAAATCCCGACCCGGCCGGGTACGTTTATGCTGTCCGAGGAGATTATCCTGCATTTTCTGCCAAAATTATTTACGAAATATGTGATCAAAGAAAAAGCGCTGCTTCGTGTCACCAGAAATGCGGATATTGATACGGAGACGATCTATGACGAGGATCTCGATTACCGTTCGGCCATGGAAAATCTGATCCGGCAGAGAAAACGGATGAATCCGGTGCGCATGGAGATTTCCCGGGTTCTGGATAAAAAGCTCGTGGCTTTCCTGTGCAAGGCCGTCCATGTGGGAAAAAACCATGTATTCCTGACGGGCGTGCCGCTGGATATGTCCTTTGTGTTTAGTATCCAGAATTATCTGCGCCTGCATGGACAGGATAAGCTCTTTTATAAGAAGCGTTCCCCGCGCATGAGCGCTGCACTGAAGGATAAGGCACTGCTGATCCCGCAGATCGAGGCGAAGGATGTGCTGTTATCCTATCCCTTTGAAAATATCAAAAGCTTCACCAATCTGCTCTACGAGGCCGCCGCGGATGATACGGTCGTTTCCATCAAAATGACCCTGTACCGTCTGGCTGATAAGAGCAAGATCGTAGATGCCATGGTAGAAGCCGCCGAAAACGGCAAGGATGTCACCGTACTGGTGGAGCTCCGTGCCCGTTTCGATGAGGAGAGCAATATCGAATACTCCCGGAAGCTTGAGGAAGCCGGCTGTCATGTGATCTATGGTCTGAGCGGTTACAAAGTACATTCCAAGCTCTGTCTGATCACCAGAAAGACAGAAAACGGTCTGCAGTATATCACTCAGATCGGTACCGGTAATTATAATGAAAAAACAGCAACATTGTACACAGATCTTTCCCTGATCACGGCAAATCAGGAGATTGGAAAAGAGGCCGCACAGGTCTTTGCCTGCCTGTTAAAGGGAGAAACCGTGGAGGAAAGCAACCTGCTTTTGGTAGCCCCGAAATGCCTCCAGAACAAAGCGCTGGACATGATCAATGAAGAAATCCGGCACGCCACAGCCGGAGAAGAAGCCTACATAGGGATCAAGATCAATTCCCTGACGGATAAAGTGATTATAGAAAAGCTGGTAGAAGCGTCGCAGGCCGGTGTAAAGATCGAGATGATCGTCCGCGGCATCTGCTGTCTGCTTCCGGGTATCAAAGGATACACGGAAAATATCACCGTGATCAGCATTGTTGGCAGATTCCTCGAACATTCCCGCATCTACCGCTTCGGCACCGGTGACCGTGAGAAAGTCTATATCGCCTCCGCCGATTTCATGACCCGAAACACCGTCCGCCGCGTAGAAGTAGCCGCCCCTGTACTGGATCCGGCCCTCAGAACCCGTCTGGACGAAATGTTCACTATCATGATGAAAGACGACGAAAAAGGAAAACAGCTGACCGCCAAAGGAACCTATGTGGATCGTAACCTCCAGGAAGTCAAACTCGACTCCCAGGAAATGTTCTACGCCATGGCCTACAGCGCAGCCGAAGGAAAACAGTAAAAACCTGAATTCCCCACCATACCTTCCGTACCTCAACGCCGTAAGCGAGAAAACAGGCTGTCCGGACGGGAATCTGGTGTGTGTATCCTGCGAAAAAAACTTTTCAGCGGATGGTTTTAGGTTGAGGGAGATCCACTGTCTACGTAAACTTATGCGCGAGCCTGCTTTAGCGAGCGCATTAGTTGAAGTTGACAGTTAGCTCCATCAACCGTTGTCCGCAGTTTTTTTCGCAGGATACACACACCAGATTCCCGTCCGGACAGTCTGTTTTCGAGCGCCCCCATTGCCACCAAACTTCACTTTTTCAAGTGCCGCTCTCTTTCGTTGACAAATAAAATCCCCACTGTTATCATAAATAAAATAGGGATACATTTTGCCTTTTTCCGGCACAAACCACGCCCCGAGGAGGAAAACATTATGGGAAAATACACCAAAGAAGATATTTTCAACATGGTAGAAGAAGAAGACGTAGAATTCATCCGCCTTCAGTTTACCGATATGTATGGAAATCTGAAAAATATAGCAATCACCGTACCACAGTTAGAGCGCGCCATGAACAACGAATGCATGTTTGACGGATCCAGCGTACAGGGCTTTGTCCGGGTGGACGAGTCCGATATGTACCTGTATCCGGATCTTGACACATTCACTGTTTTTCCGTGGAGACCCCAGTCCGGTAAAGTCGCCCGTTTCCTGTGTGACGTATACAAAGCCGATGAAACTCCCTTTGGCGGAGATTCCCGTTATATATTGAGGAAAGTCTGCCAGGAGGCTGGCTCTATGGGGTATACCTTCGACGTAGGTCCGGAGCTGGAATTTTTCCTGTTTGAGACAGATGAGCATGGAGAAGTCGAGGTCCGTACCTATGAGAAGGCAGGCTATTTTGATGTAGGGCCGATGGATACTGGCGAAAATTTCCGCCGTGATATGGTGCTGACGCTCGAAGAGATGGGCTATGAAGTGGAGGCAACCCACCATGAAGCCGCCCCGGGACAGCATGAGATCGATTTCAAATACGGCGAGGCCCTGACGATCGCCGACAGTCTGATGACCTACAAGCTGGCTATCCGCACGATCGCCAAACGTCACGGTATGCATGCCACCTTTATGCCAAAACCGATCGACGGGATCGACGGCTCAGGTATGCACCTGAATATGTCGCTCAGAAAAGACGGTGTCAATATTTTCACCGATATGGAAGATCCGCACAGATTAAGTCAGGAAGCCTACTATTTTATGGGTGGTCTGTTAAAACATATCAAAGGTATGACATTACTGTTAAATCCGACGATCAACTCTTATAAGAGACTGATTCCCGGCTATGAGGCTCCGGTCTATCTGTCCTGGTCCGTGCAGAACAGAAGCCCGTTGATCCGAATTCCGGCAAGCAAGGGAAATACAAGGATCGAGCTTCGAAGCCCGGATCCGTCAGCCAACCCGTATATTGCGCTGGCTCTGTGTCTGGCAGCCGGTCTGGACGGTATCAGGAATAAGATCCTTCCACCGCCGGAAGTTACAGGCAATCTGTATAAGCTGAATGCAGCTGAAGCCGAAGAACAGGAAATCGACAGATTGCCGGTTAATATGGGCGAGGCAATCAAGGCCATGGAGGCAGATCCATTTGTGATGGAAGTGCTGGGCGAGGAATATGGCAAATGTTATCTGAAAGCCAAGAAAAAAGAATGGAATGAATATTGCAGACAGGTCAGCCAGTGGGAGATCGATCACTATCTGTACAATTGCTGACAAAGCGCTGAAACCAGAACATAGATTGTTGCGGTTCATCTGCCAGGGACATGGCAGATGAAACAGGAAACCTGGATTGGAGGCGCAGGAGTGGGTAATATTATCGTAGCATTTCCCCGGCAGGAGGATGCGAAAAATATAAAAAATCTGCTTGTACGTCATGGGTTTTCCGTCAATTATATCTGTACCAGCGGCAGCCAGGTGCTGGAGTGCATGGATGGCATGAATGACGGTATCGTGATATCCGGTTATAAATTTCCGGACATGGTCTACCATCATCTCCGGGCAGAAATGCCAAAGGAATTTGAGCTTGTCCTGGTCGCATCAGCAAAGTTTTTAAGCGGCCGTGATGAGGATGGTGTGCTGGCACTTTCCATGCCTTTGAAGGTGCAGGAACTTTTGCGTTGCGTATCCTTTGTAGAAGAGAAGCTGGCAAGAGCTAAGAGAAAACGCCGACAGATCCCCCGAAAGCGCAACGAGGAGGGGCGGGAATGGATCGAGAAGGCCAAGCAGATCCTGATGGAAAACAACCATATGACAGAAGAGGAAGCACATCGCTATGTGCAAAAGAGCAGTATGGACAGTGGTAACTCCATGGTCGAGACAGCCCAGATGCTGATTCGTATCATGCAGTCCGATACGTAAAATACATACATCCATGTACGTGCCATGGGAAAACACAGCGGATGGCTGGAAAGCCAGAGTACGGTACAGACGGAGGGTATGGGAAATAAGAAGAGGTAAACGATATGAAATTCACAAAGATGCATGGTATTGGCAACGATTATGTGTATGTCAACTGCTTCAGGGAAACGGTGAAGGATCCCTGCAGCGTGGCAAAGTTTGTCAGTGACCGCCACTTTGGCATCGGTTCCGACGGACTGATTCTGATCAGGCCGTCCGATGTCGCTGACTGTGAGATGGATATGTACAATGCGGACGGTTCCCAGGGCGCGATGTGTGGCAATGGCATCCGCTGCGTAGCCAAATATGTCTACGATTACGGCATTGTCGATAAAAAGGAGATCGCCGTAGCGACAAAGAGCGGCATCAAGAAGCTCAAGCTTACCGTTGGTGATGACAATAAGGTACAGCTGGTACGGGTCAATATGGGAAAACCAGAGCTTGTGGCAGCCAATATCCCAGTGATCGCGGATACCGAAAAGGTGATTGACGCACCGATTACGGTAGACGGTGTGGAGTACCATATGACCGCTGTTTCGATGGGAAATCCGCACGCTGTTGTCTGCGTGGACGATGTGGACAGCTTTGCCCTGGAAACGATCGGCCCGAAGTTTGAAAATAACAGCTGTTTCCCGGATCGTGTAAATACCGAATTTATCAAGGTGCTTGACCGCCAGAATGTTCAGATGCGCGTCTGGGAGCGTGGCTCCGGCGAGACCTGGGCCTGCGGCACGGGGGCATGTGCCGTAGCCGTGGCCTGCATCTTAAATGGCTATACCGACAGGGAAGTCACCGTGCATCTGCGTGGCGGTGATCTGACGATTTTGTGGGATGAGGACAGTCAGGATGTCTATATGACCGGCCCGGCAACGACGGTGTTTGACGGTGAGATAGAGATTTAAGCGGGCGACTGCCACTGTCCGGCAGAAAAAGACGGTTCGGACAGCTTTTGGAGAGGTACGGAAAACTGTATACAGTAAAGGAGAGGACCATGGCAGGAACGTGTGAATTATGCGGCGGTAAGATCGCAAATGGCCGCTGTACAGAATGCGGTATGGATTATTCCCGGATGAAAAACCGGTATCATCTGAACGAAAACTGCAGCGATTATGATCTGAATGCCAGAGAGATCAACACTGGGTATGAAAAATCTCTGAAAAGTAAAGGTGAACGGTCAACCGGTGCGAAAAAAGAAAAGACAGTACTGAATGGCAAGGCATCTGTCCAGCCAAATGTTGCCCGCCCGCACAGAGAAGAAAAACGGCAGCAGGACACACGGACACCAGTGCAGAACACATGGGAACAGCCTAAAAAGCCAAAGGTTTCTTATGATGCGGGGAAAAAGTCCGGCAAAGGAAAGAAAATCGCCATTCTGGTCGTGGTGATCTGTATGCTTTTGGGATCGGTTGACGGGATAGCTGAGGCGATTTTTGACGGACACAGCAGCAGCTATGAGCCGACATACAGCGAATCGTCATACGCCGATATCCTCAACGATGGAGATATAGAATTGCCAACACTGGCAGAAGACGGAGCCTCTGTGGACTTCAGCCTGACAGGCTACGGAGAATATCTGGTTGGTGTGGACATTCCGGAGGGAACTTATGTGCTGACCAATATGGACAAAGAGTATTCTGCATCCATCTATGTTGAAAATGCCGAATATGATATTTCGGACAGCTATTATATTGACGCCGGTTCCTTTGAGGAAAATGTCAATCTGTATGATGGCACGGTCGTATATATGAACCGTGCCGGAGATGTCAACTGCATGAGCGATAATGCCCAGATAGATGCTATGCATGCATGGGATGGAGAAAGCGGCAGCGATACCGTGACATTCCCGACGGAGGAAGAAAACGAAGAGGTGTATACCGTAGGTGTAGATATTGATCCGGGTCGTTATACCATGTCATATGACGGCAGTGGCACATCGGTGATCAGTGTACATGTGAAATCGGACGAGAGGACGAATTATCTTTCTCTGTCAGATCCGGAATACGATGCCGACGAATCCCAGTATGTGGGGTTGATCCTTGAAGAGGGAACCGAGCTGGAGATCCAGCGGTTTGGTTCGGACTATGTGGAGGTGACGTTTACTCCGATGGCGGCCGACGCTACCGTGCCGGTACAACAGAGCGGAGAATAACTGTACATAGACTGCTTTGCGGCAGTTTATCATATAAAACAAGCAAGGAAAGGACTGCCGTGTGTATTTTGCAGGCTGCAGTCCGGACAGTAAGAAAAAAGGAGCAAAACAGATGGCAAATGTGATCAGTGACGAGACGATCGAGTATGTGGGCATTCTGGCAAAGCTGGAACTGTCTGCAGATGAAAAAGAAGCAGCAAAGTCTGATATGGGCCGTATGCTCGACTACATTGACAAGTTAAATGCGCTGGATACAACCGATGTAGAGCCGATGTCCCATGTATTCCCGGTGAACAATGTGTTCCGTGAGGATGTGGTGACCAACGGCGATGATCGTGATAATATGCTGGCCAATGCACCGGAAGAACGCGACGGACAGTATCAGGTGCCGAAAACGGTGGAATAAAAGAGCAGACTGGCATTGGAGGAGACAAAACAGATGGAAATATTATCGTGCACTGCCGTAGAGATTGGCAGAAAGATCAGAGAAAAAGAGCTGACAGCAGTGGAAGCCACACAGGCCGTACTGGATCAGATCGACCGTGTGGAGGATACGGTGCATGCGTATGTGACCGTAGATAAAGAGGGGGCACTTAAAAAAGCCGCCGAGATCCATAAAAAGATAGAAAACGGTGAGCTGACCGGCCCGCTGGCAGGCGTACCGGTGGCCATCAAGGACAATATGTGTACCGAAGGAATGCTGACAACCTGCAGCTCCAGGATTCTGTACAATTTTGTACCGACCTTTACTGCAGAGGCCGTAAAGCGTCTTGAGGACGCCGGTGCGGTCATCATCGGAAAGACAAATATGGACGAATTTGCCATGGGCAGTACGACAGAGACATCCGCCTATGGTGTGACAAGAAACCCGTGGAATCCGGAGCATGTACCAGGCGGTTCCTCCGGCGGTTCCTGTGCGGCTGTGGCAGCAGGAGAAACCTTCTATGCTCTGGGCAGCGATACCGGCGGATCAATCCGTCAGCCGAGCTCTTTCTGCGGCGTGACCGGTATCAAGCCGACCTACGGCACGGTATCTCGCTGGGGTCTGATCGCTTACGGTTCTTCTCTGGACCAGATCGGACCGGTGGCAAAGGATGTGACCGACTGTGCCACGATCCTCGAAGTGATCTCCGCCCATGATCCGAAGGATTCCACATCTGTGGAGCGGGAGACAGATTTTACCTCAGCACTGGTGGACGATGTAAAGGGTATGCGCATCGGTATTCCGAGAGATTATCTGGGTGAGGGTCTGGATCCGGAGGTTAAGGAAGCTATTTTAAACGCTGCGAAGGTGCTGGAAGAAAAGGGTGCGATCGTAGAGCAGTTTGATTTAAGTCTGGTGGAATATGCGATCCCGGCATACTATGTCATCGCTTCCGCAGAGGCCAGCTCCAACCTGTCCCGCTTTGACGGTGTAAAATACGGCTATCGTGCCGAAGAGTACGAGGGCCTTCACAATATGTATAAAAAGAGCCGTTCCGAAGGCTTTGGCCCGGAGGTAAAACGGCGTATCATGCTGGGCAGCTTCGTATTAAGCTCAGGCTATTACGATGCCTACTATCTGAAAGCCCTGCGTACCAAGGCGCTGATCAAGAAAGCCTTTGATGATGCCTTTGCCAGATACGATGTGATCCTCGGACCGGCAGCGCCGTACACAGCGCCAAAGCTCGGTGAATCCTTAAGTGATCCGATCCAGATGTATCTGGGTGATATCTATACGATCTCTGTAAACCTTGCCGGTCTGCCGGGTATGACCGTACCCTGCGGTATGGACAGCAAGGGTCTGCCGATCGGTCTGCAGCTGATCGGTGACTGCTTCAAAGAGAAAAATATCATCCGCGCCGGTTTTGCCTTTGAGCAGAGCCATACACGTACGATGCCGGACATGATGAAAGGGGTGGAGTAAGATGAGCAAGCAGTATGAAACCGTGATCGGCCTGGAGGTCCATGTCGAGCTGGCAACAAGAACAAAAATCTTCTGTGGCTGTTCCACAGCCTTTGGCGGAGCACCCAATACTCATACCTGCCCGGTATGCACCGGTATGCCGGGATCTCTGCCGGTATTAAACAAGCGTGTCGTAGAGCTGGCGCTGGCGGTAGGTCTGGCCACCAACTGCCAGATCAACCAGTACTGTAAATTTGACCGCAAGAACTATTTCTATCCGGATAACCCGCAGAACTACCAGATCTCCCAGCTGTACCTGCCGATCTGTCATGATGGCGGTATCGAGATCGAAACGCCGGAGGGTGGCAAAAAGACGGTCGGTATCCACGAGATCCATATGGAGGAGGATGCCGGTAAGCTGATCCACGATGACTGGGAAGACTGCTCTCTGGTAGACTTTAACCGAAGCGGCGTGCCGCTGATCGAGATCGTTTCCGAGCCGGATATGCGAAGTGCCGAGGAGGTTATCGCTTACCTTGACAAGCTGCGTCTGATCATCCAGTATCTGGGTGCCTCCGACTGCAAGCTGCAGGAGGGCTCCATGCGTGCGGACGTCAACCTGTCTGTCCGTGAGGTGGGTGCAAAAGAGTTCGGTACACGTACCGAGATGAAAAACTTAAACTCCTTCAAAGCCATCGCCCGTGCGATCGAGGGTGAAAAAGCCCGCCAGATCGACCTGATCGAGGCCGGAAAGGCTGTCGTACAGGAAACAAGACGCTGGGACGATACGAAGGAATATTCCTATGCGATGCGTTCCAAGGAGGATGCACAGGATTACCGCTACTTCCCGGATCCGGATCTGGTGCCGGTGATCATTTCGGACGAGCTGATCGCTGAGACGAGAGCAAAACAGCCGGAATTCCGTACGGAAAAGATGGCCCGCTATATCAGTGAGTTTGGTCTGCCGGAGTACGATGCGGATATCCTGACCGGTACGAAGAAGCTGGCCGATATCTTTGAGGCCACAACGGAGATATGCCATAATCCGAAGAAGGTATCCAACTGGCTGATGGGCGAGACGATGCGCCTGTTAAAGGACAGAGAGATGGATGCGGACAAGATTACCTTCTCGCCGAAGCATCTGGCAGCACTGATCGAGATGACAGAGAAGGGCGAGATCAACAGCTCCGTGGCCAAGGAAGTATTTGAGCATGTCTTTGATGAAAACGTGGATCCGGCGGCCTATGTCGAAGAGCATGGTCTGAAGATGGACAATGATTCCGATGCGATCAAGGGCATCGTGGAGACTGTCGTAGCGAATAATCCGCAGTCGGTGGCTGATTATAAGGCCGGAAAGAAGAAGGCTGTAGGCTTCCTCGTCGGACAGGTGATGAAGGAAACAAAGGGTAAGGCAAATCCGCAGGTGATCAATCAGATGCTGACGGAAGTGCTGGAGAATATGTAAGAGATAAAAGAGAGCCACTTACTATAATGGATGATATTGACCAGTTATAGTAAGTGGCTTCCTTTTATCTCTTATTTGAATTGGAAAAGTATATATACATAAATGTTTGGTGAAAATATATTATTTGTGGTGACAGGTTGTGTATGTATTCGTATCTATAAGCTTTCGGCTTTTAATTGCTTGGCAACTTGTACAACACATAACATGATATGTTTTCAGCACACATCCTCCGGTGGTATTTTTTTTATGAGAATAGGTTGTTTTAACAGCATAACTATGGTTACAGGCGATTTGTGTTTCAATATTGGTTGGACTTAAAGGACTTGTTGTTCCATCCTCATTAAGGATTACTTCTGTCATGCCATGGAATTCCATAGTATCTGTAGGCAGTGCAAAGGGGGATGTACCATCTGGATTATCCAGATAAAGTTTGGTAAAGGTATAATCTGGTTCACTCATAAAACCTGTGATTTCTAATGGACTATATGCCCATACGGTAGCGCTGCCAAAGATAACAGAAACAAACAGTGCCATGCTGAGAAGAAATGTGTGTATAGTTTTTTTCTGATAAGAACGTTTCATGATCAATGTAAGTCTCCTTTTTAAAAGATGTTTGGAATGGCTGAAATTGTTCTGCCATAGTATAGACTGCGGCTCTTTTGGGGCTGCATATTGGATTAACATATTGGCGTAGATTCGGCGCTTGTCGTCGGTCAATGTCTGTGTAACATTTTGGTCAGAGGCACATTCCGATACAAAATCATACAGAAACAGCAGACACCAGGCGAAGGGATTGCACCAGTGGATTCCTAAAACCAGTATACATAAAATTTTCCATAAGGTGTCGTGGTGCTGAACATGGTATAGCTCGTGCTAATAAATGTAGGAGTTACCTGCTACATCTTTTTGTTGCGCAGGCATAAAAATGTGTGGATGTAAAATTCCCAAAGTAAATGGTGTGGAAACCTCTGTATAAAGAGCTTCTTCTGCCGGTGTAGATTGTTTCGGACGATAAAACCGACGGAACTGGAGATATTTTCTGCTCTGTTGTATGAAAAGTAATAAAGAGAAGGCACAGCCGACAGCAAGTATTCCAAGTAGCCAGTACGGGATCAGTAGCAGCTTTCCGTGGAAGGGAATCTGCAATTTATAAGAAAAATCGATCAGAATCTGCGGATCCTTGGGAAAGGAAAATCTCGGAGTAATAGAAACAATGGGCGCTGGAAGTACATGATAAAGTAACTGTACAGGAACCAGATAAAAGAAAACCCCGACACGAAGTAGCCAGATCCCGTGTATAGCGTCGAAAGAGTTGCGGCAAAACAGGCAAAACAGCAGACAGAGTAAAACAGGCAAACTGCCAGCAATTGTCATTGTAAGTAGTAATGTCATAATTATAATCCTTTCAGATAGTCCATCAATTCATGCTTTTCTGCTTCTGTAATTTTCTGCTCACCGGTAAATGCACTGAGAAAACTGGTCAGCGAGGAACCAAAGTTGTTATCGACAATTTGGCGGGCATATTGATGACGATAGGCTTCTTTTGTGATAGCCGGAGCGTACAGCCGACGGAAACTTGGCGTAGATGTTGTGATGTATCCCTTTTTGGTCAGACGTAACAGAAAGGTGTTCAAGGTCTGTTTTTTCCAGTCCTTATGATCATCCATGGTAAAATGGTGCAAAAGCTGGGAAAATGTCTGCGGTTCTGAAAGGTTCCATAAATATTCCATGATATACAATTCTGTATCGCTAAGTGCCAGATCAATAGACAATAGAGAATACCTCCTTATCAATGCGTATTACAATTCGTAGAACATATAAAGTATAAATGAATAGTTGGTGTAAAACAACATGTAATACTGACGAAAAATCAGCAATTATTTTATCAAATGTGCACATTGAAGGATTGTTTTGTGAATGTTATGGTAAAAATGTATTGCACGTGTAAATACAAAAAAACATAAAAGAAATATCAAAACTTTGACCGCGAAAGTTTTGATAAAGAAGAAATGAGGTAGAAAATGAGAAAAAGAATAGTAACAAGTATGGTTATTATGATGCTGCTTTTAGGAAATACGTTTAGTGTTTTTGCTGCCACAGTCTCTTTTGACAAGGCGTATGTTGAGGGTGGGTCTTATTCATATGTTACCAGAAAAGATAAGACAAGCAGTAATGCATATGTAGAAATAACAGTAAATAAGATGTTTACGACGAATAATGCAGAGGCATCTTATAAGAAGTCTAAAGCGCAGTTAAGGGGGTGGAATGGTAAAGAATATGTTTGCTGCGTTGACAGTGCGGATTATGGAAAAACTGTTACTAAGGGAACGGCAGCAAGATTCCATTTGTTGAAAGATTATAGAAAATCGGGGAAAACGGTCAAATATTATGCTAAAGGAAATAATCCATCTGTGGATTGTAAAATTAGCGGTGTAATGAAAATTGATCAGGAATAAAGGAAAAGGTCCCTGAAATCTTATGGTTCAGGGACCAAAGTGAGATTGCATGATATGAAAGTGAAAAAACAGATACAAATGATAAAAGCACAACTATATCTGGCGTTGCAGCGGAGAGGCTTCTGGTGTTCCTTTGCCGTTCTCATGGGATTCAATGCCTTGTGCTATCTGGAAGATGTAAAGTGGGCTTTGACGGGGGATGCTTTAAAAACAATGCGTCCAACAGACTACTTCAGTCTGGCAATCTGGAGAGATGGGTTGGCAATATTTCCGATTTTGTTTCCAATACTCATAGTTTTGCCTGTGGCATTTTATGCAGGTGATGAAGAAAAAGAAGAATTAGGCATATATAGCATAGCACGTAACGGTTACGCATGCTATTATAGGGCAAAATTGGCTGCTGTATGGCTGAGTAACGCTATATTGATGTGGGTATCTTTTGGCATACAGATACTATGGAACTGTCTGACTTTCAAAAACTGGAATAATGGATATGAAGGAAATCTGTATTCAGAGATGTATTTTCTGTCAAAAAATATTCTTTTTCTGGATTGTTATCAAATATATCCTCTGTTACATCAGATATTATATGTTTTTTTCCTTGGTATATTTGCAGGCATATGCGGGCTATTTGCCTATAGCATTGCCATATATTTACAAAAATATAAGATACTGTGTCTTATTCCAGTATATGTCCTGTTTTTTTGCAGCAGAGCATTGCAGATAACCGGATTTGTAATGGACGATTATCTGGTATGGCCGGAATATACAAAACAGATTGAGGGTGCGTGGCTTGTAGCGGTCATGCTATTGATACTAAGTCTGATCCTTCTGCACTGGTATGAGAAAAAAAGGAATAGGATTGTATGCTGAGAAAAAAGTGGATAGAGTATAGAAAATGTCTGGTGGCCATACCGTTAGCTATGATTATGAATATGCATTGCTTCCATAAAGCAGATGAGGATGTCATTGGCGGTATTAACGATTTCTTCCTGCAAAGTATGTTTGATGTTCGCAGGTATACGACGCAGGATCGAATGGTGCTTTTACTGTCTTTTGAGAGTGTTTGCTTTATTCTGTTGTTTGCTGTGTTTTGCGGTATGGATATTTATGCAGAAATGCGTAGTCGAGGTACATATACGGTAATACGGATAAAAAACAGGAAACTATGGATATTCAGGCAGGTAGGTTGTCTGGCTCAGAAAATACTTGGTTTCAGTATTCTATATGCAGGTACAGTATGGTTGCTACAGTGCTATTATCTTGACAGACTGTGGGATACAGGAAGTGGAAAGGCATTTTTTGTGGCAAGTTGCTTTTTATGGGAAACTATATTTTTGTTGGCTTTGTTTATTAATGAAATATCTTTACACAGCACTGTGCGTACAGGAAGTATCAGTGGTGTTCTTATGTTGACCGTATTAGTATTTGCTGCAATATTTTATGAAAACATACCGTTACTTAGCAGGTGGCCGTATATAAATCCGTTATGGATATGTAATCTGTATTATGTGGCGGATCAAATATTGGTGAGCAAATGGATTGCATATCATATCATGGTCTGCACGGTATGTGTAGTCGGATTTGTCTGGCATAATCAAAATCTGGAAATATCATTATCAAAAAAAGAAGATTAAGGAAGTGAAATGCGTATGTATTGTCTGGAGGCTTGCCATATAACAAAGACAATTAAGAATGAAACCATATTAAAAGATATCTGTTTTCAGATGCAAAGCGGACGTATTTATGGCATTATTGGTGAAAACGGATCGGGTAAGAGTATGTTATTTCGTGCGTTATCCGGTTTAATACATATAGATAAGGGCGAGATATTGCTGGATGGCAAAAGACTATCCGGAAACTTATCGCAATATTTGAAGATCGGGTTAACTTTGGAAAATATCGGGCTGTATCCAGAATTGTCGGCTATGGATAATCTGTTATATCTGGCAAAAATCAGAGGTGAAATTGGAAAACAGGAGATCAAAGAGGCCATAGCACGTGTGGGATTAGATATAGCTAATAAAAAGATAGTGAAGACATATTCATTGGGCATGAAACAAAAACTTATACTGGCACAGGCCATAATGGAAAAGCCAGAACTCCTTTTACTGGACGAGCCGACCAATGCTATGGATGAAAAGAGCGTAAAAAGAGTGCGACATATTATAGAAGAGGAAAGAAAACGTGGCGCATTGATTGTACTCACCAGTCACAGAAAAGAAGATATCGACCTGCTTTGCGATAAGACCTATCGTATGGTGCAGGGAACATTGGAGGAAACGATTTAATATGTGGAAAAAGAGAGCACTGGTTATGTTTGCACTTGCATGGGGAATTGCGATATTTGGCCTGTTTGTCCGCACAAAAATTCCAGATTGCGAGATGGTAAGCGTTAAAAATATAGAAATGCTGGATGGGCAGAAAGTATATTTTAAAAGTGTGGATGACAAAAGTGAGGCAAAATATTACAGGGAACATGAAGAAGAGTATATAGCACAGAATAAAAGTTGTGCCTGCGTTTTTGTCGCAAAACCGACGGGAAATATTCAACTGGGGAGTGTCAACAGTATGCAGGAAGTCATTGTGCAGAAAATCATAAAAGGTAATCCTGCGTTGAAAGATGAAACTATATGGGTAGATAATGCTGTTCCGGGATTTGTTCTTGAAGAGAACGGAGTATATATGGATGCGGCAACTAATTTTATGCAGACAGGGGATGAGTATCTTATTTTCTGTAATGCGTATGGATCTATAATGTTGAAAGATGCACCAGAGTGTGCAAAATATTATGCAGCGGACTGCTTTTTTGGATATTTGAATCTTACAAAGAAATACAGTACGGATGGACTAGTGGAAATAGATAAAAAGTATGCTATAAAAGAATTGAAGGAAGCCGAATTTTTTGCTTCTGATCCGGAAGTATTGGAGGCAAGACAGGAAATAAAGGAGAAAATATTGCAGCTGTACGCAGATAAAATTTAAAGAGGAAAGGCACTATTTAATACATATAGGCAACTACTGGATGGTGGTTGCCTGTTCTCTTTTTCATTTCATGGTTGACGGATGGGAAAAGATGTGTATAATGGGATAGGTGACAAGACACATGATAAGTCATATGACAATGAAGTGTAAAGAGGAGAAGATATGAAAGAGTTTCTGAAGAGAAAAAATATTATTTTTTCAGCGAAGCGGTATGGTATCGATGCGCTGGGGGCTATGGCGCAGGGTCTGTTTGCTTCGCTTCTGATCGGTACGATCATCAGTACGCTGGGTGAGCAGCTGGGCATTGAGGTGCTGGTGACGATCGGTGGCTATGCCAAGGGTGCCACGGGTGCAGCTATGGCGATTTCCATCGGTTATGCGCTGCAGGCTCCGGCGCTGGTGCTGTTTTCACTGGCGGCTGTCGGTATGGCGGCCAATGAGCTGGGTGGTGCAGGCGGACCGCTGGCGGTGCTTATCGTAACGATTCTGGCGGCTGAGTCCGGTAAGATCGTTTCTAAGGAGACCAAGATCGATATCATTGTGACGCCGTTTGTAACGATCGCTGTAGGTGTTTTATTCAGTCTGTGGTGGGCTCCGGCTATTGGTGCGGCAGCAAGCGCTGTCGGCGGTGCGATCATGTGGGCTACGGAGCTGCAGCCGTTCTTTATGGGTATTTTAGTATCGGTGATCGTGGGTATCGCCCTGACACTGCCGATTTCCAGTGCGGCGATCTGTGCGGCGCTGTCCTTAACGGGACTGGCCGGTGGTGCGGCTGTGGCCGGCTGCTGCGCGCAGATGATCGGCTTTGCCGTGATGAGCTTTAAGGAGAATAAATGGGGCGGCCTGTTCGCCCAGGGTATCGGTACATCCATGCTCCAGATGGGCAATATCGTAAAGAATCCGCGCATCTGGCTGCCGCCAACTATCGCGTCTGCGATCACGGGTCCGATCGCTACCTGCATTTTCCATCTGCAGATGAACGGTGCAGCCGTAGCCTCCGGTATGGGTACCTGTGGTCTTGTCGGCCAGATCGGTGTCTACACCGGCTGGGTCAGCGATATTGCTGCCGGTACAAAGACAGCGATCACAGCCTTTGACTGGATTGGTCTGGTGCTGATCTGCTTTATCCTTCCGGCTGTGTTGAGCTATGTGATCTGTGAGCTGTTAAGAAAAGCCGGATGGATCAAAGAAAACGACTTAAAATTAGATCTGTAATGTGCTATACTGCTGACAGACAGCGGTAAAGACATCTGTATATATACTGCCGCTTGCAAATGTTGTGAGCGGCAGTATGCGTATGCTGCAATTCAGAAAATAAGGATAAAAGAGGTAGAAATCCATGATGACAGGTGCAGACAGAAGACAGGACATCATAAAAATGATAGAGCAGGCAAAAAAGCCCGTACCGGCGAAAAAGCTTGCCGCTGACCATGGCGTAAGCCGTCAGGTGATCGTACAGGATATCGCGCTGATCCGTGCCGCCGGATATGATATTCTGTCCACTAACAGAGGCTATATTCTGACAAAACCAGGCAAAGTCACCCAGGTATTCAAGGTCAGCCACACCGATGAACAGATGGAAGAAGAGCTCTGTGCCATCGTAGATCTCGGTGCCGAAGTGTTAAATGTCATGGTGCATCACAAAGTCTATGGCACGATGGAAGCCGCCTTAAACATCACATCCCGCAAAAAAGTCAGCGATTTCATGGAAGAGATCCGCAGCGGTAAATCCAGCCCGCTGAAGAATATCACCGGCAATTACCACTATCATACCGTGGCTGCTGACAGCGAAGAAATCCTGGACGAGGTAGAGCATGTTCTTAAAGAGAAAGGGTTTTTAATTCCACGTGATTGATGTGTGAAAATATGAAACACAGTCAGCCTGTTGTGCAGTTTCAACAAAGTAAATGCAGGAGATAGAGAGCGGACGGGAGCACCCCAGTCCGCTTTCTCGTACTCCAAAAAATACAAGGTAGAAAATAGCAGAAATATTCCCCTCCAATTTTGTTACATTCGACAAAAAATCTATATCTGGTTTTTTATAGTTGATATTAACCACTAGATGTAGTATATTTTGATATGCACAGCACAAAATGTTGTGCCCTGAGAGAATTTGAAGAGTTGTTATAGAAAAGGAGAGGGTGTACATGAAAATCATCAAACGAAGCGGAGAAGAGGTCGTATTTGACTCCGCCAAGATCCGCCGTGCCGTTGAAAAGGCCAACAGCGAAGTTATCGAGAATGAACGACTGTCTGACTGGGAGATCGACCAGCTGACAGCCACCGTAGAAAAGATCTGCGCGTCCCGTACCCGTTCCCTGGGTGTAGAAGAGATTCAGGATCTTGTAGAGGATCAGATCATGAATTTCCGCGCATTCTCCGTGGCCAGAAAATACATTACCTACCGCTATAAAAGAGAGCTTGTCCGCAAGTCCAATTCCACTGATGACCAGATCATGAGTCTGATCGAGTGCAACAACGAAGAGGTCAAGCAGGAAAACTCCAACAAAAATCCGGTGGTCAACAGCGTACAGCGTGACTATATGGCCGGTGAGGTCAGCAAGGATATCACCCGCCGTCTGCTGCTTCCGCCGGAGATCGTAGAGGCGCACGAGCTGGGTATCATCCATTTCCATGATGCTGATTACTTTGCCCAGCATATGCACAACTGCTGTCTGGTCAATCTCGAGGATATGCTGCAGAACGGTACGGTTATCAGCGAGACGATGATCGAAAAGCCGCACAGCTTCTCCACCGCCTGCAATATTGCCACACAGGCCATCGCCCAGATCGCCAGCTCACAGTACGGAGGACAGAGTATTTCCCTGGCCCATCTGGCACCGTTTGTCGATGTCAGCCGTCAGAAATACAGAAAAGCTGTCCGTGAGGAATTTGCAGCCGCCGGTATCGAGGCCAGCGAAAAGACCATGGATGAGGTTGCTGAGATGCGTCTGCGCAAAGAGGTAGAGCAGGGTGTCCAGATGATCCAGTATCAGGTTATCACTCTGATGACCACCAATGGACAGGCACCGTTTATCACGATCTTTATGTATCTGAACGAGGTTGAGGATGGCCAGACCAGAGAAGACCTTGCCTTGATCACCAAGGAGGTTTTAAGCCAGCGTATCAAGGGTATCAAGAACGAAAAGGGCGTATATATCACACCGGCGTTCCCGAAGCTGATCTATGTTCTCGAGGAGGACAATATCCGCGAAGGCAGCCGTTACTGGGAGCTGACAAAGCTTGCCGCTGAATGTACTGCCAAGCGTATGGTACCGGATTATATTTCCGAGAAGATCATGAAACAGCTCAAGGTCGATGCCAACGGCGAAGGCCACTGCTACACCTGCATGGGCTGCAGAAGCTTCCTGACGCCGTATCTGGATGAGAACGGTAAGCCGAAATATTATGGCCGTTTCAACCAGGGCGTTGTTACGATCAACCTTGTAGACGTAGCCTGCAGCTCTGGCAAGGATATGAACCGTTTCTGGGAGATCTTTGACGAGAGACTGGCGCTGTGTAAGGAGGCGCTGATGTGTCGCCACAACAGACTGCTCGGTACACCGTCCGATGTGGCTCCGATCCTGTGGCAGTACGGTGCGCTGGCCCGTCTGAAAAAGGGTGAGACCATCGACAAGCTGCTTTACGGCGGTTATTCCACGATTTCCCTGGGCTATGCCGGACTGTGTGAGTGCGTGCGCTATATGACCGGTAAATCCCATACAGACCCGGATGCAACGCCGTTTGCACTGAAGGTCATGGAGCATATGAATGCTGCCTGCAAGAAGTGGAAGGCTGAGGAGAATATCGATTTCAGCCTGTACGGCACACCGCTGGAGTCCACGACCTACAAGTTCGCAAAATGTCTCCAGAAGCGTTTCGGCACGATCAAGGGTGTTACCGATAAGAACTACATCACCAACAGCTACCATGTACATGTCACAGAGGAGATTGATGCTTTCAAAAAGCTGAAGTTCGAAGCCCAGTTCCAGGCATTATCCCCGGGCGGTGCGATCAGCTACGTGGAAGTACCGGATATGAAGGACAATATCGACGCCGTTATCAGCGTTATGCAGTACATCTATGAGAATATCATGTACGCTGAGCTGAATACTAAGAGCGATTACTGCCAGGTATGCGGCTACGACGGTGAGATCCAGATCAAGAACGAGGACGGCAAGCTCATCTGGGAATGCCCGAACTGTGGAAACAGAGACCAGTCCAAATTAAACGTAGCCCGCCGTACCTGCGGCTACATCGGCACCCAGTTCTGGAACCAGGGCCGTACCCAGGAGATCAAAGAGCGCGTGCTGCATCTGTAAAGATACACATAATATTTCATTTCAAAAAGAATACATTGTAAAGCGGGAACTGCTGCACCGGTACGCGTGCCGGGCAGCAGTTCCCTTTTTGGCGGTCAGATTCAACTTGAAGAGTAGAGTATTGGTAAATGTCATAAAACCTACAGTCCGACAACAATAAATATAAAAAATACCTAAAGAATTTGTAAAAATATAAGCAAAAAGCCATATTGAAATATGAAGAGAAACAGGATATAATAATAAGAGATGTTTGAAAGAACATCTTTTATTGATTAAACATAAAAAGAAAGCTCCGGAGGAGATTTCTTTTACTATTCGAAATTTATGTCTTGTATTTGTGATAGAAGGAAGGAAAGAACCCAAGGTAAGAGCCCGCATCGTTATGGTGTGGGCTCTTTGGGCAGGTAAAACAATATGTATTATGGAAATATCAAAAGCTTCAGCATAGAAAACGGCGTTGGTGTCCGCGTGTCCCTCTTTGTCTCCGGCTGCCGCAACCATTGCAAAAACTGCTTCAGCCAGCAGACCTGGGCCTTCGACTTCGGCGAACCCTTCACCGAAGAAACCCGAAAAGAGCTGATCGAAGAACTCGCCCCGTCCCATATCACCGGCCTCACCATCCTCGGCGGCGAACCCTTCGAACCCGAAAACCAGAAGGACCTCCTGCCCCTCATCAAAGCCGTCAGAGAAGCCCTTCCCGATAAAACCATTTGGATGTACACCGGCTTCACCTTCGAAGAATTACACGGCGATACCCGCGGCAACTGCGGTGAACTGACACAGGAGATCTTATCCAATATCGACGTCCTCGTAGACGGCCGCTTCATCGAAGAAAAGAAAAACCTGCGCATCCGCTTCCGCGGCTCCGAAAACCAGCGCATCATCAATATGAAAGAAACCCTGCAAACCGGTAAGCTCGTTCTTATGAACGAGCTTATGAACGAACGCAGCTGATAAAAAACGGTAAGAAGGGAGATGCCCTTCTTACCGTCCGTCTTAATTAAACTTACATTTCGTGATTTTTGTATCTCGTCAGAATATTCTGTATACGATCCACCGGATTCAGCAGACTCGAAATCGAAGCATCATGATTCAGATGCTCGATAATATACGCAATATACTTCGCCATATCACAATTGATATAGTACTCCCTCGACAGAAGCTCCGGCATCTGATATACCAGATTCGTCGTCAGCACCTTATCAAAAATACCCTGCTCATACGCCTGGTCAAACTTCTTCAGCCCATTCGTAAACAGCCCAAACGTAGCACACATAAAAATCTTACGCGCCCCACGGCCCTTCAGATCCTTCGCCACATCCAGAATACTGTCGCCCGAAGAAATCATATCGTCAATGATCAGAAGATCCTTCCCCGTCACATCACTGCCCAGGAACTCATGCGCCACGATCGGATTACGTCCGTTCACGATACGGGAATAGTCGCGTCTCTTGTAGAACATACCCATATCCACACCCAGGTTGTTCGCCATATAGATCGCACGTGCTGTAGCACCCTCATCCGGGCTGATCACCATCAGATGATCGGCATCGATCGTCAGATCCGGCACATGGTTTAAAAGCCCCTTGATAAACTGGTATACCGGCTGTACCGTCTCAAAACCACCCATCGGGATCGCATTCTGCACACGCGGATCGTGCGCATCAAAGGTAATAATATTCTCCACACCCATCTGGTGCAGCTCATGCAGCATGATCGCGCAGTCCAGAGACTCACGGCCTGTACGCTTGTGCTGGCGTCCTTCATAAAGGAACGGCATGATAACGCTTAAACGGCGGGCCTTACCGGCTACAGCTGCGATCACACGCTTCAGATCCTGATAATGCTCGTCCGGAGACATATAGCTCGTCTTATTCGCAATATTATAGGAAAGACTGTTGTTGCAGACATCCACCAGAATGTAAAGGTCATCACCACGTACAGAGTCAAGCAGTGTGGCCTTGCCCTCACCGGAGCCGAAACGAGAGGTCCTGACCGGGATCAGATAGCTGTCCTTCATATAATCCTGTGTGGCCGGATGATCGCCCAGCTCATGACAGCGGTTCTCGCGCCATTTGACCAGCTGCTCGTCCACCTTGTCGCCAAGCTCTTTGGCATTGTCAAGTACGATCAGACCCAGACGGCCCACCGGCATTACTTTTCCTAAATTCTGTTCAAACATGCGTTATTTTCCCCCTGCAAATTTTTTCTGGAACCGGATATCCTTTCCGGTCAGTTTGATCATAGTGTAGTTACTGAAAATACGGGAGAAGGTACGTTCCGAATACATTTCGGAGAAAGCACCGATCTCCAGATTGGTCGAAATAATCGTCGGCTTCTTCTGCATCAGTCGTTCGTTGATCAGAAGAAACAGCCGCGACTGGACAAAGGTATTGGTCATTTCCGTGCCGAGATCGTCAATGATCAGAAGGTCACATTCCCCCACATAATCCGGCAGATCCGGCGTATTGTCGTAGGAATGAAACGTCCGCTTAGCCAGCTCATCGAAAAGATCGTAAGCGGAAAAATAGATCACGCTGTGTCCCTGCTCAATGATCTCTCGGGCGATGCAGTGGGTCAGAAACGTCTTGCCCACGCCGGTGTGTCCGTAAAAGAACAGATTGCTGAACCGGTCCGTGAAATGCCGGGTAAAATCCAGCGCCTGGTCTCTGGCAATGCGGGCCAGCTCCAGGGAAGATTTGCCCGTGGCTTCGTCCATATCGTCTGCATCATACCACCGTTCATCAAAGGTGTCAAAGTTTTCCCGTGAAAGGATGTCGGCAAGCTTGGACTGGGCATATAATAGCTCGATCGCCGCCTGCTTGAAGCAGCTGCACTTCTTACCGTTGACAAAGCCGGTGTCTTTGCATTTCAGACAGTCATAGTGTGGCTCCAGATAATCGGCCGGATATCCATGGTCGATCAGAAGCTGCCGCCTTTCAGCAGAAAGCTTCTGTATGGTATCCTCCAGATTCCAGTCATCCGGCTTGCCGCTTAACAGCTCCCGGGCCTTTTTGATGCTGGCGCTGCCGATCTCCCGGCCGATCTCAGCGATCCGCGGAATGCGGGCGTTGATCTCCCGAGTATGGGCCTCAAGCGTCCGCTGGTGTGCGGCCTGCCGGGCGTTGTATTGTCTCATGATCTGATCGTATTGTGGATTTGTCAGTGGCACGGCTTACTCCTTTTTCCCTGCGCCCAGAAGCTGCTGTTCGAGCTTCTGGTAGTCATAGCTTCTCTGGTCAAAGTTGTTGAAACGGGACTGTGCGGCACGGTTTGGCGCGGCCTTTGGCTTTTCGGTCTTCCGGGCCTCCTTTTGTGCCTGCCGGCGGCTTTCATGCTCGGCATCGACAGCCTCGATATCCTTTCTGGTATGTACACCGGCGTCCTTCCAGCGGCTTAAGATCCGGTCGGCGTAGGCGAAGCTGACCTTGTTGATCTGCTGGATTGTCCGGCTGCAGGCTTCACAGATCAGCTCTGTATCAAAGCCGTAGTCCTTCATCCAGCGGTCGATGGCCTGGATCTCCTGCTCGATCGGGGAACGACCGGAAACCCCGAAGGCTTTCAGTACAGAATAATACTGCTGGGTGTACTGGCTGGACTGCTGGCGGGCCTGCTCGATGGTGCGGATACCGTCGGCATGCCAGCCAAGAGCGACGCTTTCGATGTAGCGGAAGCTCTTGTGGCCTTTGCTGACACAGTATTCCACCAGATATTCGATCAGCTCGGTGGGAAAATGCAGATCTTCATAATAATAATCCAGCGAGGTGATCTCGTTTGGCGTCAATGGCTTGCCGATATAGCTCTCCGCGATATAGAGCAGCTGGGCAAACTCCTCATCCGCTTTCAACTGGGCCAGCTTATCCCGGGAAAGGGACGCAGGCTTTGGCGGCTGTGCGGGCGCTTTGGCAGTGTAAGCCGGTGCCTCCACGGCCGGTGCCGCTTCTTCCAGCGGCTGTGCCACGGTATGCTCGGTGAGGCCAAGGGACAGGATCTGGCCATCCTTTTCTTCTATAAAAAGCAGTCCCTTCGATTTCCAGTAATGCAGGGCGCGCAGAATGTCGCCCTCGGTACAGGCCAGCCGGTCAGCCAGGATCTCTGTGGACAGAGCGCTGTCGGCCTGTGAAAACGCCTGCAGCACGCAGAGGTAAACCTTGACGAATTCACCGTTGGCCTGGGGCATATGATCGGTCAGAAAGGTAAGGGGGACTGCCACATAGCTGCAGTCCGGTTCTTTATGTAATGCAATAGCTGCCATAATACTCTCCTTCAGGGGTTTTCCCTGTGTAGAAGTATACCACAAAGACAGCCGGTTTGAAAACAGAACACTTTCGCCGTCTTCCGGCAAAAACAGTGGACAGAAAATGTGGATAATGTGGATAACTTGTGAATAAAAATTATGGGAAACCGCAAAATAGCGAAAAAAGTTGAATTTCCGCTGTTTTTGCTGCGAAGGGTGTCGAATTTTATGTCAACCGGTTATGCACAGAAGCATCCACATCACAAAGCGCAAAAGCTGTGCATAATTCTGTGGATAATGTGGATAACTCGGGAAAAGGGGACAAATACAGGGCTTTGAAGCGTGGAGAAAGATGTTTAAAACTTTTTTTATCGTGGGAAGCAAAGAAAAATCCCTTGGCCTGCGAAGGTGGCCGGGCGGGAAAAAAGAGAAAAAGAAAGACAGATACTGTAAAACGTGCAGTATCTGTCTGTATATGCTGTGGATAAATTGTTACATGCCAAGCAGATTTTCACCGATTTTGACAACGTCACCGGCGCCCATCGTGATCAGCAGGTCACCGGAGGTACAGTGTTCCAGAAGGAAGTTTTCGATCTCGTCAAACGTCTCGAAGTAATAACATTCCTTACCGAGGGCAGCAAGCTTCTTCTGCAGATCTGCGGAGGAGATACCCAGGGTATTCTGCTCGCGGGCCGCATAGATCGGGGCCAGTACGACCTTGTCAGCCAGAGAAAGCGCATCGGCGAAAGCGTCGAGCAGGGCATAGGTACGGCTGTAGGTATGCGGCTGGAAAACGCACCACAGCGTCTTTTTGTCGCAGGCCTGGGCTGTTGTCAGCGTCGCACGGATCTCGGTCGGATGGTGGGCATAGTCGTCGATGATCGTGATACCGGCCAGCGTTCCCTTATGCTCAAAACGGCGCTTGGTGCCGCCAAAGGCTGAGAAGCCGCGCTGGATCGTCTCTGCATCAATGCCAAGGTATGTGGCCATGGCGATGACGGACAGCGCATTGGATACGTTGTGCATACCCGGAACATGCAGGGTAAAGTGACCGATCACGGCATCCTTTCGTTTACAGGTGAAGGTGGCACAGCCGTCCTCGCCAAAGACAATATCGTCAGCAGTATAATCGCCATTGCCGTTTAAGCTGTAGGTGATAACCTCACAGGAAAGTCCTTCGGTAACAACCTCGTATTTCGGGGTGTCCGCATTGATGATCAGCACGCCGTCATCGGGCAGCAGACCGGCAAAGCGGTGGAAGGAGTTGCGGATATCGTCGATATCCTTGAAAAAGTCCAGATGGTCCGCATCCACATTCAGTACGATGGAGATTTTCGGGAAAAAGCTTAAAAAGCTGTTGGTGTACTCACAGGCCTCGGTGATAAAGGTATCGGAATGACCGATGCGCAGGTTACCGCCGATCTCGGGTAGGATGCCGCCGACACTGACGGTCGGATCCTTTTTGGCTTCCATAAGGACCAGGGCGGCCATGGAGGTCGTCGTGGTCTTGCCGTGCGTACCGCTGACTGCGATCGGTACCGGATAATTCTTCATGATCTGGCCGAGCAGCTGGGCGCGGGTCAGCATGGGGATATTCTTCTCGACAGCCCTTTTGTATTCCGGATTGTCCGGATGGATGGCTGCGGTGTAGACCACGAGGTCGATATCGTCGGTGATATTTTCGGCACGCTGGCCGATGGCGATATGGGCGCCTCTGGCTTCGAGATGATGGGTAAGCTCGCTCGCCTTCTGATCGGAACCGAAGATCGTAAAGTGTCTGGTCAGAAGGATCTCTGCCAGAGAGCTCATGCTGATGCCGCCGATGCCGATAAAGTGAACATGTATAGGTGAACCAAACTGTACTTGATACATGGTATACTCCTTTGCAATATGCGACCAGAAAGGCCGCAGGGGATAAAATTACCTATTTATTATACTATGGTTAGTCAAAAAAGCAAATTTTTCTTGAAAAACATACAAAATGCCATGAAAAAATAAAGTCGAAATTTGTAATTTGGGCAAAAGTAATAAAAAGTCGGAAAAGAAAGAGAAAAAAATAAGTAAAATTGTTCACTAATCCCCGGCTCTGTGCTATAATATGCATATTCCTAAGACATGAGGTGAATGCATGATGAAGAAAGAAATGATTGCCATGTTGCTTGCCGGCGGGCAGGGAAGCCGTCTGGGTGTTCTGACGGAGAAGGTAGCCAAGCCAGCAGTAGCATTTGGCGGAAAGTATCGTATTATCGATTTTCCACTTTCCAACTGTATCAATTCCGGTGTGGATACCGTTGGCGTGCTGACACAGTATCAGCCGCTTCGTTTAAATACACATATCGGTATCGGTATTCCGTGGGATCTGGACAAGAATGAGGGCGGCGTTACGATCCTGTCACCCTACGAAAAGAACGGCGGAGCCGAGTGGTTCGCCGGTACTGCGGATGCGATCTACCAGAATATCGCGTACATGGAGCAGTACAATCCGGACTATGTCCTGATCCTGTCCGGTGACCATATCTACAAGATGGATTACGAGGTGATGCTCGATTACCATAAAGCCAACAAGGCGGATCTGACCATCGCCTGTATGCCGGTGCCGATCGAGGAGGCCAGCCGTTTCGGCGTTATGATTACCGATGGCAACGGCCGCGTGACCGATTTCGAAGAAAAACCGGCCAAGCCCCGCAGCAATCTGGCCAATATGGGTATCTATATCTTCAGCTGGCCGGTATTAAAGAAAGCGTTCGAGGAGATGAAGGGTACGCCGAACCTTGATTTCGGTTTCCATATCCTGCCATACTTACGTGACCACGGCAGCCGTATGTATGCCTATGAGTTCAATGGCTACTGGAAGGATGTCGGTACGCTGGGCTCCTACTGGGAAGCCAATATGGAGCTGATCGATATCATTCCGGAGTTCAATCTGTACGAGGAGTTCTGGAAGATCTACACCAAGTCCGACATTATCCGTCCGCAGTATGTGGGCAACAATGCCGTGATCGACCGCAGCCTGATCAGTGAAGGCTGTGATATCGAAGGTGAGGTACATAATTCCGTGATCGGCGTCAATGTCACCATCGAAGAAGGAGCCGTTGTGCGTGATTCCATCATCATGGGCGGCGCTGTGATCAAAAAGGGCTGCAAGCTTGAAAAGGCTATTATCGCTGAGAATGTTATTGTTGGCGAGAATGTTGTCATGGGCGAAGGCCCGGAGGCCGAAAATGTCCTGAAACCGAAGGTATATGCCTTTGGTCTGGTAACCATCGGAGAGAATTCCGTGATTCCGGACAATGTTAAGATCGGTAAGAACACCGCGATCAGGGGTGTGACCACCGCAGAGGATTACCCGGACGGCGAGCTGCCGGCAGGTGGAGTAATTGTTAAGGAGGATGGCAAGTAGGCATGAGAGCATTAGGCATAATTTTAGCAGGCGGCAATAATAATAAAATGCGCGAACTGTCAAACAAAAGGGCCATCGCAGCGATGCCGGTAGCGGGCAGCTACAGAAGCATCGACTTTGCGCTGAGCAATATGACCAATTCCCGTATCCAGCGAGTTGCGGTACTGACACAGTACAATGCGCGTTCCTTAAATGAACATTTAAGCTCATCCAAATGGTGGGATTTTGGTCGTAAACAGGGAGGTCTGTATCTGTTCACACCGACGGTCACCGCGTCCAACAGCTGGTGGTACAGAGGTACAGCGGATGCGATCTACCAGAATCTCGAATGGTTAAAGAGAAGCCATGAGCCATACGTTGTCATCGCTTCCGGCGACGGCATCTACAAGCTCGATTACAATAAGGTACTGGAGTACCATATCGCCAAACGTGCGGATATCACGGTCGTATGTACGGAGCTTGAGGGGGATGTGACCCGCTTTGGCTGCGTCAAGATGAACGAGGACGGACGTATCGAAGAGTTTGAGGAGAAGCCGATGGTGGCTATGACCAATACGGTTTCCACAGGTATCTATGTGATCCGCCGTCGTCAGCTGATCGAGCTGATCGAAAGAAGCGCCCAGGAAGAGCGTTTCGATTTCGTCAAGGATATCCTGATCCGTTACAAGAATCTCAAACGGATCTACGGCTACAAGATGGACAGCTACTGGAGCAATATCTCCACAGTAGAGTCCTATTACAAGACCAATATGGACTTCCTTAAAAAGGATGTCCGTGATTACTTCTTCCACGAGGGCAGCAAGGTTATGTCCGTTGTCGATGATCTGCCACCGGCCAAATACAATCCGGGCAGTGATGTCCACAACAGTCTGATCGCCAGCGGCTGTATCATCAACGGCAGCGTGGAAAATTCTGTATTGTTCAAAGATGTCTATGTAGGAAATAACTGCGTGATCAAGAATTCCATCATTCTCAACGATGTATATCTGGGTGATAATACCCACATCGAAAACTGTATCGTGGAATCCAGAGATACGATCCGCGCCAATTCCTACTTCTGCGGCGAAGACGGTGTAAAGATCGTCATCGAGGAAAACGAGAGATTTCCGCTGTAAGATAAGCCGCATACCATAGTCGCTTTCCGGTACAGAATATTGTACCAGGGGAGCGGATCGCCTGAGGGATACGAACGTCTTTCCCACAGGCGCAGAAAAATATGGTGTGCAAGGGGAAGACGATCGTTTCCATGATAGCAAAATGTTTGGGGGGAAACATCCGGATACGGGAAATCCGGATGGAAGAATATATGAATATCACAGATGTCAGAGTTCGCAAAGTAGCCAGAAACAGCAAGATGAAAGCGGTGGTGTCGATCACGATCGATGATGTGTTTGTCGTACATGATATCAAGGTCATCGAGGGCGACAAGGGACTGTTTATCGCGATGCCGAGCCGCAAAGCTGCCGATGGTGAGTACAAGGATATCGCACATCCGATCAATTCCGAAACCCGCAATGATCTGCAGGAGCTGATCCTGCGAAAGTATCAGGAGGCCATGGAAGAAGAGGATACAGCAGGCGAACTGTAAAATGCAAAGGAATACGTGGTGTGGATCTGTCAGAGGATCTGCACCACGTTTTACGTTGCCAGCGCGCGCCGGATACTATATAGTATAGGAAGAAGATCTGACTTAAGGAGGAAAAAGGATGCAGCTGCCGGAAGAATTTGCGAAACGGATGAAACAGATGCTCGGGGAGGAAAGCGAAGCTTTTTTTGCCGGGTATGAAAGGGAGCGGGTGTACGGTCTGCGTGTCAACACAGCCAAGATTTCGCCGGAAGAGTTTGAACGTCTGGCCCCCTTTTCGCTGAAACGGATTCCATGGGTCGAAAACGGCTTCTTTTATGATCCGGAGGATCAGCCGACGAAGCATCCCTACTATTTTGCCGGACTGTATTATATGCAGGAGCCCAGCGCCATGACACCGGCGTCGAGACTGCCGGTACAGCCGGGAGAATGTGTGCTGGATCTGTGTGCGGCGCCGGGCGGCAAGGCGACGGAGCTTGGCACCAGACTCAAAGGGCAGGGCCTTTTAGTGGCAAACGATATCAGCGCGCCGCGTATGAAGGCGCTGTTAAAGAATGTGGAGGTGGCCGGTATTCCAAACGCCTTTCTGACCAACGAGGATCCGGCACGGCTGGCACAGGTCTTTCCGGAGTTCTTTGACAAAATTCTGGTGGATGCACCATGCTCGGGCGAAGGAATGTTTCGGAAAGAACCGGCGGTGATGGAGGCGTGGACACCGGACAAGCCCGATATGTGTGCCGGTATGCAGCGTCCGATCCTGGATGCGGCGGTGCAGATGTTAAAGCCGGGCGGCTGGCTTTTGTATTCGACCTGTACCTTTTCGGCACAGGAAAACGAGCAGCAGATTGCCAGAGTCCTTTCCCTGTATCCGGAATTTACGCTGGAAGAGATCCGGCCATGGTACGAGGGCTTTGCACCGGGGCGTCCCCAGTGGGCCGATGGAAACGCTGCGCTGACGAAGACCGTGCGCATCTGGCCGCAGTATATGGACGGCGAGGGCCATTATCTGGCTCTGCTCAGAAAGCAGGGAGAGGCGGGCGTGTCCCCTGCCACCGGTGAGAGCTGTCAGCTGGATAAACAGCAGGCAAAGGCGCTGGAGGATTTCTTTCAGGATGTGAAGGGCAGCCGTGAGGGGTATGCGCTGGATATCCGTAAGGGCATGGTGTATGCGGTTCCGAAGCTTTTACCCAGGGTGCGGGGTGTGAAGTTTGTCCGCAACGGTCTGCTTCTTGGTGAGATCAAAAAAGATCGGTTTGAGCCGTCACAGCCGCTGGCCATGGCGCTGACAAAGGAGGCGTATGCGGCTGTCATCGATCTTCCGGCAACGGATGAGAGAGTCCGGCGGTATCTGAAGGGTGAGACGATCCTGATCGACGAGAGCGAGGCCGTCCGTCAAAAGGGATGGCAGCTGGTCTGTGTCGATGGCTATCCTCTGGGATGGGGCAAGCTGGTGGGAGGCATATTGAAGAATAAATTCCTTTCCGGCTGGCGTATGCATTGATGGAAATATAAGCAAAAGTATAAAAAATACAGCAAAAGCAGACCATCAGAGGGTTTGATGGCCAAATACAGCAAAAAAAATCAAAAAAATTTAAAAAAAATTGCATTTAGGGCTTTTCTGAAAACGAAAAGCGTTGTAAAATGTAGTCCTAAGGATGAACATCCGGATCCGCAGGGGGTATGTACTCCAGCAGGTCTGCGATCGTGCAGTCCAGCGTGGCACAGATACGCGCCAGAACGGCGGTGTCGAGCCGGGAAATATCGTTGTTGCAGAAATGGTTGATTTGCGTTCGCTGCATTTCTGCACGCTGGGACAGTTTATTTTTGCTGAGCCCTTTTTCTGCCAGCAGGCGGTCGAGATGAATCTCGACATGTCCAAAATCATATGTTTTCATAGGCATTCCTTTCTTTTTGGGGAAACAGTTGCGGACAATGCCATGTAAACAGTGTAAGAAAATATTGGAAGAAAAATAAGTTCACAGAAGTATTGTCCTACATGTAGCAGGTGTATTATAATAGACCTATCACAAGATGAAGGAGAGTGGGTATGGAAAGACTGACCAACAGTGAAATGGAAATCATGCGTCTCGTATGGGGCAATGGCGGTGAGATCGCCGAAACAGATCTGAGACAGGAATTACACACCAAAAAGGGAGAAGTTTACGCCAGAACGACACTGGCTACCTTCCTGATGAAGATTGAACAGAAAAAGTATATCCGCAAGGAGCGCAGAGGCCGTAACAGCTATGTGATCGCACTGGTACCGGCAGATGCTTTTGTGGAAGAGAGACTTGCCGAGCTGTTTAATGATTTCTGCCTGAAGGACAAAGAGCGGTTTGGCAGCCTTGTGGAGCGTGTTCTGGGAAAATGAGTAAACTGATCATACCAAACAACTATACCTCCGCACTGGATCTGTACGACACCCAGGTTGCGATCAAGATGGTAAAGGATTATTTCCAGCAGGCGCTGACAACCAGATTAAAGCTTCTGCGTGTGACCGCACCGCTTTTCGTTGATCCGCATTCCGGTCTCAACGACAACTTAAACGGCGTTGAGCGGCCGGTCAGCTTCGATATTAAGGAGCAGGACGGTGCGGAGGCAGAGATCGTACATTCTCTGGCCAAATGGAAGCGTTATGCCTTAAAGAAATACGGCTTTGCCCATGGCAAGGGACTGTATACGGATATGAATGCGATCCGTCGTGATGAGGAGACCGACAATATCCATTCGATCTATGTGGATCAGTGGGACTGGGAAAAGATCATCACAAAGGAGGAGCGTACTGTCGATTATTTAAAATCTGTCGTACGCAACGTCTACAAAGCCCTGAAGGCTACCGAGACGTACATGTCTCTGCAGTATGATTATATCGAGGAGATCCTGCCGACGGAGATTTCTTTTATCACGACACAGGAGCTCGAGGATATGTATCCGGACTGCACGCCAAAGGAGCGCGAGTATCGTATAGCGAAGCTAAAAGGTGCTGTATTTATCATGCAGATCGGTGACAAGCTGGCTTCCGGACAGAAGCATGACGGCCGCGCGCCGGATTATGACGACTGGAAGTTAAACGGTGATATCATCGTATATTATCCGGTGCTGGATATTGCGCTGGAGCTTTCCTCCATGGGTATCCGTGTAGACGAGGACAGCTTAAAGGAACAGCTGGAAAAGGCCGGCTGCCCGGAACGCGCTGAACTGCCGTTCCAGAAAGCCATCCTTGAAAAACGGCTGCCCTACACAGTCGGCGGCGGTATCGGCCAGTCCCGTATCTGTATGTTCTATCTCAGAAAGGCCCACATCGGCGAAGTCCAGGCTTCGATGTGGCCGGAAGAGACGATGAAAGAGATGGAGACTGCGGGGATTAAGCTGCTGTAAGTGGCGAAAGTAATACAAATAGAATATAAAACAAGGGGCTGACCGGTGAGAGGTCAGCCCCTTGTTTTATAGGTAAAGGTTCAAAATAATTATTTATGTGGACAATTAGTATAAGTAGCTGTATTAATAAGCTTTCGACTTTTGATTGTCTGACAGATGGTGCAGCACATAACATTATATTTTTTGACTACACAACCACCTGTTTTGTTTTTGTTATGCGTATAAACCGATTTGACAGCATAGGTGTGTTTGCAGTTGGCTCGTGCTTCTACAGTATTGGAAAGCAAAGGTTCTGTAGTACCATCATCATTGAGGATGACTTCATCAGCTCCATGAAAATCTATAGTATCTGCATCTGTTTCAAAAGGTGATGTGCCGTTTGCGTCAATAATATAAAGCTTGTCGAGTGAATAATCGGGGGTATTTATGAAGCCTGTGACTTCCAGCGGACTATAGGCCCATACGCTAGCACTGCCAAAAATAACAGAAATGAGTAATGCCAGTCCGAGAAAGAATGCATAAAATTTTCCATAGTGTGTCGTGGTGTCGGATATGGTATAACTCATGCTGGTAAATATAGATGTTATCTGCCATATCTTTTTGATTTGCAGGCATAAAAATATGCGGATGCAAAATGCCCAGCGTAAACGGGGTGGAAACTTCTGTATAAAGCACTTCCTCTGATGGCACAGATTCCTTTTTGTGATAAAACTGGCAAAATTTTTTGTATGTCCGGCGTTGTTGTATAAAAAATAATAAAGAAAAAATACAGCCAACAGCAAGTGCTACAAACAGCCAGTAGGGAATGAGTAATATTTTCCCGTGGAAAGGAATCTGCAGTTTATAGGAAAAATCAAGCAAAACTTGAGGATCTTTAAAAAATGAAAATGGGGGATTAACAGGAATGATGGATGCCGGAAGCACATGGTAAAGAACCTGAACCGGAACCAGATAAAAGAAAACTCCGATTCGAAGCAGCCAGATACCGTGTATGGCATCGAAAGAATCATGGTAAAACAGGTAAAGTAACAGGCAGAGCAGAACCGGCATACTGCCTGCAATCGTCATCGTGAATAGTAATGTCATATCAGAGTCCTTTCAGATAATCCATCAATTCATTTTTCTCTTCTTCTGTGATCTTCTGTCCGCCGGTAAACGCGCTGAGAAAGCTGGTAATTGAGGAGCCAAAACTGTTGTCAACAACCTGTCGGGCGTACCGATGATGGTAGGCTTCTTTCGTCATAGCCGGGGCATACAGTCGGCGGAAACTGGGGGCAGTTGTTGTGATAAATCCCTTTTTTGTCAGACGTAACAGAAAGGTGTTTAAAGTCTGCTTTTTCCAATCTTTATGTTCTACCTCAGTAAAGTGCTGTAAAAGCTGGGCGAACGATTGAGGTTCATGGAGTGTCCACAGATATTCCATGATGTATAGTTCGGTATCACTTAATGTTGAGTCGACTGACATAAAAATCCCCTCCGTTTGTATTACAAAAAGTAGAACATATAAATTATATAAAAACTTGATAGAAAATACAATATGTAAGATATACTGAAATTGATAGAATAAAATTGGAAAATGTGCGCATTGAAAGAAGAGTAGTGAAATGGTAATGTGAATATGTATTACAAAAGGAAATACAAAAGCGCTTATGTATAAATTGAGAAATATATTCAAAAAAAGAAAAAATTAGCAAGAAAAGTAAATCTTAATGAGTTTATTGGTTTTCAGAAAGGAGATGTTTAAGTATGAAAAAAGTTTGGTTTTTTATTATATGTTTGTGCTTATTTGTGCAACCAGTATTTGTGCAAGCAGACGATAAAAATATTACAACGGCATACCAGTTTCCTCTTACTCCAGAGGATAAAGGCTGGGAAAAATTGTCAACAACTGAAGAAATGGTACAAGCATATCAGATACCAGAAGATATTTTGAAATCTATGACAACAGAAGCAATTGTAGAAACTATTGTAGATAATCCGTTCTTGATTCAGTACATGGTGTATGATACTACAGAAGATGCACTAGATATGCATTTCGAAGTCTTTAATGTTTATAATGAATTATATTCTCGCGATGATGTGTTACAAGTACTTAATGAATTATATGAAAATGAATCTGTTGTAACTAATGCCAAAACTGTATCTACCAAATTTTTTAGATTAACTAATTTGGAGTTGTTAATATCGACAGAATTATATCTGAATGACCAGACAAACCTTCTTACGGCTAATTTTGGAAAGAATACAAACAAAACTATGCAGATTCATCAAGAAAAAAGTGGTGAAAGATATGATGCGGGAATATATAGCGATTGTAGTGATGGATTTACTTGGTTTGAAGAGAATTTAAAAAATAAAAATAGTCATTCTGATTTGGCAAAAATAGCAGAAAGATCCAGCACATCAACGTATGTAAAAACACCAAAGGGTACAAAGGTGAGTGCTATTATATATGATGATATGACTGCCGCAGAAAAAAAGAAAAAAATGACTTGTATGCATCGTTGTATCCGGCAGCTAAACGAATATATACAGCAACAAAGAAATTTAACTGCCATTCATATGCATGGTATTCACAGAAATATAGTACTAATAAATATTGGATAAGAAATCCAAAAGCTTATCGAGAAGATGGAAGCTATACAGTATCAAAAATAGCAGCAAATAGAAAAGTATGGTATACAAATGGTACGCATTCTGCAATAGTAAGTTATTACAATAATGGAACCACTTTGTATACTTCTAAATGGGGATCATATGGTCTTTATTCTCACGCACCGACATATGGTCCGCCATTTGGATATAAGCAAGGAGTAAAATATTATAAATGAAACCAAAAATAAAATATCAATACATGATTATTATTGGATGCATAAGTTTGGTATTGCTGGTTGTTTTTGGATGGCTGTACGTTCATAGAAGTAAAAATAACGCAAAACCATACAATTTCCAACTGTCAGAGGGAACAACCGATATCGGTCAGTATCAGATACCGGAGAAGGAGCTGGAGGCGTTAAGTACGGAATCTCTGGTGGAGACGATACTGGCTAATGGGTTTCTTATGCAGTTTGAGGCATATGACAGCAGTAAAACAGCTCTGGAAATGCATATGACAAATTTTAATGTGTATCCGGCGCTGTTTTCGAGAGCAGATTGTGTATCTGTATTGCTGAAGCTGTATGAACAGGAGCCGGTTGTAAGCGATACGGAGAGTGCGAACCAGCAGCCGGAAGCGTATTTTCGGATGCATAATCTGGAAATTTTACTTGCTGCCAAATTTGCCGAAGATCAGCAGCAGGGAACCGACACAGAGCAGGAAACGAAAGATTTTGAACGTATACATCAGGAAAAAGAGAAACAGCGAGAAGCTGTCGGGACAGAGCAGACAGTCAGTGACGGCTATGCTTGGTTTGAAGAAAATTATTATTGATGGGAAACGGACGGTGTATTTGAACATTTTGTTTGAATACACCGTTTTTTGCATATTTGTATGCAACCTTTGGGAGTAAAATACGAACTATAGTATAGAACGTTCTGAGTTACAACAGTGCGTAAAGAAAAATACAGAGCTTTTATGCATGGAAAGGTTATCCATATGGACGATACACAGATTGTAGAGCTGTTCTGGGAAAGAAAAGAAGAGGCCATACAGGCGGTAAGTGAAAAGTATGCGCATTTCTGTCTGGGAATTGCCTGGAACATTCTGAAAAACAAAGAAGATGCGGAGGAGTGTGTCAACGATACATGGCTGGCTGTATGGAAATATATTCCGCCCAAACGTCCGGCCATTCTGACAGGCTTTCTGGGAAAAATTACGCGTGGATATGCAATCGATCTTTTGCGGAAAAAGTATGCTGCAAAACGATGTGATTTACATACGGACAGTCTGGAGCTGTTGAGGGAGACAAAAGATCTGGATAAAGCGGTAAATATTTCTGTAGAAGACAGTGTACAGGAAAAAGAATTGTTGCAGATTATCAATCTCTTTTTACAGAACAGTAAGAGAAAAGACAGGGATATCTTTATACGACGTTACTGGTATATGGATACGCTGGAAGAAATCGCTGCCCGGCATGGCTGTTCTGTCAGTGCAGTAAAGTCTAATCTGTTTCGCATGAGAAAGTGGTTGCAGAAACAGTTGGTGCAGGAGAGGTATTTGTTATGAAAGAAAAAAACAAATTATATTTTATGGAACTTATGGGAGATATAGACGACAGGATGATTCAGGAAGCGGCAGCTCCATGGGAAAGCAGTCGGGTATCTGCATGGCATAAAAGAAGCAGGCAGGCGGCAGCCGTAGCAGCAGTTGTGCTTTTGGGAATGGGATGGCTGCTGCATACAGAAGTACGGGCAGGAATTGATAAAGCAACGACATGGATCGGAAATATGCTGGGAATTTCCACGGATCTGGCGTCTTATGTTGCGGTAAAAGAGATGCCTGTCACACAACATGGACTGACGTTTACCTTACAGGAGGTGATGTTGGATCAGGATATGCTGTTTTTTGAAGTTACATCACAGTTTGCAGATCCGAAAAAAACAGAAGATATCGAGGTGACGTCCAGACTGACAGTGAATGGAAAAGAGCAGACAACGCAGGGGGAAATCGTGTCGAATGCCTCCACGGAGATGCTGGCTACGCGGTATGTGGAAAGCTATTATACAGGAAATGTATGGTCGACGGATGAAAAAACGCAGGTGGAGCTGGTACTTTCTGCAAAGAGTGCTGATGGACAAAAGGATTATGGAGAATATCATTTCAACTTTGAAGCATCTCCAGAAGAGCTGGAAACAGACACGAAACGGGTTGAAGTGAACCAGACTGTGAAGTCAACGGATGGTGAACAGTTTACCATACAAAAAATCTCGGTAAATGCATTGGAAAGTACAATCTATGCCAGCTGTGACGCGCTGGATACAGATGCAGAATATGAGATTCATGGAACAGATGATCAGGGAAATCAGATCGTATACCGATTACTTACCGCGGAAAATTCGACAGCTGTTTTTGTGAGAAGCGAAGGAAATATAGCGACAGATGCCCATACGCTGGAATTACAGGTATATAAACAGAAGTATACGGGCAAACAGCTTGGCTATGAAGAGGAAGATGGTATAGCAGCTGTGGATGAGAGTGTCGAAAAGGATGGTGACGCGGAGCCTTTAGGGGAGAAGATTTGGGTTGGTTTGAAGTGAGAGGGAAAAGTATAAAGTGAATGAGGCAATCCTTATAATGATAGTAGCCATCCTAAGGATGGTGAATACATCATTTTGAGGAGGATAATGTATGCAGTTGGATTACAAGGACATCATTATCAAACACTACGCGCTATCAATATCCGGTAGCGAAATAGCACGTCAGACTGGTTTCAGCAAGTCTGGTGTTAATGACTTCTTGAGAGCATGCAGATACTATAGATTTTCATGGAGCTGATGAAGTCATCCTCAATGATGATGGTACTACAGAACCTTTGTTTTCCAACACTACAGAAATACGAGCTACCTGCAAACATACTTATGCCGTCAAATCAGTCTATACACATACTAAAAATACAACAGGTGGCTGTGTAGTCAAAAAATATAATGTTATGTGCTGCACAATTTGTCAGACAATCAAAAGTCGGAAGCTTATCAGCACAACTAATTATCCTAATTGCCCACATAAGTGATTGGTTATTTTGGCTTTTAAGTTGTACATACATTTCAAGTTATATTTATGACTTAAGGGAGTCTGGGCAAAAATTACAGAGATAGATGCTGGAGAGACTCTTTTTGCTTAAAAAAGAAAAACGGAAGAAAATCTGTATTTATTGATTTTCTTCCGTTTTTTCGGACTTTAATAAAAATAAAATGTAAAACGATATGTAATAC
>CAVCMG010000002.1:0-14734 GCA_963603285.1 Ruminococcus bromii
ACTATTATCGCAGATAAAAGCTGATTGCAAAAGGTACTTGCTATGGAGCGTTTACGCTTGTTCTGCGGTAAATACGCTTTTGAAAGACAATAATACAATCACAACGAGAAATACTTCTGATAGAAGCAATTTTCTGCTTCCGGCTATTTCAAGGCAGCCTGTTTTTTGTTCCCCTTGGTGTAGTTTTTTTATTAAGTGTCTGAAGTTCTGCTGATGTTCCATCTTCTTCCACCTTATTCATTCAAAGAAATCTACCCAATAGCACCGATAATATTGCGATCAGTACCCCAAATACTAAATTTTTGTGAATGCTACCGTAATTTTCCTCCCTCCCTAAAATTTCTGTTCATACTCACATCTCCTCAATCATTTTTTTCTTCATGTATATTTTCTTCAATGCAGTTAAAACATACTCGTTTTTCAGCATACACAACGTTGCGAAATATGCAACGATAGACATTATGATAATGATTATTGTTGCAATAACAATGTTTTTCACAAAAACTCTTACTACAATATTACATACAACAATCATTGCAGATGCCACGATAACCGTTATCATATTTTTCCATGCGGATTTCTTTTCCAGCTTTATTCCAGCTGTCTTATACTCTACTGCAAATACTACTAATTCTGCAATTGCAGTAGTTAATGCAGCTCCTTCTTGCTGAATAATCGGAATCAAAAAAATATTAAGCGCAACATTAATAGCCGCAGATGCTGTGCTCGCTATCAACATTACCTTTTCTTTTCCTTCTGGGATTATCACAATATATGTCATAAAGGACGCTGCTGCTGCACACAAAATCGATACTGAAAGAATTCTTAGAGATACAGTTGCCTCTATGTATTCATTTCCACCAATTAATACAATGACGCCATCGCTAACACAGAACAACCCAACTGCCATTGGAATAACAAATAACACAAAAATATTCAAAACATTGGTCCGCAGTTTCTCAGTATTTCCAGAATTTTCATTCGACTGCATATAAGAAAATCTTGGCATCATGACAGTTAATATCGCCGTAAAAACATTTTTTACAATTGTATAAATCTTAACCGCAACACTATATAGTCCAACATTATAATTTCCACAGATCATGCCAAGCATGGTTTGATCCGAGTTCAAAAAAATGATTGTTGTTATATTAGACATAAAGAACATAAACATAGGTGCTATATGCTTCTTTACATTCTTTAACTTGACAACCCGTAGCTTTGCGTATTTTTTACAGTAAAAAAAGTTGCATAAGTTTCCGCCTGCAGAAGATATCACTGTTATAACAGCATATTTATAATAATCACCAGATTCTTTCACAAAAGCAAACATCAATACAAGTGAAATAATCTGAAAAGCGAGAGTTCTAACTGTAATATACCCAAAATCTTCGTATATTGTATTAAGCCAATCCGCTCCGATTGTTACAAACACTATAGCCGTACTTAATATTACAATCAGTATAGTGTAATTTCTAATTTTAGTCGGAAAAATCATCAATATTCCTAACAGAAAATACGCTAGAACTGTTGTTAACACATTAATTGTAAATACCTGATTAGAGAAGTCTATAAACTCCTTTTTATTATCACGAATTTTTGCACCTTCTCTTATTGCATAAGTAGAAACGCCGAACGCAGCTATCAGTGTAAAATAGCTAACGACAGAACTAGAAACATTTACTTTTCCTACATTTTCAACACCAAGAACCCGCGAAATATACGGAAACGTTATCAATGGAAAAATAATCCCAAGAATTGTTTTCACGGTGTTTAAAAGGGCATTTAAAGATAATGATTTTTTCATCAATTCCCCTTTATTCTTCTTAATATTTTTTTTACATTCTGTTTTACTTTTTGTATTTTAGATTTTCTTTTGATTATCGTTATATATTTATTATAATCTTCATTCCAAAAGACAAGTGATTCTTTTTGCTTTGGAAGGTACTTGTAAAAGCACTTATGCCAAATTACTGAATCTCTCATTTCTGCAAATTTCAGCTTCAACTGTTTATTGCTGAAACGACCACTAGAAATCATCCCATCAATGCAATGCTTATAATCCAACCAAAAACTGTCAGACAATGTTTCAGGTAAGCCATCTTTCACATCATATGATAAAAAGTCTAATGTAACTTTAATTTTATTTTCCAAACACTCTACGGCATTATTATAGTATTTAGCTGAAAGAGAATCTGACTGACCTGCTGTGTATATGTACATCATGTCAGGTATAATGCCGATTCTTTTACAGCCTTTTAGATAACTTAAGTTAAATACTAAATCCTCGCCAAGATTCATCTCCATTGGAAACATTTCAACTATATTCTTTCTAATATATACTTTGTTCCACGGTGGATTTAGATATGTTGACTGATACAACGGTATAAAATTTTCTATGACATCGTTAAGCTTCAACACCTTTTCGGGCAAAGAAACTTCTATCGGCTTGTTGGCACTGTGATATCCACACATCACAAGATCAAGACTCTTGGATGTCATTTCCTCAACCATTCTCTCCGTTGCATTTTGTTCCAATGCATCATCAACATCCAGAAATTGAATGTAATATCCAGTTGCTTTCTCTATTCCAAGATTCCTAGCCGAGGACACCCCACCATTTTCTTTATTTATAAGTACAACACGAGTGTCCGTCTTGCAAATTGAAGCAACAATCTCTGCCGTCGAATCTTTTGAACCATCATTAACACATATAATTTCTATATTTTTATATGTTTGCCTTAAGGCGCTTTTCAAACATCTTTTCACGCTTTTTTCTGCATTATACATTGGAATGATAATACTTACTTTTTCATCCATTTTACCTTCTCCCAAGCGTAACTCTCATTATTCTTCTATTTTTTAAGAACTTATTAATTAGCCATACTGCAATTGCGCACCATACCGTTCTAAATATCCATCATGAATCCCTGATGACGCAAAATATATATTACTCCTATTAATTCTACAATCGCCACTATTGATATATAGCCATTAAAATCCTGTTCTATGGTAAATACAATAAGAAAAGGCAACAAGGCAATTAAAAGGAGAAATAACTCTGTATCTTTTTTAGCTTTCATCCTGCATTACTCGTTTTTTTCTTACATTTTCCCGCAATAAAAATACAATTGTCTGGAACCGCCTTTGTAACTACTGATCCAGCTGCAATTACAGCCTCTTTTCCAATTGTAACACCCTTTAATATTACAACATTCGCCCCGATCCAAGCACCATCTTCGATTACTACTGGATCTGTTACAAATTCAGTTTTTTCTCCATGTATGCTATGGTCATGATCAACAATAACAACATTATTACCGAATGTGCATCGATTTCCTATAGAAATTCTTTCCAAACATGTAATACTGCAATTATGATTAAAAAAACAATTATTCCCAATCTCGCAAATTCCACTATCAACTAAAACGTGAAACCCTGTTCGTGTAAAAAGTTTATTCCCGATACTTAGTTTTCCCCGTTTATTTACCTCAATCGTGGACCATTTTCCTATCAGTTGCCGTACAGGAGCATCTATACGTTTTCCCTTGAATCGTAGGAACATAAACCACATGGCATTTTTTATATACAAAGAATATGTCTTTAATCTATTCATTTGTTTTCCTCAATTATTCTGTATATCTTATCGATTTCTTGCATGTTATCAAAATTTTCATGTTTCAAATTATTCTTCCACTTTATCACTTCATTTTGGTTTTGTATTAAATAGAATAATGCATCGTATACTGCATCATCCGTATTATCAACAATCAACCCATCAATTTTACTTCTTATCTGGCCGGCCGCACTAGCATAATTTGTAACAACAGGAGGAATCCCAAGCATTTGAGCTTCTGTTACAGCCATAGGCTTTCCTTCATATCTTGATGGTAAAAGGAACACATCCATCATTTTAACATACGGCAGTGGATGTGTTTTAGCCCCCAGTAGGAATATCGTATCTTCTAAATTATATTTTTTCACCATCCGAGTCATTTCGCTATGATCAACGCCCTCACCTATTACATACCATTTTAAATTATGACGAATATTTTGCCGTTTTAATTTATTAAAAGCATTTACAACTCTATCCAATCCCTTATGTGCAAAAGAAATTCGACATACAGTCACAATATTAAGATTCTCTTCTGAGACCTTAATATTAGTACTTTGTTCCGCAAGTTTATTAACAGTATCTGCCGTCAAGATATTCTCAATAACCATTGATCTCTCAGATAATTCCGGAAACGCACTATCAAAAGTTTTTTTGCACTCATCAGACACTAAAACAATTTTATTGAATTTAGAAAAGCACATTTCATCAAATCTTGGTATAAATCCCGCTGCTTTATAATCCACATGAATCCATGTGATTTTCTTATCTGCAACAACATTGTTAGCAACATATACCAATGGATAATTCTCAAGAAAGCTTATCGCAATATCATATTTCTTCGTTAGGCTTCGACTTAGCCGTACATTTTCATAGGACATAATCTGTCCCATTACGTTTTTTGAATTGCAGCTTTTTTTTGCATACAGTATCGCTTTACAATATTCCAAGATAGATCGCAGTGATTTCTGTTTCAATTGCTGCAAATTTTCTGGCATTAATGCAGGAAGAGTGTTCAAATCCTTTGGAATCATTGACTGTAACTCACCATTATTATTTGCTAATGCAAGATCCACTTCATATTTGCTTCTGTCAAAATACTGAAGCAACGACAGTAGACTTGTAGTACTTCCGCCTATACTCATTGTCCCATATACAATTAGAACGCTCTTCATTTTATCTCCTCACATCAAATCTCTTATTTTCTTAGCAGGGTTTCCTCCCCATAACTGATCGGCAGGAATGTCTCTGGTTACTACAGATCCTGCCGCTACAATACTTCTGTCGCCAATTGTTATGCCTTTTAGAACCATACTGTTTGCTCCAATAAAAACATCTTCTCCTATACAAATCGGAGCAGTCTTTATTCCTTTATCTGGTTTATTTCTCCGTTCCAAGTAATCTATAGAATGAAAATCTGTATCATATAGACAGCAGTTTCCACCAATAATACTTCTATTTCCAATCACAATACCCTCAGCTGCACAAATCGTCGAATTAGAAATACCACAATTTTCTCCAATTTTAACATGTGCGTTATTTATTATATAGAATGTGGTTTGAGCACCACCGACTGGATTCGAAATTCTTCCCGAGTTAATCACTGTATTTGCTCCAATATCCAGTTTACCGTTTCCGAAATAATATATTTTTCCTCTAAGTTTCACATTTCTTCCAACTACAATGCTGTGCATCTTTATAATCACAGCATTCCATACCTTCGATGGAAAAAATGTAAGTTCTTTAATCATTGATTTTATACTCATTTATTTTTCTCTTATTTGCTTTGTATTTTAGTGCTGTCCATAATAGGTACTTGATCCATGTTTTACAACATAATACTTATCAAGAATATATGTTCCTCTTTAAGCCTTTGGATTTAATACTAGTATCTTTAAATCCATCTCTACTACTTTTTTCATCCCCGCAGCATTGTTATACTACATTTTCCGGACTTTTCCCCATGTAAATGGCCCATGTTTTTTTCAACGCCCCTAGGAATCGCCATTGGATCATATCCACCATTATCTACTATTTCAATAATCACTTCACCTGTATTTACCGCGTAATTTTCCATACCCGCTTCGACAAACGCCACCGCATTTACAGAATTTGTATAGACTATTTCTTTTATACTTTTGAATTTTCCATCATTGAATATCCACTAACATTTCCCCATATATAGATAATTACACCTCGTTTTACCAATTCAAAATTGACATCACACACACTAATTTTCAAATCTTATAACATTATTAATCACTTATCCTTCAAATACATCAATGTTTCTATAAGCCCATCTTTAAGCGTAAATTTTCCATTCCATCCCAGTTTTCGTAATTTTGTATTATCCAAAACGCAATTTTTTGAATGTGAAAAACCTTTTTCTTCTATCGCATCTGGCAAATCAAATACCACTGTCGTACCTGCTATTTCTGCACATATTTTCGCAACTTCAGCAATCGATGCCACCGATTTTTCATTTGAAATGTTATAAATTTCACCATTCTTACCAGCAGACAAAATTTTAAATATTGCGCTTGCAGCATCAACAACATAACAATATGTTCTTCTTTGCTCACCCTTACTTTTTAGGATTATATTTTCACCATTTAATGCATTTCTTATAAACTGTGCCTGGGCCTTACTATCCGACCTCAGCATAGTTGGGCCATATACGCTTGGCAATCTTGCAATAACTGCATTGATTCCAAATTCTTCAACATAACTTCTAACCAGAAGTTCGCAGCATCTTTTACTTTCAGGATAACCATTTCTGAGAATTGTCTGGTCTATTATTCCACTCATATTTTCAGAATAAATGTCTTGTCCAGTCAACTCCCCATAAACTTCAAACGACGAAGTCAGAATCATTTTTGTGATTTCTTTGTAACTCACGCAATAGTCTAAAATATTTTTATTACCGATAATATTGGTAAGTATTGTTTCGACAGGTTGCGTAGCATAAGACTTAGGGTCTGCATTACTTGCCCCATGAATAATATAATCATACTTGATTTCTTTATCCAAAGGCTCCATAATGTCCTGAACAATAGGTATAACCGCTGTTCCAAATCTCTTTTCAAGTTTTTCTCTACTTCTACTAAGTGCATATATTTTTATCCTAGCATCAAATTCTTTATTCGCCACCAGCAAAGTATCTATTAGGCACGATCCAATTAGCCCAGTTGCCCCCGTCACTAGAATTGATACATTTCGTAAATCAATTGCTTTAGCTATTTCTCTTATACTTTCTTCAAACATTAGTGCATCCACTCGTCTTTCTTAGCCATCAATAGTGCTTTGAAGATTTCAATATCCTCAGATGTTGTAAGTTTTAGATTTTTCTCAGACCCCTGCGACATATAAAGTTTTCTTCCCAGTTCAATATACATCGTACACGAGGCAACAGAATTTGTAATTCCTTTATCAAGTGCCTCCTTATGCGCTTCACAAATGTCCTTTAAGAAAAATGCCTGCGGTGTCTGTGTAATTTTAAGATTATCTCTTGGAACCTGCTCCACCGTAGAAAGTGCATCATATGTTTTAAGCATCGCTGCCGTACACGGCACAACAGCGATCGCATTCCCATACTGTCTGCAGACTCTGATGTTGTCCGTAATAACATCTGCACTAACCATCGGTCTGATTGCATCATGAATCAAAACTACGTCTTCATCATTTTTATATCTTTCCGCAATATCGTATAATCCATTTCTAATTGAATCTTGACCATTTTTTCCGCCAGAAACAATATTCTCCAATTTTGAAATGCCAAACTGCTTGGCATATGCTCTTAAAACATCATGCCAGCCATCCAAGCACACTACCTCGATTGCATCAATCTGAGGGTGCTTTTGAAAAGCTTCCAACGTATAAATTATAACCGGTTTATCATGAACATTAATAAATTGTTTTGGTATATCTTGTCCCATTCGAGCACCAACACCACCAGCAATAATCAGCGCAATATTATTCACAATCATTCTCCTTTATACATCCAAATCTGTAGTTTTTGCATGAATTTTTTTTCTAATGAGTTCTGATCCTGGAAGTTTTCTAATAAAGTTTGCTACTCTAAATCGAGCACTCGACTTCATCCCCAACATATGAGCTTTCACCGGGTTCATCCCGTTTTTTATTGAAATTTCGATGCCTTCTGGAACAGTTTGTTTTACATAAGTACGTTGATTAACACCGCCCAATCTCATCATCGCCAAATCCTCATTTAAATATTGAAATTTAGCGCCTGCCACATACATTCTCAGCAGCAGGTCACGATCCATTTGGCACTTATATTTCAAATCAAATGTTCCATATTTATCATATGCAGATTTTTTCACAAAAGTTGCGGGGTGAACAACTGCCATCCTTTTTCTCATAACTTCTAGAGAATCAGCTGGCTTGCAACGATAGTTTGCTTCTCTCCCCCCAAACATAATTGCATTCCCATAAATGACATCTGTTTCCGGCTTGATGTTCTTTGCAATTATATTTAGCGAATTATCTGTTAGCATATCATCCGAATTGATTATTCCAATCAATTCACCTGCTGCAAGATTAATTCCCTTATTAAATGCATCACTAATGCCTTTATCTGGTTCGCTAATCCACTTTGATATAACATCTGAATATTTTTTTACTATATTCAAAGTAGCATCTTTTGAACCGCCATCCACAATAATATACTCAAGATCCGGATAATTCTGTCGTGCTACACTTTGAATCGTATCTTCTAATGTTTTTTCACTATTATACGTAATTGTTATTATTGAAATTTTCATTTTTCACTCCGTTATTTCCAGTATGCTGTAAAGTGGTGATGTGAAATCTGTTTTTCTTTAGGCGGAAGTTTCATATAATCACCATACATATTCGAAAGAACATGTTTATAATTTTTCGGTACACTATATATTTTCCCTTCAAATTCAAGTTCTGCAGCTTCTGCAAAGTCCTCGCACGGAAAAACTTCCCTCATTCCATAAGTGAAAACTGATATATCTGCAATTCTATTGCAGGTAGCATCATCATTATGAGATGCCGCCAATTTTGTTATTTTTCTTATAATATGTTGCATCGAAATCGGCTTCAATAAAAAAGAACTTACTTTTAAAACACAATTTTTCACGGCTGATCTTCTATCACTAACCGGAACCGATTTCAAAATAAGCATTTTGCGGTATATATCTATCCTGTGATTTAACTTCTTTAACTTCTTATTATCGGCTGGCAGATTATCCATCGGAAAAATATCGACATACACTCCAATCGGCATGGCACAATTATTTTCTTCTTCAATAACTGTCGCTGTGTCAATCACTTTTCCACTTGGGAGATAATAGTTTTTCTCTGTTTCTGCTGAAATAGATTTTAACGTGTCCCGTCTCTGCTGATTAAATTCTGAAAAGAATCGATCATAATCTTTTCTCTTCATGCAAATGTCAATATCATCATCCCACGGTATGTATCCCCTATGTCTAACTGCACCAATTAGCGTTCCAGAAAATAAGAAATACTGTATTCCACTTTTTTTGCAAAAATCATCTATCGAATCTAATATTTTCAATTGAATCATTTTTAATTCTTCAACGCTTATGTCTTTTCTCATTGGCTATTCCTCTTTTTCATCAACTCTTCATAGAGTTCAACATATTCTTTAAATTTGATATTCTCATCAAACTCTTTAGCTTTTTCCCTACACATTTCAGATGTGACACTTTCCCATTTACAACTCCTTATATACTCAGCAAGTTGATTTACATTACCTTGATCTACAATCTCTCCATATTTGTTTCCTGCTGCTTCCACAGATCCTCCCGTTCTATATGTTAGAACCGGTGTTCCGCATGCTAATGCTTCTAAATTTGTTGTCGGATAGTTATCCTCATAAGTGGGATTGACAAAAACACTTGCCACGGTGTATAACTCCGCCAATTCTTTTAGGCTATCCGTGCGTTCAATTCCAACAATGGTATTTGGTAATTCCTCTTTCTGTTGTTTAGTCAACCCGACAAGCACAATCACATATGTTTTTGGCAGCAAACTCGCCAACTGAATGAAATCATCCAGACCTTTTGACTTTGCCCACGTTGAAGAGACACCTAAGATTACTTTTCTGTTTCTTATTTGAAGCTTGTCTATAATAGTTCCAGTTGTTGGTTTAAAATCATTTAAATTTATGCCATTATTGATAACCTCGATTCTACAACCTTTGAAAAAAGATTGTCTTACCAATCCAGCTAACCACTCAGACGGAGTCACAATTGTTAAATTTGGAATTTCTGTAAACAATTCTTTCTTTTTTTCCCAATTCCACTTTGAATTATCCAATACCAAACTTGCTGGGTGATGTTTTTTTTGTTCGCAGTTATAGCATCCGGTTTTCCATTTTTCACAGTGAACAAGATCAAAATATGGACAATGCCCTGTAAATGCCCAACAATCATGGAATGTCCAAACGACAGGAATATTTTTCTTTTTAATATACTCAAATAAAATTTTTAGATTAATATAATACCCATGCATTATATGTAACTGAATCAAATCAGGAGCATATTTATCAATTTCTTTCAAGAATTTTCTTGTTGCTGCCTGAGAACCAAAGCCACATTTATCAGTAATGCGTGTATACAAACCGTGCATATTTTGGTCAAATTTATTTCCAAGCTTAATTGTCGTAACAGTATCGGCTGCCGTATTTATTCTTCCCCATGCAATCGCGCATTCCTGATTTTGATTTATCAATGCATTATGGATTCCTACAGCAATCCGTCCTGTACAGCCCCATCCACTATATGCTGTAATTTGTAATACCCGCATTTTATTTTTCTCCTATGCCTTCAAGTCTCCTTGTAACTTTATCGTTACGCCTAACTTCTCACATTCATACAGCTTGGCATCTACCAAATAGCGATACCAATACGCCTGTAGAAACGTATAAATTTTTCCTTCAGTACCATCCAAAAAGCCAAGTCTGAAATAATATCTGTAAATAAAATACAAATGCGCCCGGAAAAACTTCGGCAAACTATAATAGCCGTGGTTCTTCACAAAACGCTTTACCTTAGCTTGCATCGACGTTGAGGTTTCCTCCACGGATTCCTCGCCATTTGCTGCATCCGACTTCATTTGCTGATCCAGCACTTCTTTATTAGAATACCAGTTATGCTTATTGATCCACCATTCCAAAGATTTGTTATTGTTATCAGAAAAGTCATTTTTGAAGGTAACCACATCACCATCCGTAACAATAAGATGCTCATCCATGAGTTTCATTTCAGACATTCCATGACCCACACGGAAAATTCTCAACAAAAGTTCTGGATACTTGCCACCGTGTTTAAGCCATCTTCCCATGAAATAAACTCTACGGCGAAGAATTACACCATTCACCTTTGCCGAAAGATTATCCAGCTTTTCGTCAATCTCATCTGCCAGTTCTGAAGTAAACTCCTCGTCTGCATCAACCTTCATCACCCACTCTGTCTGGAGATTGATGTTGTCTAGTGCCCAGTTAAACTGTGCAGCATGATTTTCAAACTGATGCTCATAAACTTCCGCCCCCAGCGACTTTGCCAGTTTCACTGTTTTGTCAGTTGAATAAGAATCAATAATCACAATGCGCTGTGCCACACCTTTAAAAGATGCAATGCACTTTTCTAAATTTTGCTCCTCATTTTTTGTGAGGATAATAATTGTTAAATTTGCCATTTAATTTTCCTCACAACCGCTTAATAACCCTCGCCGGATTACCCGCAATCACGCAGTTATCCTCAAACTTTCCAGCAACCACAGCACCAGCACCGACAACGCAGCCATCACCCAGCACTGTGCCTTTCAATATAATACTATTGCATCCAATAAAGCAGTTCTTGCCAATCTTAATTTCTCTGCTTGGCACCAGATCACTGTCACCGCCGTTTTCATCTCGCAGGAGTTTGTTTCTTACTTCTGCTTCGATAGGATGGAAGTCATTGTCCAGAATTTTGCAGTTTCCGCCAATACAGGTGTTCTTGCCAATTGTGATCTTCTTTCGTGCATAAATCGTAGCACCCGAAATTCCTACATTATCACCAATCTTAATCTCTGCTCCCGGAGCACGAGTGACAATAATCGTCCGGCTGTAAAGACCAACCAGATTACTCAAGAAGCTGCTCTTGATGGTGACATTTTCACCAATCTTCAGCTTGGCACCACCTTTGTTGAAGATGATTGGCACCCCCTTCAGCAAGAGGTTTTTTCCATATTCAACTTTTGTCATTTTCATAACCATTTTAAACCAGTTACTGCTCATACCCCTCGCCTCCTTTATAGCTTCAAAATCTCTTCTTCGTACTTTCTCACCGACACAGCTCTGGTCAGGTTCTTTTCCAGATTCTCACGACTTCTTGCTCCCATTGCCTCTAATTCATTATTTCCAGCATTCTCAATGAACCAGCGGATGTTTTCCTCAACTTTATCGTACTCTCCCGGCTCACAGCAAAGACCGCCACGGGTATCTTCAATCAGACACCGAATCTCAGAACCTGCTTCCAAAACACCAATCACTGGTTTTCCCGCCGCCGCCAGACCATAATATTTCGATGGGCAGCTCACGCCTTTGATACCTTTTGCGTTCACACACCAGTGGACATCGCCAGCGTTCAGACTATAGATAAGGTCGGCCTTATCCTGATACGGAATGAAAGACACATTATCCATGTGATGCTGTTTTACATACAGCACCAACTTATCCAGCACAGAACCAGCACCAACAAATGCAAATACGACCTCTCGACCATCCGCAGTCATAGTATTCGTTTTAAACCGCTCCACAACCTTCATCAGGTTTTCAAGATCATAATACAGACCAATGTTGCCGGAGTACATGATGACAAACTTGCCATCCAAACCGTACTTTTTCTTAAATGCTAGAACCTTCTCATTATTTTCATCCAACGGATAGATTTCATTTTCATCAATCCAGTTGTTAATCATAACAGTTTTTGGAACTTTCTTACCCCCAAAACGCTTCTCCACTGTCTCCACCAAATCGCGGCCGACAGTAATCACAAGGTCACTGCGTTTGCAGCTAAACTTATCGAACCACATCATAGCATCGGTCACCAGCTTTCTCTTGGTGTAGCCAACAGCCAAGACCTGTTCCGGGTTAAAGTCCTGAATGTTATAGATGTACTTTGCGTGTTTCACCCACTTGCCCCAGACACCCAGTAAACCGCCAAGAATCGGCGGCTGAGAAATGGAAAATACATAATCCATCTTGCCGACATTGAAGGTCGCACCCATTGCTCCAAAGAAATAGGAAACAATGTTCTTCACACGGCTTTTCTTATTGGTCTTACTGAACTCTGGCACACGGATTCTCAGCACTTTCACGCCATTGATTTCTTCTTCATAATATTTCTGCGTCTTATATTTATCTTCAATAGTTCCTAAGTAGCTCGGCACCACGCAGATGACCGTGATGTTAAATTTATCCAGCATCCCCTCCGCCAGTTCACGGAGAATCTGCCCCGTTGACGCAGTATCTGGAATATAGTAATGAGCATAGATCAGGAGATTCTTCTTATTTGACATTCCGCCATATTCCTCTCACAGTTTTTTCATCTAACCGCCAATGCAGTACACTGGCGAGCTTCATCTATTCAAAACAATGTGCTTATCATATTCCTCATACAACTGTAATTATCATTTTTATCAGCTGGAACCGCCCAGCCGTGTATTTATTCGTGTTTTTCTGTTGATTTACAATTCAAAAGACCACCACTGAATCTTTGAGTTAAACATTTGTAGGAGCCGCAATTACAACAAAATCCGCACCAGAGCATGCAGTCTTTGCATCCAATGTTGCGGCCAAATTCAATTTTTTCTCATCCAAGTATTTTCGATATATTCATCTTGAATTTTGATTTTCGATTATTAATCATTTCCACCTTCTCCGGAATGATATCCACAGCAGTTACTTGGTGATATTAAGAAAGCAATGTAACGATTGACAATCCACCGTAACCGGTACCTGCAACCGCAATTTTATAGTTCTTTTTCATAATTCAATATCCCCATGATTTTCCTGGCCTTTATATCCATGATTCCTCTTTAGTCCTCGCATCTATACTAATAGCAATACTTAATGTGAAAGATCATCTTATTTTCTTTCACATTAAGCATTACTTTTGCTTGAACATTCCTGTTTGTTTATTGTTTTGCATAAATAGTTTGTATCTCTTTTACAATATTCACAATCAAAATATGCTTCAAACCTTGTCCAAACTACAGTCCGTACTGTCTATTTTTATATCAATTTTACAATACAGCTTCTAGATTTCCCCCGCGGATACATAATATTTATTCAATAACTGCACACCCTAACATAGTGACTTGACATTTTTCACTTATTTCTTTGACTTTTTGAATTTCTTCATACCTGGATTTATCAATTTCTTCTACAAGAACCATGCCATCCGTTTCTGTCATTTTTTCCATCGAACGTACATTATATAATAAAGAATATCCCAAACAACACTGTATTTTTTCTTTTTCCAATAACGAAACAATTTTACTACATACCATTTGCATCTTTTCAGTTTCACCGGTACATCCGATAAATACATTTTTAATCTGTGCTTTATCTGCAACTGCTTTAATTTTCATAACAACAATTTGCACCTGTTGTTCTTCATCAAAATCATCAAACCTATTTTTAAAGAAACTTATTTTTTTCTTATTTTTATCTGTAATACACCCTAACACAGATATTCCAAATGGTTCCTCCATATCAGAAGCAACGCGTAACGTATTGGCCATTATATACTTAAATAAAATGCAAACACATCCAACAAAAAAGCCAATCAGTACCCCGATCAACACCCATTCGGAACTTACGTAAATTACAGTTGGTGCCGAAAGGGTCTGATTTTCTGCTTTTTCGGACATTCCTTCTATTTCTGAGTTTTCCAGTACAATATTATCTTCATCATCGCGAAGTGCCTTATAATATGTAATCTGCTCCTCACTCATACCTGCAGTTAAATTATTAATAGAATTTTTCAAATCACTCAATGCCAATATCTTATTTTGTTTCTCTATTATTAAGTTACTATCCGTTTCTTCTGCATATTGTTC
>CAVCMG010000002.1:14744-108192 GCA_963603285.1 Ruminococcus bromii
CCACAAGCCACACGCACTTTTTCTATTTGAGCATCAATGGTCTGTTTTACTATTTCTGCTATTTTTTGACAATTTTCCTTACTATCAGAAACAATAGAAAAAATCAGCATTCCCTGTTCTTGAGCATCCTCATCAACAGATATCAATTCCTGCGCATATGCAATATTATCCCCCATATCAATAATATTGGCAATTTTTTGACTCACTTCATCACTTCGTATTTGTTCTTCTAAAGTATTAATAATTGCATCTGTTGTGTCTCTTTTTATTATAACCGGATATGTCGTTTCGTAATGATTATCAATGATATAACCGATTCTTAAAGTTGGAATCTTATTTGGATCCAATTGCATTCTGACAGAATTCTGACAATATGCCAAACCATTTACATATTCTTGCTGATATATTTTATAAGAAGTTATTGCATTTTGCACCTCAGAAATTTCACGTTCTGTCAATTTACTCATATATTCTTTTAATGTAACAAGTTTCGCTGTTTCATCTTTCTCACTTGCTTGCTGCTCAATCTCAATTTTTGCTTGTTTTGCCTTTTTCACAGAATACCATGCTTCTATACCATTCACAAAAATCGCACCTATCAGCATACACAATATTATAAACTTCCATTTATTAACACATCTTCTAAAAAAATCTTTTAAATCTATCGTTAATTCTTCTCGATTCATTACTTACTCCTTCAATATTCTTATTCAGATCCCTTTCTCGTCAAAACCACAGCCACTGTTTTGAGCAGAATCTTAATATCCAACCAGATACTCCACTCTTCAATATACTTTTCATCCAATCGTACCACTTCATCAAAATCCGTAATATCGCTCCTGCCGCTGACCTGCCACATGCCGGTAAGACCTGGGCGGAAACTAAGGCGGATCTTGTGATGCTGCGAGTACTGTGCATATTCCTCTTTTGTAGGTGGTCTGGTTCCTACAAGGCTCATATCACCTTTGAGTATATTCCAGAACTGTGGCAGTTCATCAATACTTGTATTTCTTATAAAATGCCCGACTCCTTTAATGATTCTTGGATCGTCATCCATCTTAAACATTAACCCAGACATTTTATTTTGTGCCATCAGCTCTTTCTTTCGTTCTTCCGCATCCATATACATTGACCGGAATTTATAAATATTGAACAAACGTCCATTTTTCCCCACACGTACCTGTGAGAAAAATACAGGTCCAGGAGATTTTATGTAAATTGCCGGAGCTACAAATATAAAAGCAATACCCGTGATTACTAATCCTACTATCGCTCCACAGATATCCATCAATCGTTTGAGTGATAATTCTATTCTGCTGGCCGTCTGGATACTCGAGGTAATAACAGTCTGACTACCCAACTGTCCCACCTGCATATTTGGCATATTCTCAAAGAAATAGTCTACGCCAACATGGACAACAATTCCCATATCCAGCAGTTGTTGACAAAGTTCTTCCACCTGTGCAGATAAATATTCTGTTTCGATCAATACCTCATCCACAACATTTCGGAGCACATATTCTATAATATTCTGCCCACTGGCAACCACATTATAGTCATTTACCTTATGTAATTCAATATGGCCATCTAATAAAGCCACACCACAAATCTCGTATCCCTGATAATCCTCATGCTGCAGCTTTTTTACGCAGGATTCTGCCCTGTTGCTTGTAGTGATGACCAGAAGTTTATTGCGGGTATCTTTTTCTGACATGCGTTTCCGGATCCAATGTTTCCATACGTCACGAATCACGAGCATCAATACAACATCCAGCACCAAGAAGAGTCCCAGAACCAGTCTCGAATAAATTTCCGACTGTTTCGTGAATACCAGCCAGCACATCGTACAGGCTCCCAGAATGGCATTATGTTTTAAAACGAAAAGAACTTCATTTGCATAGCCTCTTCTGACAATATTACTATAGTTTCTAAAAAAGAATGAAGCCAGAATATGAAAGCCAAGGATTACCAGATAATAGCTCCGGTAATTACCGTCTTCTAATATTGTCCATACGCCAAAGCGCAAACCATATGCCAATAAAAAAGCTATCGTAATAGCCACAAAATCCCAAAAGATAAAATCCAGATGTTTGATCCAGCTTCTCGAATTTTTTTCGTACATGTTGATTCATCCATCCTCTTGTCAAATTTCTTATAAAATTCAGACGTTTTTTGATTTTCCTGTAAACTTCCGTTTCAGGAAAGCTCCGCCTTTCTTCAACCAGTTCTGTTTCTCAATATACCAGAATGGAGCTTCTACATATTGAATGTTATTTGTCTCTACCCAGATATCCAACAACCTCTCTGCCACAAATCCAAAAACCCGTGCATCATAAGCGGAATAGCTGGAGATATCCAATCTTTTCTCCAGCTCCCCCAGTATAGCAAATAACCAGGTACAATACGCATCCAGTTTATCCCATTTCATCAGAAGCATATTAAAACGATGTCCACTGGTTCGCTGCATAATCTCATCATATTTTGTCACATATGCCGGATATTGCTCAGCAAGAATCTCTCTGGTTTTTATAAGATCCTGCTCATGGTGCGCATGAATGTACTGGTTATATGTCGTCTCTATAAAGTAGTTTCTCTTCTTCGGCAGGATCACATCCGCTTGTTGCAGAAGTTTTTCCACATCCGCCTGCTGCAAAATATGCTTTTTCCACCGTCCCTTGCTGAAATATCTACGATAATGCACCAGTCCCAGATAGTCCGTGTTCATATGTTTCCACGCCCAATACAGGCCTGTCAGTTCACAGTAATTGGCGTTCTTTGCCGAAATATTATCGCCAACATTATCCTTTAAGTATCCCAGCGGAGGCTTACCCTCGCTGCCCACCTGCAATGGGACATACATAGGATCTGTCGGCATCTTATATGTTTTGTGTGTTGCTACAATTATCTGAATCTTCATATTTTATTTCGTCACTTTTTCTGAATTGATCATGCCACCAAAGATTGTCTGCAGCACAATTCTGGCATCCAGCCATATACTCCAATGCTCAATATACCAGATATCATGCCGTATTCTCTCCGGAATACTCGTATCTCCACGATACCCATTCACCTGCGCCCAGCCGGTAATTCCGGGGCGTACCTGCTGACGCACGAGATACAGCGGAATTTCTTCTTTAAACTGGTTTACATAATATGGAATTTCCGGGCGTGGTCCCACAAGGCTCATATCACCTTTAAGCACATTGAAAAACTGCGGCAGCTCGTCGATACTGAATTTACGGATCAGACTGCCAAATCTGGTCTTTCTCGGATCCTCGTCAGTACTCCACGCCTTGGTAGAGTCTGCATTGACGCGCATGCTCCGGAACTTGTACATATAAAAATGCTTCTTATTCAGACCGATACGCTCCTGTTTAAAGATGATCGGGCCCGGGCTGGACAGCTTGACACCGATCGCAGTAACGAGCATTACCGGCGATGTCAGGATGATCAGAAACAGACTACCGAGAATATCCGCGAAACGCTTGATAAACGCATTCAACATATGATCCAGCGGTATCTCACGGATATTGATGATTCGGCTCTCACCGATCGTATCAATCGACGGATACGCCGGAATATAGTCGTTGAAATACGGTATAATACATATACGGATACCCGATTTATCACAGGCAGAAATGACCTTTTTCATAAACTCCGCCTCGTGGATCTCCAAGGTAATGATCACCTCATCGATACCCGGCTGGTCAAGAATCTGTTCAAGATCCTCGTATGCTCCCAGATGTCTGCCAAGTCCCGGTTTTTCCACGCGGCTTACATAACCGTCGATCGTATAACCAAGATCCGGATTTGCCTTGATAGACCGCACATACTGTCTCGCATGCTTGCCGTTGCCCACAAGGATGACATGCTTCTGGTTATATCCCTTTCGGCGGAAATACCGCAGCGTATAGCGCAGAATCAGACGTTTAATAACCAGAAATCCTGTAGACAGGACGTAGTAAATAGCGATCGCAATACGTGAGAAGTCAACGATACGGGTCAGATACAGAAGCGCCATCAGAGCCAGTACAGCCAGTGCTCCCATCTGTACGATCCGCGTTACTTCCCGGCGAAATCTCTCCCGTCTTGTATGGCTGTAGACATTCGCCATATAGAAAAAGAGAATCTCCACCAGTGCAAATAACAACGCCGCCGTCAGATATTGTCTGTTCCACGGAATCCACAGCGCCGGCAATTTCGACTCGTACCAGATGTACATACAGAAGAAACGTATGTATGTTGCTATAATATAAGATAAAAACAGAATAAGAAAGTCGGATACCACATTGATGATATTCAAAACTCTCTGATTTTCTTTGATCATAAATACACGCTCCAGACGCAGTTTTATAGTGTTTTCGACTGCGTTAGCACCAAAGTGCATAGTTTTACATAGTATTTAAAGCATTATACCTCAAATTGCACGTTTTTACTATATATTCCGGATAAGTTCTACAATTTCTTCACTTTTCTTAATATTTTTCAAAAGAATTCGCGCATATTATCGACATTATTCTGTTTAATGTTCAGAAATATCATATTGTCTTCACCAACCGTTAGTCCCAAAAAAGGACCGTGGCACACAGCCACGATCCCTCTCAATCGTTTGATCACACTATTCTGTTATTACACAGTCCAATTATTTCTTATAGAACGGTCCGAAGTTAGCGCAAGCTCTGTAGTCAGCACCTTCTTTATCCATACCGAATGCGTTCCATGCAGCTGGACGGAAGATGTCTTCTGTTGCTACGTTGTGCATGCAAACCGGGATTCTCAGCATGGAGCACATGGTGATCAGATCAGCACCGATGTGACCATAGGAGATAGCGCCGTGGTTAGCACCCCAGTTGTTCATTACGCTGTAAGCGTTCTCGAACGGGCTGCCTGCAACACCGTCTGTACGCGGTGTGAACCATGTACACGGCCATGTGTAGTCTGTACGTTTCCACAGAGTATCGGATACCTGCTCTGGAAGAGCTACAGTCCAACCTTCAACGATCTGCAGAACCGGTCCAAGGCCATGGATCAAGTTCAGACGGATCATAGTAGCCGGCATCTCAGCCTTTGTCTCGAATCTGGAAGAGAATCCGCCGCCACGGAAGTAACCGTTATCGGCTGCGCACCACTCGGTAGCGTCCATGATAGCTTTCTGGTCTTCTTCTGTTACGTTGTACCATTCTTTCATAACAGCGTTGCCGTTTTCATCTTTGCAAACGCCGGAAGCATCCAGACAGCATGCACCGGAGTTGATCAGATGGATGATACCGTCTGCATCAGCAGCATGGCCTTCCAGCTTATAACCTGTAACACGCTCTACGGACTTGCCGTTCCAGCATGTACGAACATCTGCGAACATCTGTGCTCTGTTGGTCAGCAGCTTCATGAACAGCATACCCAGACCATTCAGTGCATCGTTCTCTGTAGCCAGTACGAACGGCTCTCTTGCTCCGTTCCAGTCGAAGGAAGTATTCAGGATAGCTTCCGGGAAGTCACAGTTTGGCTTCCAGTCTGTCCACTGTCTCTGACCCTGGAAACCACCGCAGATAGCGTTGTGTCCAACGGACTCCTCTTCGCAGCCAGCCGGCAGGTTCGGGTTGCCCTGATACAGGTCTTCGATGATGACAGCCATCTTTGCGATGAACTCCCATGTTTCTTTCTTCTTTTCATCAGAAGCTTTTACGAAATCCGGGTTCTTGTCCCAGCCCTCTTTGCAGTACTCTTTGATCCATGCAAGAGCTTTCTGATACTCATCTTCATTGTAGATGTGCTCATCCATACGACGAAGGATCTCAACCTCATCTACGGACTCAACACGCATACCAAGGTAGGACTCGATGAAGCCCTGATCCATGATAGATCCGCCGATACCCATGGTAACGGAACCGATCTGCAGGTAAGATTTACCTCTCATTGTAGCTACGGCAACAGCGGCACGACCGAAACGAAGCAGTTTAGCCTGAACATCATCCGGAATTCTCATGTCGTCAGCTTCGCATACATCCTGACCATAGATACCGAATGCCGGCAGACCCTTCTGTGCATGTGTAGCCAGTACGGATGCCAGATATACAGCACCCGGTCTTTCTGTAGCGTTCATACCCCATACAGCTTTGATTGTGTTGCGGTCCATATCCATTGTCTCGGAACCGTAGCACCAGCACGGTGTAACTGTCAGTGTAATGGCAACACCAGCTTTTTCGAATTTCTCCTGGCATGCAGCAGCCTCTGCTACACGACCGATGGTAGTGTCGGCGATGATAACCTTAACCGGCTCACCGTTGGAGTATTTCAGATTCTCCTCGAATAATTTTTTAGCTGCAAGAGCCATACCCATTGTCTGGTCTTCCAGAGACTCACGAACTTTCAGGGCACCTCTACGACCATCGATCGTAGGACGGATACCGATTACCGGATACTCACCGACATATCTGTTTTTTGCCATGATTAAAACCCTCCATTTGTTTATTTATGTTCCAGGATGAGCGAAACGCTTCACCCTAAGTGCACAGCTTATCTGTACTTTGAACTTATGTAGTAAATATAGCATTGATTGCATTTAATATCTTGTGTTATACTGGACTAAAGTATGACAATATTCACATTTTCAAAAAGTGATGTGAAAATTTTGGAGGTATTTTTTGTGCAATATTACCACTTTAACGAGGATAAACAGCGCGGCACCTATGATTTTCCTTTTGAATTTTACCACCTGGACCATACGCATCCCCAGTATGTGATGTCCTACCACTGGCATATTGAATACGAGATCATACGGATCCTTTCCGGCAGTTTTGAGGCTACGCTGGATGAAAAGACCTTCACGGCAGACGCCGGGGATGTGATCTTTGTCAACAGCAGTATCCTGCATTCCGGGATTCCGCACGACTGCGTGTATGAATGTCTGGTCTTTGATATGAATACCTTTTTAAAGCACAATCCTGCCTGTCAGCCCTACATCCAGAAGATCATCGACCACCGGGCGCTGATCTTCCATCATTTTCACCGGCAACGCACGGATGTCTGTCAGATCGTTGACCGGATCTTCACTGCCTTTCAGCAAAAGTCCGCCGGTTATGAGCTCACTGTCTATGGCGGCTTTTACCAGCTGTTTGGCCTGATCTTTGCTTCTCATCTGTATTACGAGGAGCCGCCGCAGTCCTTACGCGACCATAAGAAAATTCACCAGCTGAAAAATGTGCTGGAATTTATCGACGCCAACTACCAGAATCCGATTTCTCTGGAGCAGCTGTCCACGGCCGCCCATATGTCGCCGAAGTACTTCTGCCGCTTTTTTCAGGAGCTGACGCACCGAACGCCGATGGATTATCTGAATTACCAGCGGATCGAGCATGCGGCCTATCTGTTGTCCACCTCCCACGAGACGGTGACGGATATTGCCTACGCCTGTGGGTTTAATGATCTGAGTTATTTTATCAAAACCTTTAAGAAATATAAGAATGTAACTCCCGGACAGTACACCCGCCAGTAGGCTGTACATTACATATCATTCATCTACTGCAATACACCTGCATAGTATAATACAGGTACATTTCTAACCGTTGAACGGTACTGTAAACTAGGCGTGAGGTGAATTGTAATGGATAAAATAAAGCAAAATCTCGGCCTGGTTATACGGGAAGCCCGCGAAAATGCCGGACTTACCCAGAGTCAGCTTTCTGAAAATCTGAATCTTGGCGACAAGACGATCTTAAATATCGAAAACTTCCGCGGTAATCCCAAGTATGACAGCCTGTATTCGCTGGTAACGTACTTAAAGATTCCCGGCGACCGGCTGTTTTATCCCGAAATCCAAGCGGATGAACCGAACAAACAGCAGCTGCGTCTGGAGATCGAGACATGTACAGATCAGGAAGCGGCAGAGCTGCTCAGAGTCGTTCACTATATGCTGGGTATATTGCGCAGGAACAAAGATAACACATAAGCATAGCCGGACAGGCTGATCATGTCCGGCTATGCTTTTATTTGTATCTTCTATCAACAAAAGCCCCCGCCGGAGCTTTCTTTTACATGCTAAGTCAGCAAAAGGGTATGGCCATCGCCATACCCTTTCTTCCTGTATAACATATATCGCTTATTTAAAGTAAGCCACACCGGACTCAAAGATCCGGATATCCTGCTCGCCGTAAATGTTGATGGCTACGCCATCGCCGCGGCGCTCGCTGTGGGCCATCTTACCAAGGACACGGCCGTCCGGGCTGGTGATACCTTCGATGGCAGCGTAGGAGCCGTTGACATTCCACTCTTCATCCATGGAAACGTTGCCTGCCGGATCACAGTACTGGGTAGCGACCTGACCGTTGGCAAACAGCCTGTCGATCCATTCCCTGCTGGCTACGAAACGTCCCTCACCGTGGGAAGCCGGGTTTGTATACACCTTGCCGACCTCGGCCTGTGCCAGCCACGGAGATTTGTTGGTCATAACCTTTGTATAAACCATACGGGAAATATGGCGGCCGATGGTATTGAAGGTCAGTGTCGGTGAATCGGCTGTCTGGCCTTTGATCTCACCGTACGGTACGAGCCCCAGCTTGATCAGTGCCTGGAAACCATTACAGATACCCAGTGCCAGACCGTCTCTTTCGTTTAACAGCTTCATAACAGCTTCTTTGATCTTTTCATTCTGGAACGCTGTTGCGAAGAATTTGGCAGAACCATCCGGCTCGTCACCTGCGGAGAAGCCGCCCGGGAACATGATGATCTGGGCATCGGAGATCTCCTTTGCAAAATCGTCTACGGATTCTGCGATATCTGCTTCACTCAAATTCTTAAATACACAGGTACTTACGCTGGCACCGGCTCTTTCGAAGGCCTTTGTGCTGTCGTATTCACAATTCGTACCCGGGAATACCGGAATAAATACCTTCGGCTGAGCCACTTTATGCTTGCATACATAGATCTGGCCACCAGTATACAGCGGACTTTCTACCTTATCTGTATCCAGAACTGCCTTTGTCTTGAATACCTTTTCCAGTGTACCCTTCCATGCCTCCAGAGCTTCCTCCTCGGAAATCACAGCATCACCGTAGGAGAAGGTCTTATCTGCGGTAACTTCACCGATCAGTGTATAGGCAGCGGACAATTTGGAAACATCTTCTGCTGCCACCTCCAGAACCAGATCACCAAAGCCCGGTGCGAAGAAATCACGCGGATCCAGATTGTGCTCAATCTTTACACCAAACATATTTCCGAAAGCCATCTTGGAAACGGCTGCGGCAATACCGTGACGATCCAGTGCATAGGCGGCTTTGACAAGACCTGCCTGCATATCGGCATGTACAGCATCGTACAGTGCCATGGTCTTTTCATAATCTACAAGATCCTTGTCTGTCTTTGGCAGGCGGATCCAAACGAGCTTGTCTCCTGCAGCCTTGAATTCCGGTGTAATGACATCCTGTACCTTGGCTACATCGACTGCAAAGGAAACAAGTGTCGGCGGTACATCGATATCGTTGAATGTACCGGACATACTGTCTTTACCACCGATGGACGGCAGGCCAAAACCGATCTGGGCGTCATATGCGCCGAGCAGTGCGGCAAACGGCTGGCTCCATCTGGTCGGATCTTCTGTCATACGGCGGAAGTACTCCTGGAAGGTGAAGCGGATCTTCTTATAATCACCACCGCAGGCTACGATGCGGGCGATGGATTCTGTTACAGCATAGATAGCGCCATGGTACGGACTCCAGCTGGATACATACGGATCAAAGCCGTAGCTCATCATGGTCACGCTGTCGGTCTTTCCGTTCATCACCGGCACCTTGGCTACCATGGACTGGGTTTCAGTCAGCTGATACTGGCCGCCGTACGGCATAACAACGCTTCCGGCACCGATGGAGCTGTCAAACATTTCCACCAGACCCTTCTGGGAGCATACGTTCATATCGGCCAGTGTTTCGAGCCATTTTGCACGGACATCGCCGACTTCTTCTGGACGAACCAGTACATTATCCTTTTCTGCCGGAATTTCTACAAATACATCGGTCTCCTGATGTGCACCGTTGGTATCCAGGAATGCACGGGACAGGTTGACGATTTCCTTACCTCTCCAGGAAAGAACCAGTCGCGGCTCCTCGGTAACAACAGCTACCGGAACAGCCTCCAGATTCTCTTCTGCGGCAAAGCAGAGGAACTTATCGACATCCTTCGGATCTACAACAACAGCCATACGCTCCTGGGACTCGGAGATGGCGATCTCGGTTCCGTCCAGACCGGCGTATTTCTTCGGCACCTTGTCAAGGTCAACTCTGAGGCCGTCTGCCAGCTCACCGATGGCTACGGATACACCGCCGGCACCAAAATCGTTACACTTCTTGATCACATGAGCCACTTCCTCACGACGGAACAGACGCTGGATCTTACGCTCGGTCGGTGCATTACCTTTCTGTACCTCTGCACCACAGGTTTCGATGGAGGATGTGGTATGTACCTTGGAGGAACCGGTAGCACCGCCGCAGCCGTCACGGCCTGTACGGCCACCGAGCAGGATAATGATATCGCCCGGATCGGAGGTCAGTCTCTGTACGGCGCGTCTCGGAGCAGCGCCCATAACGGCACCGATCTCCATACGTTTTGCCACATAGTTCGGATGATAGATTTCTTTCACATAGCCGGTAGCCAGACCGATCTGGTTACCGTAGGAGCTGTAACCGGAAGCAGCACCGCGCACCAGCTTCTTCTGCGGCAGCTTGCCCTCAAGGGTTTCTTTCACAGATTTTGTCGGATCAGCAGCACCGGTCACACGCATAGCCTGATATACATAGGTACGGCCGGACAGCGGATCACGGATCGCACCGCCAAGACAGGTAGCAGCACCACCAAACGGCTCGATCTCGGTCGGATGGTTGTGTGTCTCATTTTTAAAGTTGATCAGCCACTCCTCTTCTACGCCGTTGACATCGATTGGTACAACGATGGAGCAGGCATTGATCTCATCGGATTCCTCCTGATCCTCCAGCTTGCCCTCGCTTTTCAGCTTTTTAGCGCCAAGCAGTGCCAGATCCATCAGGCAGACAAACTTATCGGAACGGCCTTTGTACAGTACGTCACGGTCAGCCAGATATTTCTTGAAGGTGCCTTCGATCTCCTCACGGTAATCGCCCTCGCCGAAGGTTACGTTTTTCAGCTCGGTGGAGAAGGTCGTATGACGACAATGGTCAGACCAGTAAGTATCGAGTACACGGATCTCTGTCATGGACGGATCACGCTTTTCTTCATTTTTAAAGTAATGCTGGATATGCTGGAAATCCTTGAAGGTCATGGCAAGACCTAAAGAATCGTACAGCTCTTTCAGCTGATCCTCAGCCATATCGGCAAAGCCGTCGAAGATCTTCACATCGGCAGGCTCGTCAAACTTCTGGATCAGGGTTTCCGGTTTTTCCATACCGGTTTCGCGGGAATCTACCGGGTTGATGCAGTGATGCTTGATGGCAGCATACTCTTCTTCTGTGATATCACCCTCGATCACGTAGGTCACAGCGGTACGGATCACCGGCTGGGCACTCTGGTCAAGGAACTGCACACACTGTACAGCGGAGTCTGCACGCTGATCAAACTGGCCCGGCAGAAACTCTACAGAAAATACTCTCGCACCTTCGGCTACCGGCAGTTCTTCCAGATACAGGGTATCTACAGGCGGCTCAGCAAATACACACTGGCAGGCTTTTTCAAATACCTCATCGGAAAGATTCTCCACATCGTAACGGATCAGCTCACGGACACCGGTAACGTCTTTGATGCCAAGATAGCTGCTGATCTCATGCTTCAGCTCATGTGCCTTTCCGGCAAAGTCCGGCTTTTTCTCTACATAGACACGTTTTACTGTACTCATTGTGCTTCCTCCTGTGAAATCACTTTATATATGTATAGTTCTTAAGTTACATCGTTTATTTGCCCTCATTCTAACACAGCTCTTTTCATTAGTAAAGATAATATATACAGTTTTATTTATTATTTATACTAATCTTCACTATTATCACCGTCCAGAGTTTCAAAAGCCGGAAGCCCGGCATCCCCCAGGGGCAAGGGCAGGGCAGCTGGAAAATCGTAAAGCAAGCATCTACATGTTCTTAGCGCGCAACAACGCCGAAAAGAGGGGCATTGACCGCTGACAGGGCGGTCAATGAGGCGACCTGAGCTGGATTTGCATCAGCAAATCCGGCGAATAGAGCCGGTACCCTCTTTTCGGCGTTGCTGCACGATTAGAACATGTTTGCGAGCGTCCGATTTTCCAGCTGCCCTGCCCTTGCCTCTGGGGGATGCCGGGCTTCCGGCTTTTGGAACTCGTCCGTTTAATATTTGCACTTAAATTTCTGCAATAACCTCTACTTCCACCAGCAGATTCTTCGGCAACGTCTTTACAGCCACACAGGAACGTGCCGGTTTACCCGTAAAATATTTACCGTACACTTCATTAAATGCTGCAAAATCCGCCATATCTGCCAGAAAACACGTTGTCTTTAAAGTCTTCTCATAGCTGGAACCTGCCGCTTCCAGAATAGCACCCAGATTTTTCATAACCTGCTCTGTCTGGGATGTGATGTCATCACCTACAACCTCACCCGTTGCCGGGTCAAGGGCAATCTGTCCCGCACTGAACAGGATATTTCCGGATACGAAGCCCTGGGAATACGGTCCGATAGCTGCCGGTGCTTTGTCTGTACTGATCTGTTTCATAGTAGTACCTCCTGATGTAATAAATGAATGTATGATCCAACTGCAACTCTTTTCTTCTTTATTTTATATAGAAAGAACCTGCAGTAAACCCACCTTTGTTTTAGAGTATAACACATCTGTTTTCAAACACAAGACATCACTTTTTGTCTTTTACGCATGTAACCTGCGGATGATCTGAAAGACCAGATCCCTCTGGTTGACCAGCGGTTTCAGATGCTGGAAAAAGACTACGCCATCTGTCGGTGAAGCGATCGTCTCCCGCACACTGCCCTCATACGGATCCAGGATCAACGCCATCGGCTGACCATGACCGACCTCATCTCCCGGCTTGATCAGAGAACGAAAAATTCCCGACTTTTCCGTATGGATCGCCGTCAGCTCATCCTCGTGGATCACACTGGCGATATAACCGCCATGACAATTATATTTGAGTACACCCATTCTCGTCAGGAAACGCAATACAGCGCTGACAGCCATCTGGGCAGATTCCTCATCGATATTATCGGTATCGTTCGTATAGACAGAAAAAGCATTGGTCCCACTGTTCTGCCAGTTATAATTCAACGTCGTTGTATCGTACGGTCTGGGATTTCTCAGTACAACATACGGCAGACCAAACAGATTCGCCAGACTGGCGCTGGAATGCTCCGTCTCCATCATCCGCACATGCGGAATAAACTGGCCCGGCATATAAAAGCTGGCAAACTGGATACCATAGCTGTAGCCCTTGATGCACGCAAATACACCGGCAGCGATACGCTCTGTCGTTCCACCATCCTCAATGCCCGGGAATTTCCGGTTGATATCCGTATTGTCCACTGCCCAGAACCGCTTGCCGATATTCATGGCATAGTGATTGACACTGGGAATGATCAAAATCTCATTATTCTGTGTAATATGGCCGTGTGCCTCGAGTTCCTTTAGCTTCTGCACCAGAAGGGAACAGACATACAGCTGCTGCACTTCATTTCCCCGCAGCGCGCCGACGATACAGGCTGCCTTCTCGCCGTGTCCGAACCGGTAACCGGTGATCTGCAGATCATCACGGTATGGCGCTTTCAGGGAATATAATATTTCTTTTCTCATACGTTCTTATCCTTCAGAATCCGGTACATCAGCGCTCCGTGGTATACGATCGGGTACTGACGCACCGTAATGATTTTTCCGTCGCAGGGCGCGCTGATCGTCTCCTCAACGGTTCCGGTCAGAGCATTGACGATCTCGCCGATATGCTGCCCCTTTTTGATATATTCTCCAATATCCACCGCCGGCATAAATACGCCGGAGGCTTCCGCATTGGCATAGGCCACATTTTCGGCATAGGCAATATCCGGCTTTCGCACCAGTCCTGTCTCACCCAGCCAGATGCCCTCCTGCTTCATCACATGCAGGATACCTTCCACGATCTGGTCGCCGTACGCCTTATCGATCCGCATACCACTCCCCGCCTCGATCGCCAGCGTCGGAATGCCGAACATATTCAAACTATAGGCCAGCGTAGCCTCCTTGACGGTGGCGCTTGCCGCGATCCAGACCAGATCTGCATTCACCTGCATGGCATAAGGGAGAAGCTTCGCCTCATCCCTGGGCTGCATACGCACCTGCACGATCTCCTTCAGGAAAATATCGCTGGCATGGACATCAATACACAGGTCGGATCCAATCAGATCGTCCATCAGCTTCGCCGCCATATATTCTGTCATATTGCCCTCGGTGCTGCCCGGGAAAATATGGTTCATATCAATATCAAACTGCGGCAGACCACGGTTGATGGAATCGATGCCCAGCGGATTGATCGCCGGGTAAATATCCAGTATACCGGCCAGCTTTTCAGGCTCCTTCCGGATCCGGCGCTGTACCTCGTACAGCACATACATGCCCAGAAGCTCATCGCCATGGATACCGGTAACCAGCGATATCCGTTTCTCTCTGCCTGTTTTTTCTATCGGCTCCAGTCTGTTTTTCTGGAGCACCAGCTTCTCATCCACAGGAAGCTCTATGGATGCTATCGTCTCTATCATCTGTATATCCTCATTTTTTATCACGATACTATGGTAAAGCATTTTTCCTACCTATACTACTAAAAAGCCGCTTGCCTGTCAACAAACAGAATGGTATAATAAACACACTTATAAGGAGAGCTAATAAAAATGGACGTAAATTATGAATTATACAAAGTCTTTTACCATGTAGCTACAACGCTGAGCTTTTCAGAAGCTTCCCGTCAGCTCTACATCTCCCAGTCCGCTGTCAGCCAGTCCGTCAAAACACTGGAAAAGAAACTCGGGACACCGCTTTTTGTCCGCAGTACCAAGAATGTCCAGCTGACACCGGAGGGCGAGACGTTGCTGCGCCATATCGAACCGGCGATCCAGCTGATCCGGCAGGGGGAAAATAATATTCTCGAGGCCGGAAGCCTCGGCGGTGGTCAGCTGCGTATCGGCGCTACGGATACGATCTGCCGCCATCTGCTGATCCCGTATCTGAACCGCTACCACAAAGCCTACCCGAAGGTGCATATCCGCATCATCAACCAGACATCCTTAAAATGTGTGGATCTTCTGGAAAGCGGACAGGTCGACCTGATCGTTACTAATTATCCCAATTCCCGCATGGGGAACCGGGAGCAGGTTCAGGTCATCAGTGAATTTCACGATGTTTTCACGGCAAGCCGCAGCCATTATCCGCAGCTGGAGGGTCGGGAGGTTTCCTTAAAGGAGATCCAGGAGTATCCGATCCTGATGCTCGACCGTCACAGCACGACAAACGAATTTCTCCACCAGACTTTCCGCAAGGAACAGCTGGAGCTTGTACCGGAGATTGAGCTGGATTCCAACGATGTGCTGCTGGATCTGGCCAATATCGGTCTGGGGCTTGCTTTCGTTCCGGACTACTGCCTGCATGAGCAGGATAAGCTCTTCCCGATCCATCTGTCGGAGGAAATGCCTGCACGAAAGGTTGTGCTGGCTACCGCGGGAAATGTACCGCTGACGCAGGCGGCACGGGAATTTCTGCAGATGTTTGCTGAATAATCGTTTATCATCATTTTTTAAAAAGGAGGTTCTATATTTATGAAAGTCTACGAAATCATTACAGAAAGCACCACCCCCTGTGGCGGTTCCTGCCATGCTGTAAGAGAAATCATCGAAGCCACAGCTGAAAGCCCAGAGGCTTACGTCAAAGAGCATGGCCGCTATCCGATCCAGGATATCCTTACCAATGAAGATGGTGACACCGTAATCATTACCGGTGACGAAAACGGCTACATGATCCGGTACACATTTACTGCATAAAGACAAATTTTCAAAGGCGTACAGCATGTATCACTTTCCATGCTGTACGTTTTTTTCATCGTTTTGCTTTCTTTTCCATACAATCTCCTCTATACCCACCCCGGTATCCCCTCCCCCGGCTTGTGCGCACGTTCGCGGTCTGTTACACTGGGTTACATTGTCAGTAATTTATCAAAAACGAGGTTTTACTTTATGGAAAAGATTAAAAATAGAATTGTAACCTACTGGGATGAACGCGCCGAGGAGTTTGCCGCTCTGCGTATCAAAGAGCTGCGCGACGATATCAGCCAGCGCTGGGAAAAAGAAATTTTCAAATATCTGCCCGAGGATAAGAATCTGAAGATTCTCGATATCGGCACCGGTTCCGGCTACTTTGCCCTGCTGCTGTCCCAGATGGGATACCATGTGACAGGCATCGATCTGACGGCAAAGATGATCGAGGAAGCCAAAAAGACCGCCAAGGTCCTTGGCAGCGATGCACAGTTTCTCGTCATGGATGCGGAAGAACCGGATTTTCCGGAGGAAAGCTTCGATGTGATCCTGACCCGCAACCTGACCTGGACCCTGCCGCATCCGCGCAAGGCCTACAAAGCATGGAAAAAGCTGTTGAAAAAGGGTGGTATCCTATTGAACTTTGACGCCGACTACGGCAAGCAGCAGATGAATGCTTCCGCAGATGAGCTTCCCTCGCATCACGCCCACCAGCAGATGAGCCAGCAGATGAAGGATGAATGTGAAAACATCAAGGAAAGTCTGCGGATCAGTGGAAACGACCGTCCTGCCTGGGATCTCAAGACCCTGAAACAGCTGGGCTATCATGATATACAGGCCGATACAAGCGTTTCTGAGAGAATTTATCTCGAACAGGATGAATTTTACAATCCCGCGCCACTGTTTGCACTCTTTGCGCATCGCCCGTAGAAAGGATGCCCCATGGAAATCCGCCAGTTACAGTATTTCGTAGAAAGTGCCCGCACCCGCTCCTTCAGCCAGGCCGCCCGCAGGCTCTACACCAGCCAGCCAAATGTCAGCAAAGCGATCCAACAGCTCGAAGCCGAGCTGTCCACACCGCTGTTTACCCGCAGCAATAACGGCATCGAGCTGACGGAGGACGGCAAGATCGTCTATCTGTACGCCGTCAATATTCTGCAGAATGTGGACAGGATGAATGAGCTTCTGGAAGAGCGCAGACAAACTGATCCTTCCGCGAACTGATTTTAGAGACAATGCGCAGCCGTTTCATTTTGGCTGTCTGCATTGTCTTTTTTATGTTATACTATGTCTGCATTACCCAGATTTCAGAATGGAATCAATGCATCAAAAACGCAAGAAAGAAGTGACCTTATTATATGAAACGCATTGACTTTGAAAACGGTTCCCTTACCGGAAATATTTTCCGCGCCGCTCTGCCTATGCTGGTGGCGCAGTTTTTAAATCTCTTATATAACATCGTTGATCGCATCTACATCGCCCGTATTCCCGATGTCGGTACGACTGCCCTCGGCGCTGTGGGCTTATGCTTTCCTATTATTATGATCATCACCGCCTGCAGCAATCTCTTTGGCTCCGGCGGCGCACCGCTCTTTTCCATTGCCCGCGGTGAAGGCAACCGGAAAAGAGCCGGTCTTTTGATGAATACCGCCTTCACCATGCTTCTGGCCTGCGGCGCCTGCCTGATGGTGATCGGTCTTGTCTTTGCCCGCCCGATCCTGTTTCTGTTCGGAGCCTCCAAAGATGCCATCGTCTACGCCTACCCCTATCTGATGATCTATCTGCTCGGCACGATCCCCTCCATGATCGCCACCGGCATGAATCCGTTTATCAACGCCCAGGGCTATGCCACCACAGGTATGCTTTCTGTCGTCATCGGTGCTGCCGCCAACCTGCTGCTGGATCCGCTGTTTATCTTTGTCTTTCATCTGGGTATCTCCGGTGCTGCCATCGCCACGATCCTGTCACAGACACTCTCTGCCCTGTTTGTGCTGTACTTTCTGCGCCGCAGAGCCGAATACAAAGTCCGTCTGCTGACCCGAAAAGAGCTGCCCGCCTGCCGGAAAAAAGCCGCCGACATCGTCAGCCTCGGCACAGCCGGATTCATCATGCAGCTGACCAACAGTATTGTATCCATCTGCTGTAATAACGTACTGTCCGTCACCGGCGGCGATCTTTATATCTCCGTCATGACCATCGTTTCCAGCGTACGCCAGATGGTTGAAACCCCGATCTACGCCATCACCGAAGGCTCTTCGCCGATCATCAGCTATAATTACGGCGCAGCCCGGCCTAAAAAAGTCTTTCAGGCCGGCGCCACCATGGCCGCCATGGCTCTGGTATATACCCTGCTGATGTGGTCCGTCATCATACACGCACCGCATTTTCTGATCAGTATCTTCAGCTCGGACCTGTCCCTGATTGCCGACACCGTCCCCGCCCTGAAGCTCTACTTCGCCGCCTTCATCTTCATGCTCCTGCAGTATGTCGGCCAGACCATCTTTAAATCCTTAAACAAAAAGAAGCAGGCCATCTTCTTCTCCCTGCTCCGCAAAGTATTTATCGTTGTTCCGCTGACGTACCTGTTCCCCTACGCCCTCCACATGGGCACCAACGGCGTATTTATGGCAGAACCCGTCTCCAACATCATCGGCGGCAGCCTCTGCTTCATCACCATGCTCGTTACCGTTCTGCCCGAACTCAAACGCATGGCCGACAAACAACGCTGATTTCTCTTATCGTCAGATAAATTTACGGCCACGATGGATGATATTCCGTCGTGGCCGTTGCTTCTATTCTTCTCTGTTTCTCAACCGTTCCAGCCGCTCTCTGATTCTCTCTTCATACCCAATCTCCGTCGGCTCATAGAATCGTTCTCCACAGATCTCATCCGGCAGATACTGCTGCTTTACAAAATGCTCCGGATAATCATGTGCATACTTATATCCAACGCCATGCCCCAGCTTCGCCGAGCCCTTATAATGCGCATCCTGCAAATGCACCGGCACCGTCGTCTTTTTCGAGCGCACACTCTCCATCGCCGCAAAAATCGCATTCGTGCACGCATTACTCTTCGGCGCACCCGCAATATAGATCGCCGCCTGAGCCAGGATCAGCTGGGATTCCGGCATACCGATCCGCTCTACTGCCTGCGCAGCAGCCGTAGCCACCACCAGTGCCTGTGGATCCGCATTGCCCACGTCCTCCGACGCACAGATCATCATACGCCGGGCAATAAACTTGATATCCTCCCCCGCATACAGCATCTTTGCCAGATAATACACCGCCGCATCCGGATCAGATCCCCGCATACTCTTGATGAATGCCGAAATCGTATCATAATGCTGATCGCCTGTCTTATCATAGCGCACAACCCGCTTCTGGATACACTCCGAAGCCGTATCCAGATCAATATGGATCAGCCCGTCCTCACTTCTCGGCGTTGTCAGCACAGCCAGCTCGATCGCATTTAACGCTGCTCTGGCATCACCCCCGGAAATATCTGCGAGGAAATATCTCGCATCTTCATCCATCACCGCATGATAACTGCCCATACCATTGACCGTATCCGTCACCGCACGATCCAGCAGCTTCTCGATATCCCCGATTTCCAGAGACTTTAACTCAAAGATCACCGACCGGGACAACAAAGCGCCATTCACCTCAAAATACGGATTCTCCGTCGTAGCACCGATCAGAATGATCGTACCGTCCTCCACATAAGGCAGCAGATAATCCTGCTGACCTTTATTGAAACGATGGATCTCGTCGATAAACAGGATTGTCTTCTTACCATACATGCCAAGCTCATCCTGTGCCGCCTTCACCGCCTCTTCCATATCCTTCTTACCGGCTGTCGTTGCATTGAGCTGCGTAAACTTCGCACTCGTTGTATTGGCGATCACCTTGGCCAGCGTTGTCTTACCCGTTCCCGGCGGGCCATAAAAGATCAGGGAGCTCAGCTTGTCCGCCTTGATCGCGCGGTACAGCATCTTCCCCTCACCGATAATATGCTGCTGGCCGACAACCTCCTCCAGCGTTTTCGGACGCATTCTGGACGCCAGCGGCGATTCCTTTTCCAGCGTCGCTTCTTTCATATAAGAAAACAGATCCATATCCGGCATATAACTTCTCCTTTAACAAAACGTTCATAAAAGGTCCACTGAACCTTTTTCATATACATGGTAATTAAAATATGTACATCTGCTCCATTTTACCAGAAATCATACATAAAATCAGCAAAAGAAACCTCCACTGGAGCTTTCTTTTACATCCTAAGGGAAAAAAAGGAACCTCTTTCGTCATGAAAGAGATTCCTCATTATCTTCGTACTTACTTATGCGATTTTGCTCTTAGCAAGCTCAGCCAGTGTAGCGAAGCCTTCTGCATCATTGATAGCCATGTCAGCCAGAACTTTTCTGTTCAGGTCAACGTTAGCCAGCTTCAGACCATACATGAATTTGCTGTAGGACAGACCATTCATACGTGCTGCAGCGTTGATACGAGCGATCCACAGCTGTCTGAACTGACGTTTTTTCTCTTTACGTCCAGCGTAAGCTGTTGTCAGAGCTCTCATAACGGACTGTTTTGCTACTCTATACTGTTTGGATCTGGCTCCTCTGTAACCTTTAGCCAGCTTTAATACTCTGTTATGTTTCTTCTTTGCGTTTAAACCGCCTTTAATTCTTGCCATTTCTTAATTCCTCCTGCAATCTCAAACTTACATGTACGGTAAGATCTTCTTCATGTTCTTAACGTTTGTCTCGTCCATAACGATATCTTTTCTAAGATTTCTCTTTCTCTTGGTAGTCTTCTTTGTTAAGATATGGCTCTTATAAGCTTTATTTCTAACGAGTTTACCTGAACCTGTTACTTTAAAGCGCTTTGCAGCAGCTCTGCTTGTTTTCATTTTTGGCATGATACCATTCCTCCTTAAGCTATCAAATCTATTTTTTTTAACGTTTTTCAGTTAAAAACATGCTCATGCTTCTGCCTTCCATCTTCGGGGCTTTCTCTACAGTAGCGATATCGGAAAGACGGGATGCAAACTCATCCAGAATCACCTTGCTGCTCTGTACATGCGCCATCTCACGACCACGGAAACGAAGTGTGACTTTAACACGGTTGCCCTTGGTGATAAACTTGCGGGCAGCACTTGCCTTGGTGTTGAGATCATTCTCGTCGATATTCGGGGAAAGGCGAACCTCTTTGATCTCCACTACCTTCTGTTTTTTCTTGGCTTCCTTCTCTTTTCTGGCAAGCTCATATCTGTACTTACCGTAATCGATGATCTTGCAGACCGGCGGCTTTGCTGTCGGGGCGATCTTTACCAGATCGAGATTAGCCTCCTGTGCCATCTTGTACGCATCACGGGAAGACATGATTCCCAGCTGCTCTCCTGTCGCACTCACAACGCGAACTTCTCTATCGCGAATCTGTTCGTTAATCATTAACTCGCTAATGGCCGTATACCTCCTAACAAAATAAAAAAGCAGATAGTCAGACTATCCACTTACCCAGTACTGCAATCTGTGTAACACACGATCGCTTTCCCTATAAACCCGAGTCACATCTGAAGTGTGCTGAGGTGAGAGTGGATACTCTTCTTTCTTACATCTTTGATAGATTACCATGAATATGTAGCTGTGTCAAGAGCTTTTTTGCACTCCTGACACATTTTCGTTACAGTTCACAGGTTCCCTGCGAACTGTAACTTTCGCAGCCCCATACAAAATTTGCTTCGCAAAAGGAGGGCTGCTCACACCTGAATCACTTTCATACGCATCTGAACAGCAAGTGTTCAGATGCTGAGTGAACAGTAACACATTTTCTGCTGCGAGTCACAGATATCCTGCAAATGGCAGCATATTCCGCTTTTTACAGGATATCAGCTTTTGACCTGCTCTGTCAATCCTTAGCCGCAGTTTTTGCAGCGGAAGGTCTCACAGACGGTATCCTCGCAGCGGTCTGCACAGGCACCGTCGATATTTACCTCATTGGCCGTACATTTACAGTGCTCATTGTAGGTACATCCTTCAGCCTCACAGTCCACATGGATACTGCTGCAGCCGCAGCCACCGGTCACAGAATTGACCGCCGTACCCTCGGATCTGTCACGGAAGCTGTCGCAGCAGGTTTCATCCGCTACTCTCGCATCCCGGCCGCCGACGCGGATATCCCCGCGGGAGCAGAGCTCATCCTTATTGTAGACACAGTGTGTTACCATACAGTTTAATAACGGCATAATAAAGTCCTCCTTTAAAAGAATTGACGCACCGGCTTTTGCAAGCCGGGAGCGTTCTTCCTTTATTATGCGCAGCAGCAGAGCTTCCTATGCACTGTTGTCCTTCCATCTGTTTTATTTGATTTCCCGGTTTACACAATCCCCCGCACAATATCCTTCGCCAGAGCGATACCCTCGCGCACCATAAAATGCAGCTGCATCAGCGAATGGGACTTTGCCGCGATACCGCAGGCATTGGTAAATCCACACCGTTTCGCCAGCATCACACCGCGATATACATGGAAATTATTGGTAACAATACCGATATGTACCTGTCCGGCATCCTCAGGGATCAAAGCCTTACTGAATGTCATATTTTCCCACGTAGTCGTCGACCTGTCCTCCATAATCAGCCGGTCCGCTGCCACATCGTGTGCCACCAGCCAGTCATACATCGCCTGCGCCTCCGTCAGATTCTCTCCCGGCCCCTGCCCACCGGATAACACCGCCTTCGTCTCCGGATTCTCCTCCAGATACGCCTTCGCCGTCTTCAACCGATCCTCCAGCGCCCGGCTCACATGATCCCCACGCACCTGTGCCCCCAGCACCAGCACATAGTCCAGATCCGCTTCTCCCTTCTCATACATCTGCGAAACGATCAGTCCCTCCATCACTGCAAAAACAAGCGCCCCCGCCAGCAATACACATCCCAGCACCATTTTTACACTATGCGGCAGCTGCCACAACCACCGGCCACTCCTGTACATCCGCAAACTAAAAGCCACTCCCAGACACAAAATCCCCGCCACCGGCCAGATCACCAGAAACGAAGCCCCAAATCCCGCATACACACCACAGGCCACAAAATATCCAAAGCAGAAAATGCCCAATATACTTAATACAACTTCCATTATTTATCTTCCCCTTATACAAAAGGACTATGCCTGCATCACCAGACATAGCCCTTTCTGACCATTGCGGCACGGTCAAGCGAACCGTCCGTCCTTACTTATTCCTACCACAACATTTTTTATACTTTTTGCCACTACCGCACGGACACGGATCATTCGGAAATACCTTCTTCGGCTTAACAACCGTACCCGACTTCTTCTGCTCCAGATACAGCTCCTTCTTCTTCTCCGGTGTAAAAATCTCATCCCACATCGGCAGCTCATACAGCCAGTCAGCTCTGGCATCTACCATATTCTTGTACAGCAGCTCCTTGTCAAACGCAAGGCTGACAACAGTATCCTCTTCCATCTCCTCGATCGGGTTCGGAACCTTCAGGCTGTCATTGATACCATCCAGAAAACCTGTCATGGCAAATACATCGATGTTATATTTGTCAGCCAGCTCTTTCACTGTACCCTTGACTTCCTCGTCCGGGTTTGTTAAAAGCTGCTCATAGATCCCCTTTTCAAGCAGGAAATAATTCTGCCAGAATCTCTGCAGAGCTCCTTTATCTGCATTCTGATCATAGGCTTTGTCACGCCATGTCTGTAATAAACTCATGATTCAAACATCCTTTCGTCTTTGCGTGTACAGCACGCACTGTGGTCATTATATCCGATATACCGCCAAATTGCAACGAAAACTTACCCTTTACGCCCTCCGGCAGCCAGATACGCCCGGCATTACATCGGCACAATCTGTTCCTTTTTATACGTTTCCCGGAATACCCGCGGCGTCATATGGTAATGCTCTTTGAATGTCCGGTGGAAATAGCTGGCATTTTCATAACCCACCGCAGCGATCACATCGTTGACCGGCAGATCTGTATCGCACAGAAGCTGTACTGCCTTGCTCAGTCTCTTGCGGAGCAAAAGCTCCGTGAAATTATATCCGGTCTGAGCTTTGATCATGCGGCTTAACGTATGCATCGGCTGATGCAGGGTCTCGCACAGCGCCGTCAGGCTCGCTGTCCGGTACTGCTGCTCGATATAGCTTAACGTCGACATCAGCAGCATATTGTCATAGCGGTTTGGCACGCGCATCTCCACATACTGCGCCGATTCCACCAGATGCATAAACAAAAGGCCCATCGTCGTCTGGTTGATCAGATTATTCTGCTGTTCCCCGTTGATCAGGGATACGATCATATTTTCCATCAGATTCTGGATCTGCAGCACCCCGGCAACCTTAAAATGCAGATACTCGCCCTTTTCCTGATTCTGCCGCAGGATATTAACAAGAAAATCGGCCAGAACATTGTCCCGGCCGATCATCGCATTCGCCACATCAAAAAATTCCGGAAGAATGATGAAATTGACCGCCAGATCATCCTCGCCCGACGGCAGGATCTCATGATGTGTGTACTGGTTAAGGAAAAGGATCTCCCCCGCCTTTACGACCACACGCTTATCCCCTATCACATTGATGACCTCACCCTGACACACGTAGATCACTTCGACATATGTATGTCTGTGGGAGGGAAAATGTACAAACCGGGTATGCTTGCGCACGGTGATCAGCTGACCCTGCTCCAGCATCTTGCGGCTGTCGATGGTAAACTCCGTGCCTGTGGCATACAGCTCCTTTTCCACCTGTCCGCGGCCTTCCAGGATCTTCTTTTCCTCCTCGGTTATCTCCTTCATCTGTTCCAGCAGTTGCTGCTGCACGTTATTCTTCCTCCGAAATCGTTATCCTTCAAACATAAACATACTGAAATACAGTACTTTCGTATTGCCACACCAGCATTCCATACCGGCAGTTTCGGCAAGCTTCGCCACATTGATGCAGTAGGCCGACAGGCAGGAAAACACCTTATAGTCCCTCGGACACGGTCTTCCGATCATCTGCATACAGACCTTTTTGCACAGCTTACACGGTCCTGCCATCATGGCATCCGCTACGATTCCCAGCGCATTCAGCTTCTCCAGCACTTCATAGGAGATCGCATTGTGCTTTGCTTTCGCTTCGGCTGTCTCATCGGTATTCATGACATCTGATACATCCCAGGACGTCTGCACCACCAAAAGCCGCTTGTACTGCATGGCCTTTGCCTGCATCTCTTCGGGAGTTCCACAGTGCGGCGGACACGAATAATTGACGTCGTAATTGCCGCACTTGTCCTCCTCACAGTATTTCCGGAACTCCGGATCAAACACCAGATCTTTCGTATCGACAAAGGCGGTACGATAGACCCCTTCCACCTCAGATACAGCGTTTAAGATCTGTGTATCTTCCATTCTAGTTATCCTCTTCTTTCATCGTGTAAACGGCACGCTTACGAGCCATCTCATCCGAAGCCAGATACTCATCGTATGTGGTGATCTTGTCGATCAGCTGTCCGCCCGGCATGATCTCCATGATACGGTTGGCGGTTGTCTCCACCAGCTGATGGTCACGGCAGGCGAATAATAAAACGCCCGGGAATTTCTTCATACCGTTGTTCAATGCTGTAATGGACTCCATATCCAGATGGTTGGTCGGCTCATCCAGGATCAGGATGTTGGCGCCGGAGATCATCATCTTGGATAACAGGCAGCGCACCTTCTCACCACCGGACAGGACGCGGACTCTCTTCACACCGTCCTCACCGGCAAACAGCATACGACCCAGGAAGCCACGGACATAGGTAGCATCCTTGATCTCGGAATACTGGGTCAGCCAGTCAGCGATCGTTAAGTCACTGTCAAATTCCTTTGTGCTATCCTGTGGGAAATATGCCTGGGAGGTCGTTACGCCCCATTTATAGGTACCCTCATCCGGCTCCATCTCCCCTGTCAGAATCTGGAACAGTACGGTCTTGGCACGCTCATTGCCGCCGACAAAAGCGACCTTGTCTTCGCGGTTCAGTGTGAAATTCAGATGATCGAGGATCACTTCACCGTCGATCGTCTTGGTCAGATTTTCCACCATCAGGACATCGTTACCGATCTCGCGGTTCGGACGGAAATCGATATACGGATATTTACGGCTGGACGGCTTGATCTCGTCAAGCTGGATCTTTTCAAGCGCTTTCTTACGGGATGTTGCCTGCTTGGACTTGGAAGCGTTGGCAGCAAAACGGGAGATAAACTCCTGCAGCTCTTTGATCTTCTCCTCTTTCTTACGGTTAGCCTCTTTCATCTGCTTTACCAGAAGCTGGCTGGACTCGTACCAGAAATCGTAGTTACCGGCATACAGCTGGATCTTGCCGTAGTCAACGTCTGCGGTATGGGTGCAGACTTTATTTAAGAAGTAACGGTCATGGGATACAACGATGACTGTATTCTCAAAGTTGATCAGAAACTCCTCGAGCCAGTTGATGGCATCCATATCCAGGTGGTTGGTCGGCTCGTCGAGAAGCAGGATGTCCGGATTGCCAAAAAGTGCCTGCGCCAGCAGGACTTTCACCTTTTCACTACCCTTTAAGTTGGCCATCTGCTCGTAATGCAGCTCGGTCGGGATACCCAGACCGTTTAACAGCATCTCGGCATCTGTCTCAGCTTCCCAGCCGTTCATCTCAGCAAACTCGCCCTCCAGCTCGCTGGCACGGATACCATCCTCGTCCGTGAAATCCTCTTTCGCATAGATGGCGTCTTTTTCTTTCATGATCTCGTACAGTCTCTGGTTACCCATGATAACGGTATCGAGAACTGTGTAGGCATCGTACTGGAAATGATCCTGCTTTAAGAAAGACAGACGCTGTCCCGGTGTGATCGATACATCACCGCTGGTCGTCTCCAGCTCTCCTGAAAGGATCTTTAAGAATGTAGATTTTCCGGCGCCGTTGGCACCGATGATACCGTAGCAGTTACCTTCGGTAAATTTGATATTTACATCTTCGAACAGAGCCTTTTTGCCCAGTCGGAGTGTGACATTATTTGCTGAAATCATAGCTGCGTTATTCCTCCTGTATAGAAACGTTGCATGGTTACTTTTTTCATTTTTTATGGGACTGCACAGGCAGTCCCACTACATTTTACATAAAACACCTTAAATTGCAAGGAAAACTTGCATTTTTCCTACATCAAAGGCGCAAATATCTTTAAAATAAAGCCCAGAAGCTTATGCTTTGTACTGATCGACTTCATGTACTCCGGCGTTACCTTCAGACATTTGTCCAGAGTATCCTGAAAATCCTCCTCGATCCGGGCGATCTCTTCTGCCCGGTATAAAAGCACGGCATTTTCAAAATGCAGAAACAGGCTGCGGTAATCCATATTGATCGTACCGACCACCGCAGTCTCATCATCGCTGACAAAGACCTTTGCATGGACAAAGCCTGGCACATATTCATAGATCTCCACGCCCTCGCTGATCAGATATTTATAATGCGTTCTTGCCAGCGCAAAGGCATAGATCTTGTCCGGGATATGCGGCAGGATCAGACGCACCTGCACGCCACGGCGCACCGCATCGCACAGCGCCGTGATCATATCATGCTCTAAAATCAGATATGGCGTCATGATATGCACATATTTCGTTGCCTGCTGCAGGATATGCATATAGACAAACTTGCCGACCGGCTCACCGTCCAACGGGCTGTCCGCATATGGCACGACAAAGCCCGGCTGTACAAGCTCGGCTTTTCGCGGATAAATGTCGAGATAATCCACATAATTATTCTCATAGCCATCCAAATCCCACAGCTGCAGGAACATCATCGTAAAGCTCTTGACCGCATCGCCCTTCACCATGATCGCTGTGTCCTTCCAGTGGCCAAAGCGTTCTTTCATATTGATATACTCATCCGCCAGATTCGTTCCGCCGGTAAACGCTGTCTCGCCGTCGATCACCAGAATTTTCCGGTGATCTCTGTTGTTCTGGTAGGTTGTCAGCGCCGGCTTAATCGGCGAAAAGACCTTACACTTGATGCCCGCTGCTTCCATTCGTTTCGGATAATCGTGGGACAACGACGCAAACTGCAGCGTGCCGTCGTACATCAGGCGCACCTCCACGCCCTCGGCTGCCTTATCCTTTAAAATCTCCAACACATGGTCCCAGACCTCACCATGCTCGATGATGAAAAACTCCATAAAGATAAATTTTCTGGCCTTTTTCATTTCTTCCAGAATCGCCGGATACCAGTCGTCCCCCAGCGGGTAGTAGGTCAGACCATTATTTCTGTAGGCCGGAAAACCGACGCTTTGCAGATAATGTGTCATACCGGCCATCTGCGGATTCTCTTCCTGGATCTCCTGCTGTATGTCCGGATCCTGCTCGGAAAAGCCCTTCATACGCTCCGTCTGGGCTATGACCTTTTTATTCAAAATACGTGTACCGGGCTGTATCTGGACAAACAGATACAACAGTCCGCCAAATACCGGCACCAGAAGGATCATGACGATCCATGGCATCTGGATCTCCGGCGTACCGGGGCGGTTTAAAATTCCCATGACGATAAACAACGCCACCAGCATGTATGCTGCCATTGCGTATACAACATACCGGTACAAGAACAGACTGGCAAACATCAGTACCAGTATCTGTACCATGATCAGAAGAAGAATGACCGTTGTACGTCCGAATAACAGCTTGACAGCACCTTTTTTACCCTGTCTGGCTTTATCCTTTACCGTCTCTGTAAATTCCTCGGTAAATTTCTTTTCTGTATTTTCTTCCACGCCTTACCTCTCTACTCTTCCGTCTTTCCTTCCTTCACCATAGAAAGGAACATCTCTTCAGAAATGATCTCCACGCCCAGCTCCTTTGCCTTCTTATTCTTTGAGGAATTGGACGTCAGATCGTTGTTGATCAGGTACGATGTCTTCTTTGTTACGCTTCCGGTCACCTTGCCGCCCAGCGTTTCGATCTGTTCTTTGAGTTCACTGCGGTTCGTAAAATGCTCCAGAGAGCCGGTGATAACAAACACCTTGCCCGCCAGCGGCTGTTCCCCTGCCACCTGCGGCTTTTCCAGCTCCACTTCCGCCAACAGACGGTCAAATTCCGTCTGGTTCTCCGGCTTTGCAAACCATGCGCAGTATCCGGCAGCGATCACCTCGCCGAGACCTTCGATCTCACTGATCTCATCCGCCGCCGCATGGCGTACCTTTTCCGGTTCATAGTCAAAATGCTTACAGATCAGCTTCGCATTGGCCAGACCGACATTCGGGATTCCCAGCGCATACAACAGCTTCGGCAAGGTCGTATGACGGGCCTTTTCGATGCTTTCCATCAGACGGTCATAGGATTTCTGGCCAAAACCATCCATCTCTACAATATCGTCCCGATGTACGGAAAGTGTAAAAAGCTCGGAAAAATCATGTAAAAAGCCACGGCCGATAAATTTTTCCAGCGTAGCCTCAGACATGCCATCAATATTTAACGCATCCCGGCTCACAAACAGGGCAAACGACTTGATCGCCTTGGCCGGACAGTCCGGATTCGGGCAGTACAGAGACTCCACATCGTTGGCCTTCTGGATCACTGTCTCGTGATCACAGGCCGGACAGTGCTGCGGGATGTTTTTCACACCGCTCCGGGTCTTGTTTTCCGCGATCTGCGGGATGATCATATTCGCCTTGTAAACCTCGATCGTATCGCCGATGCCAAGCTCCAGCTGCTTCATGATACTGATATTGTGAACGCTTGCGCGGCTGACCGTTGTACCCTCCAGCTCCACCGGATCAAATATCGCCACCGGATTGATCAGGCCGGTTCTCGACGGGCTCCATTCGATCTCCAGAAGCGTCGTCTCCCGGATCTCATCTGCCCATTTAAACGCCATCGAATTTCGCGGAAATTTCGCCGTGGATCCAAGGGATTCGCCGTAAGCGATATCATCATACAACACCACAAGGCCATCCGACGGAAACGGGTTCGTCTGAACCCGTGCTGCAAAATCATCCATCGCCGCATCCAGCGTATCGGCTGTCACCAGCGTATATTCCACCGTCTCAAAGCCCTGCTCTTTCAGCCACTCCATCTGGCGGGCATGGGAATTTTCAAAATCCACACCATCCGCACGTACGAGGGAAAAGGCAAAGAAATGCACATTCCGCTCGGCAGTAATCTTATTGTTCAGCTGCCGCACGGAACCGCTGCACAGATTTCGCGGATTCTTATACCGGGCATCGACGTCCGGGATCTCGCTGTTGATCCGTTCAAAATCGGCATAGGTAATCAGCGCCTCACCGCGCAACACTAATTCTCCAGTGTAGGCGATTTTTAATGGCAGATTATTGAACACTCTGGCATTATTGGTAATATCCTCGCCGACAATACCATTTCCTCTGGTTACCGCCTGTGCGAGTACACCGTCCCTGTAAGTCAGAACAATCGTCAGACCATCCAGCTTCCACGACAGCATCGAGGGCTGTTCTCCGATAAACGCCTTTAACGTTTCTCTCTCCTTCGTCTTGTCCAGAGACAGCATCGGACGCTCATGCTCTACCTTTGTCAGCTCATCCTGTGCCTCGTAGCCGACCTCCATAGTCGGACTGCCGGCCAGCACGATCCCGGTCTCCTTTTCGAGTGCCACAAGCTCATCGTAGAGCTTATCGTACTCAAAATTGCTCATGATCTCCGTATCGTCCTGATAATATGCTTTTGACGCCGCCTTTAAGATACCGGCCAGCTCCTTCATTCTACTCTGTTTGTCCATTAAGCTCCTTCTGGGACAGCGAAGAGGAATCCTCTAAAAGCTTCATCAGCTCATTAAGCTCTTCGCCCGTCACCTCGCGATATTTGCCCACCGGCAGCTTTCCCAGTGTCAGATTCATGATCCGCACACGTTTTAACTTTTTCACTTCGTAACCAAAATATTCACACATCCGCCGAATCTGACGGTTTAACCCCTGTGTCAGAATGATGCGGAACGTGTATTTACCCACATATTCTACCGTACACGGACGGGTAATTGTGTCGAGAATTGGCACACCGATGCTCATTTTTTCAAGAAAATCGGCGTCGATCTCCTTATCCACCGTGACCACATATTCTTTTTCATGACGGTTGCCCGCCCGCATGATCCGGTTGACCAGATCGCCCTGGTTCGTCAGAAGCAAAAGGCCCTCGCTGTCCTTGTCAAGCCTGCCGACCGGATAGACGCGCAGCGGATATTTCATAAAGCGTACCACGCTGTCCCTCTCTCTTCGCTCCATCGTACAGACAATGCCCCGGGGCTTGTTCAGCATCAGAAGCACCTTTCGTTCTTCCTTGCGGATCGGCTTTCCATTCACGCGGATATCGGCTGCAGGTGATACTTTACTGCCCATTTCTATGATCCTGCCATCCACCGTCACTCTCTTTTGTTCGACCAGACGGTCGGCTTCCCGCCGGGAACATATACCTGCATCACTCAGCAGTTTATTGATTCGGATCAGCTCTTCTGCCACTGTCTTTCCCCTTTCTCCTGTCATCGTATTACCCTCTGTGGTAAAAAAGCAGGGGCTGCCAAAAGAACAACCCCCGCTCGTATCCTGTTTATTCGAACATATCCCATCTGACATAGGCTGTCTGGCCATTGTAGTCGATCTTGATCCATTCGGCCTCTGAACCTGTCTTTGTCACCTTGGTACCAGCGGCAAGCTGACCCAGCTTTGTCGATGATGTACTGGCTTCAGCACGTACATTACAGTTCTGTTTGATCGTCAGCTCTGTGCCGTCTGCCTGATTCAGCGCATTGGATGCATTGGATGTCTGCCCTTTGTTATTGAGATAACTGGACAGGCTGGCATCTGCCGCCAGAGCCGCATCGTATGCCGTCTTTGTCGTCTGCATCAGCTGTGTCACACCGGCGGAAGCATTCTCCGCTTCGATGTAACTCTTGACTGTCTCTGTCATGGCACCGCCCGCGATGTAATAGGAACCATCCTCGGCTGTGCATACGTACAGCTGGCTTAAGCCCGGCAGCTGGGTATCGAAATTCTTGTACTTGTAATTGTAAGCGGCGTATACAACGTATGTACCGGCCTCCGGCCCTGCTGCTGTATAAACCTTGATATCGGAATAGGACTCGATATCATTCTCACTCTCGATCTTTGCCTGATCGTCTGCGGACAGCTGATCGGTCAGGACACGCACCGTCTCCACATCCTGCGCGGCGATGGCCTGATAATAGGACTTGATCAGGGTAAGCAGACTCTCATCTGTCGACTCCTGGATCTCACCTGTGGCCGTCTGCGCATCACCCGTGGAAGATGTCTGTGTAACATCCGTATTGGATGTATCGGTCTGTGAGGTTTCCGCTTTATTGTCCTTCTTACTGCTCTTGGAGGAGCCGCCGGATACTGCACGGATCACCGTAACCAGTAAAAAGATCACTACGATTCCTGCCAGTCCCAGAAGAATATACCGGAGATTGTCGGATATCCACTCTCTGATGTCGTCTAACATGTGCTACCCCCTCTTTTGTCTAAAACCAAACATATTGTCACAATATTGCCGGTAACCCCTGTATTTCCCGGCGTATTTGTCCATATAAAGAAAAAGCGCGTCTGGAGGGATTCGAACCCCCGCCACGCGGTACCGGAAACCGCTGCTCTATCCCCTGAGCTACAGACGCCTGTGCTTTCTGGCTTCTCACCCAGCACTTGATATATGATACCACATTTAGACCGGGTTGTCTACGACAATTGAGTAGTAAATTTTATTAAGAATGGTGAAGATTATGCACATATAATTTTATTTTTTCGGTATAAAGTGCCGGAACATCGTATAGATCACGATCAGCACTGCAAACATATATCCCATCGCACCCAGCGCCGGGATGCCGAGGAGCTTTGGCTTCATATCGGTCGTACAGATGATGCTTGAGCTGATCAGAAGCGCCATGACCCAGAGACCCATGACGATATTACGGATCAGCCGATGCAGAAGCTTTGACAGCTCTGTTGTAGCCTGCAGATCCATCGTCACCTTTGACTGACCGCGTTCCATCTCCTGCAAAAGCTTTGACAGCTGTGCCGGGATCTCCAGTGCACCGTGTACGGCACGGTAGGCTTCCTTGCCGGAGTTCTTTAACTCCTGTTTCCAGTCAAAATGCTGCCAGATATGGGATTTCATCCGGGCTGCGGCGATCTCCACCATGTTGATCTCCGGGCTGATATCGGCCAGCACGCCTTCCATCTGGGTCAGGCCACGGGCCAGCATCGTCAGGCCGTGGGGCATCGAGATCTTGTTGACCTTCATAACCTCCATCAGCTCCTGCATCAGAACAGCCACATCAATCTGTCCCATCTGCAGACTGCCGTATTTATCAATCAATTTGCGGATATCCCGGTACAGCTTGGCCGTATCCGGTTCTCCACGAAACTCACCCAGCACCAGTACAGCATCCTGGATCATGCCGATATCATTCATGGCGATCCCCTGGATCGCCTTGCCCAGCTGCAGCCGGTCTCTCTCGGAAAGCCGCCCCATCATGCCCATGTCGATCCAGACGATCTTACCGCCCCGCACACGTACATTGCCCGGATGGGGATCGGCATGAAAAAAACCGTCCTCCATGACCTGCCGGATATAGTTATCCACGAGCTTACCGCCAACCTCCTGCAGATCGTACCCGTTATCCACAAGTGCTTTCTTATCATCCACAGAAAAGCCATCGATATACTCCATCACCAGCACATGCTTCGTCGTGTACTCCCGGTACAGCTTCGGTGTGGTCACAAAGGCTACGTCTTTATTGTTGCGGGCAAATTCCTCCATATTGGAGGCTTCTGTCAGGAAATCCATCTCTTCCTGTGCCACCGTCCACATCTCGTCAAGCACCATATCAAAATCCACCAGCTCCTTGATGCTGACCGGTGGAAGCAGCTTGACCGCCTTATGCATCATAGCAATATCTCTCGACATCAGCTCATAAATACCGGGACGCTGTACTTTGACGACCACAGCTTCCCCACTGTGCAGCACGGCGCGGTGTACCTGCGCGATGGATGCCGCTCCCAGCGGCTTTTCCTCCATCGACTGAAAGATTTCCTGCCACGGACAGCCAAATGCCTGCAGCAGTACCTCTTCCACCTGTGAAAAAGGCATTGGCGCCACATCGGAGCACAGCTTCATCAGCTCATCACAGTATTTTTTCGGCAGAATATCCGAATGCAGGGACATGATCTGCCCCAGCTTGATATAGGTCGGCCCCAGCTCCTCCAGGATCAGCCGGAGCTTTTCCGGAGTCAGGCCCTGCATGATCTTATGTTTTTTCAGAACCGCCGTCATTTCCTTCAGGCGGGAGCCGTAGCCTTTTTCGGTCGTCTTTTCACTGTCCATCCTGCGTGGCTGCCTTTCCTTTTACCCATCTGCACCGGTTGTATCAAACCAGCCAGATGTATATTTTACGCCATTTACTGTTTTACTCTGCTGTTTCTTCAGCCGGAACCTCTTCTGCTTCTTTTTCCTCTGCTGTTTCCGTCTCTTTGTCCGCTTTCTCTGCGGCTTTCGCTTCCTCTGCGGCAGCCAGCTTTTCTTTCAGCTCTGCGATCTGCTCCGGCGTCATTTTATCCAGCATGGCGGCCAGTGCTTCCTGTGTCGGCACTTCTTCTGTACCGCCTACGGTCTTTTTCACAGTTTCCTTGATGTTGTGTTTTAATTCCTGATTGAGCACCTTGCCCTGTTCTACCGTCTGCTGGCCACGCTTTGCCATCTCGTCGATGATCTCTTTTGACTTTTCAGCCGTCACAGCGACCGTTCCGATACCTGCCAGTACAACTTTCTTTAATCCGTCTGTTAATTTTTCCATGGTATGTACTCCTTTCACTCACCAGTAAGCTCTGCCTGCATCAGCTAAGCAGCGTTTCGAGAAACAAAAGCCCCTTCGGCACAAAGATGATCAGTCCGGCGATCGCTGCCATGATCGCTGCGATCAGCACAGCACCGGCGGCCGTATCCTTGGCGATCTTTGCCAGTGGATGGTACTCTTCGGTCACCATATCCACCACAGCTTCCACGGCCGTATTCACCAGCTCCAGCGCCATCACCAGACCAAAAAGTGCCAGACAGATACACCACTCCGTTGCCGATAATCCCAACACCAGTCCGGCGATCACGACAAGAAGCGTCACCGTCACATGGATCTTCATATTGCGTTCCTTGCGGATACAGGTAAAGATCCCCTCAAATGCATAGCCGAAGCTTTTGGTGATCGGTGGTTTTTTCTGTTCTGCCATAGCTTTTGTCCTCTTTTTTCACTGGTTTTTATAGCTGTATTGTACCACTTTACAGGCTGTCTTCATAGCAACAAACACAGCAAAATGTCTGGATTTTATTTTTCAGATTCTCTGTCAAATTCGTAACGCATCTCATACCAGCTGGCTCCGCCATGCTCGGAGTCGGACAGGCCGATCAGGCGATAACCGATCTCGGTGTAAAAGGGGATCTTGGCCTCCTTGCAGGTCAGGATCACGACCTTTTTGCCCCGTTCTCTGGCGCTCTCGATCATATGACGCATCAGCGCCGCGCCGATGCCCTGTCTTCTGTATTCTGCGCGTACATTCAGACCGAAGATCTGCTGGCAGATCCCGTCCGGCTTATGATTTTTCAGATCATGGTACGCGCTGTCCGGCAGTGCGATTTCATCAGAGCATGCGCCATTGACAAAGCCGATCAGCTTACCGTCCTTTTCCGCCACAAAAAAGCTCTCCGGAAACGCTGCCATACGCTCCTTTAACGTCTCTGGCGTGGCTGCCTCGGCTGGTGGAAAGCCCAGCTGCTCGATCTCTACAACCTCCTCATAGTCCTCCGGTCTTACATTGCGAATGATATATTCCATACGTGTTCTCCTTTTCCTTATCTGTGAAAAGCTGCTGTCTGCAACTTCTTTTGCGCACATAGCATAAGGGGCAGACACTGCTGCCCCTTTTTTCGCTACCTGTCCATTGCTATTTTACTGGATTTTATGCGCAGTGTAAAGATACCGTTACATACGCGCTTTATCCTTTTGCCGCGATCGACATCGTGCAGGTATCCCTGTCGTAATAGTAAACCGAATCCGAAAGAAATTCCTTCTGTTCCACGACGGTACGGTTGGCACTCTTTACGATCTCCTGTAATTCCTGGGGTGTATACTGCCCGGAATCGGGCACCAGAATTGTCTCATGAATACTGCTGGGCAGTATATAAAAAGAAGTGTTTAAGACATCGGCCACATGGCGCTGTAGCCCGGGATAAAACAGCGCATACGCGCCATAATATTTCTCGGTGTTGGTCATAACGTAAAGCGGCAGCTTTTCATCCTCTGAAAGCGCCGGCGCATACTGCATATAGCGCTCTTCCTCCAAAAGCCGGATCAGATCGTCGATATGAAACAGACTGGCCGGGATCTTTCTCGCCGTGTTGGCTTTGCCGAGCGCCAGAAGCTGTTCTCTTGTAATATCCCAGTATTCGAGAATCCGGTTGTCGATCAGCACTGTGCTGGCACTGTCCTGATTTTCAAGTACATAATAGCAGACGATCGCCAGATCCAGGATCCTTTCATGGGGCACATGCTCCAGCTGCTTTTCATTTAACCCGGCGTTGATCACCCGCGCAAAGATATGTGTACTGGCCCTGGCAAAGTCATGAAAATCCTCCAGCTGGTCTTCGATCCAGGACGTCTCTTCATGGCAGATCGCCAGAAGACGCTCAGCCAGATCTTCATAATCCACCGGCTGTCCGTCCATCCGCTCATACATGTCCTCGAGAAAGACCGCCGGAACAACACTGCTGCCCTTTCGTTTCATGATCAGTCCTTCCCGGACGATCCCGTTGTTTTTCGGTACATCTTCGATATGGAAGCTCACCTCCTCTCCCGCCTGTGCACGCAGTGCTTCCAGCAGACTTCTTTTGAATGTTTCATAATTCATACATTCACCCTTTCTTGTTTTATATTAACGTTTAGAACGTCCGTAAAATAGAGTTTCTGCCTGTTGCAGATCATATATATGTCAATAATAGTTTGTTTGAAATAGCTCCCGAACGGGAAATGAATAACGATAGTACTCTGATTTGATGAAAGATACTGTACATATCCGCCCGGAGGAAAACCTCCGGGTGGAAAGCTTATACGATATTAAACACGGGACAGATATTCGCCTGTACGTGTATCGATCTTGATCTTGTCGCCCTGGTTTACGAACAGCGGTACGTTTACCTGTGCGCCGGTCTCAACGGTAGCCGGTTTGGTAGCACCCTGTGCTGTATCGCCCTTGAAGCCCGGCTCTGTGTCTGTGATCTCCAGCTCTACGAACAGCGGAGCCTCAACCATAAATACGCTTCCTTTGTAGGAACATACCTTACACATCTCGTTCTCTTTAACGAATTTCAGGGAATCACCGATCGTCTCGGAATTGATTGCGATCTGATCGTAGGTTTCCATATTCATGAAGTAGTACAGATCACCGTCTGCATACAGATACTGCATGTCCTGTCTGTCGATATGGGCAGCCGGGAACTTCTCTGTCGGACGGAAAGTTTTCTCAACTACACCACCACTGATAACATTTTTTAATTTGGTTCTGACGAAAGCAGCTCCTTTGCCCGGTTTTACATGCTGGAACTCAAGAATCTGGACAACATTGCCATCGATTTCCAGTGTTACACCATTTCTGAAATCACCTGCTGAAATCATTTATATTTCCTCCTTAATATTCACATGATAAGCTTTAGTATATAATATAATACCATACACCTTTTTTCAACTTTTTTTTCACAGTTTTCCAAAATAAGTCTTTTTTGCCCTGTTTTTCTTATAAAAATGCAGGACGATCTTCTCCAGATACCGTTTCAGGACGATCTGGATCTCCTCTTTCGGATGGATCGGCTCCACAAGGATCGTCGGGATCCCCGTACGGTTGGCTCCGTAAACATCCGTAAAAAGCTGGTCGCCGATAAATACCGTCGTCTCACAATCGGTATGCATCAGCTCCATGGCTTTTCTGTAATTCTTCGTAGACGGCTTATGGGCATTCTCGATAAACTGTACGCCAACCTTATCGTTAAAGCTCTTCACCCGGCCGATCTGGTTATTCGACAGCAGACAGCAGGAAAACCCGATACGCTTTAAGCGTGCAAACAGCGCGATCGCACGGTCGTCTGCCGGAGCGCCATGCGGCACCAGCGTATTGTCGATATCAAAGATCAGTCCCCTGTAGCCCTTCTGGTACAGACCCTCGAAGTCAATATCGTATGTAGACGGCATCCATGCGTCCGGATAAAACTTTTCAAACATTTCCTCTCTCCTATGCCTGATGATATGTCGAGAGGAAATCACGCATCTTGTCCATGGACTCCCTAAGAACCGTCTCACGGGGCAGATATACGATACGGAAATGATCCGGTGCTCCCCAGTTAAAGCCGCTGCCCGGTACAAAGAGCACTCTCTTTTCCCGTAAAAAGTCCAGCGCAAACTGGGTATCGTTGGTGATATTAAATCTCTTTATATCGATCTTCGGGAAAATATAAAACGCAGCCTTTGGTTTTACCGCAGACAGGCCCGGAATATCGTTGAGCAGCTGGTAGATCACCTCTCTCTGCTCATAGATCCGGCCACCCGGCACGATATACTCATTGACGCTCTGGTAGCCGCCAAGCGCGGTCTGGATCACAGACTGGCCCGGTACATTGGAGCACAGACGCATATTGGACAGCATGTTCAGACCCTCGATATAGCCCTTTGCCACCTTTTTATTACCGCTTAAGATCATCCAGCCCACGCGGAAGCCGCAGATCATGTGGGATTTGGACAGACCACTGAATGTCACGCAGAACAGATCCGGTGCCAGAGAAGCGATCGACACATGCTCCTCTCCGTCCATAACCAGGCGGTCATAGATCTCATCGGAAAAGATGATCAGCTCATGGCGTCTGGCGATCTCCACGATCTGTTCGAGAAGTTCTCTCGGATACAGCGCACCGGTCGGATTGTTCGGGTTGATAATAACCAGCGCCTTGGTACGGTCGGTGATCTTTGACTCCATATCCTTGAGATCCGGATACCATTCGGATTCCTCGTCACAGATATAATGTACGGCCTTGCCGCCTGCCAGATTGGCGCAGGCGGTCCACAGCGGATAATCCGGCGAAGGGATCAGAATCTCATCGCCGTCATTTAACAGTGCATTCATCGACAGCTGGATCAGCTCGCTGGCACCGTTTCCGGTATAGATATCCCGCATCGTGACATTGGGGATATGCTTCAGCTGGGCATACTGCATGATGGCCTTACGGGCGGCAAAGATACCATGGGAATCGGAATATCCCTGGGAATTGACGATATTGTCGCGCATATCAAAGATCACTTCCTCCGGTGCGGTAAAGCCAAAGGGCGCCGGGTTGCCGATATTCAGCTTCAGGATCTTCATACCGGCCTCTTCCATCCGGGCTGCCTCGTCCACAACGGGGCCTCTGACATCGTACAGTACATGGTCAAGCTTGGAAGATTTTTCAAAAGTTCGCATATTTTTTCACTCCTCTTTTTCAGACCTTCAGGAGGTCTTGTCCATCAGGTCTTTGAGTTCCTGCATAAATGTATTAACGTCCTTAAACTCCCGGTACACCGAGGCGAAACGGACATAGGCCACACCGTCGAGCTTTTTGAGATGATCCATCAGTACCTTGCCGATGGTGGCGCTGGGGATCTCTCTGTCAGACATGCGGAAGATCTCATTTTCCACCGCATCCACGAGCTTTTTGATCTGCTCTGCGGAGATCGACCGCTTGTAGCAGGCCCGCAGGACGCCTGCTTCGATCTTGGAACGGTCGTACTGTTCTCTCGTCTGATCCTTTTTGATCACTACAAGGGGCAGGGTCTCGACCTTCTCATACGTGGTAAAGCGTTTTCCGCAGGAATCGCACAGACGCCTCCTGCGGATCGCGGTATTGTCATCTACCGGTCTGGAATCCAGCACTCTGGTATTGTCCTCCAGACAAAACGGGCACTTCATAGGCTACCTCCTCTTTACATGGCCGTCGGCACTACATCCGTACCGTATCTGCCCTCCAGGAACTGCTTGAAGTAGGTCTCATCCTTTCTGACCTTCTCGCCGTTCTCTTTGATAAAGAGCGCCAGCGGATACAGGCGGCTCTCTCCGTCTGCGCTGCAATCTGTAATCCAGATCTCGTCACGGCGCAGGACACTATTTGCCATGGTCGGCATATCGTAGGATGTACCGATCAGCTGAGCACCCTTTTCATTGACCGCACGGTCAGTAAACAGCTGCAGCAGAAATTTGAAAGCCTTCGGATGCAGCTTCTGGTTGGCGTCATCGAGAAGAAGCGTACTGCCTGTGCAAAGGGCTTCTGCTGCCAGCGCATACAGCCGGAGCATCTGCTGCAGGCCCTTGGAAAGCTCTGCCATGCCAAGCTGCATCTCCTTTATGGTAACGAGGAAGCCTTCTTTTGTATCCTCGATCGCTGTGATACCGCTCTGGACATTTTTCAGCATCTGCATGAAAAGCGCCTGCTTCGTATCGTCGGCCAGCACCCGGCCAAGCGCTGCATCATCCAGTGCAGAGCAGTCCGTCAGGGTCAGGGAAAGCAGCATCTCTTCCACCTCGCTTAAAAGCGCATTGTCACTGACTCTTTCGAGAACAAAGGACATCATCGGCGTTTCATCCTTCAACGGGGATACGTCGATATGTTCCAGGCCTTCGCCGAGGAAAACACCGTCACGGTCACGGTCAAAAATAATATCATAGGTCGGCTCAGAGAGCTTTCTGGCAAACAGCGTTTCCTCTGTCACATTGCCGTTTAACAGACGCAGCACATATTCGTACTCTCTCTGGTCATTGCGGATCAGCAGATCAAAGCTGGTCGGCTCGCTGTCCGCACCGTAAAAGCTGCAGTTTTTTTTCATCATATGCTCCGGATCTTTAATCAGCTTTGTCAGATAGACGATGGCTTCCAGAACGGTACTCTTGCCGCTGCCGTTGGCACCATACAAAAGTACTGCGGGCAAAACAGCGCTGCCATCGAGCTGGCTGCGGATCAGGGTCTCCGAAAATTCGGTAATATTGGCTTCCAGTAAGGAAAATTCGGCCGGCTGATGCAGGGCTCTGAAATTGCTTGTGGTAAACTGAACGATCATTTGTGTTCCTCCCTTAATACAGGTTATCCTTGTATGTAGCAAATACTATGTCTAGTATACCATACTTTACAGGTAGTCGCAATCTTATAAGAGATTTTTTCTCATTGTATTTACATGTTTCTGCGGTTATCTCTCACAAAGCAGTCCTCTTCCACGCAGACCAAAATAATATCCTCACCGATCTGCCGGACACATTCCCACGGAATGACATACTGGGTCTCCCGGCCGAAGAAGCAGCAGATCTTTCCCGGCCCTGGCACGATGATCGCCGTGATTTTTCCACACTTGGCGTCAAACTCTATGTCCATGACAAAGCCCAGGCTGGCGCAGTTTCTGGTATTGATGACTTCCTTTTTCTGCAGCTCATTGATGCTCATAGTACCCCCCGTTTTTTACAGTATATGAAAAAGACAGGATGATGGTCATCCTGCCTTGCTATTGTCTGGTTATTTATGTTTTTGGGGGCCGTAATAATTCCATACGCCGTGAAAGGCATAACGGATAAAGGAGATTACGCTTTGCACAGGTGACAGTCCGGCCTTTCGGTATACACCGAAAGTCAACGCCGCCGAATGCAGCTTGTTGCCGGATTTGCCGGAAGTACTCAGCGTATAATCCAGATAGGGGACATCGATCCCGGCACAGGTGTCGTACTTTTTTAATATACGAAGCCAGGTCAGATAATCCTCATGGACGCTGTCACAGGCCATGGGAAACTCTCTCGCCACCTCCGTCTTTACCAGTACGGAGCTGCACGCAATATAATTGCAGCCCAGAAGCTCCCGGTAGGTTATGCGCTCCGACATATGGATGATCTGGCCATCCTTGGGATTCCCGGGGCAGACAAGCCTGCGCGCGGTGGAACAGATCACACCGCCGGTCTCCTTAAGCCGCTGCAGCTGTGCTTTCAGTTTTCCCGGCTCCCAGGCATCATCGGCATCCAGAAAGGCAACATACTCTCCCTCTGCCAGCGCCACCCCCATATTGCGGGACATGGCCACGCCGCTGTTTTTCTTATTTTCCTGATAACGAATCTGTCCACTCTCCACGTAGGGCAAAAGCACCTCTTTTGTATGGTCGGTAGAACAGTCGTTGATCACGATGACTTCAATATCCGTCTGCTGGGCAAGTGCACTGTCCACTGCCCGGCAGATGGTTTTCTCTCCATTATAGACAGGAATGACCACTGAGATCATATCACTTTTCTCCTTTTTCCCCGTCCTGCAGAGCAGTTACCTGATCGTCCTGTACACCCTCAGAGGTCTCCTTCTGGAACAGGATACGGAAGGTCATGAACATCAGCTTGATATCCAGCCACAGGGAATAGTTCTGGATATAAAACAGATCCAGTTTCAACTTATCGTACGGTACGGTGTTGTATTTACCATAAACCTGGGCGTAACCGGTCAGTCCGGCCTTAACCTTCAGGCGGTAATAAAACTCCGGAATTTCCTTTTCATACTTACGCATGATCTCCCGACGCTCCGGACGGGGGCCAACGATGGACATATCGCCTTTGAGCACGTTAAACAGCTGCGGCAGCTCGTCAAAATGCAGGTTTCTCAGGATCTTGCCCACCGGTGTGATGCGGGAATCGTGCTGGGTGGCAAGCTGTGCACCGTTTTTCTCGGAATCCATGCGCATGCTGCGGAATTTATAGATCATAAAGGGCTTGCCGCCGATCGTGATACGCTCCTGCTTGTAGATCACCGGGCCGTGGTCGTAGACTTTGATCATGATCGCACTGATCAGCATAAACGGCGAACTGATCACAATAGCCAAAAGGGAGATCACGATATCAATAGCGCGTTTGAAAAATACCTGTTCTGCGGTCAGCCCCATATTACGTGAAAGCAAAAGAGGCGTATCGAACAGATGGATCCGCTCGGAGCCTTTGATCAGAATATCTGAGATCTTCGGTGTCACGTAGCAGCGGATGGAATGTGAAAAGCAGTACTTTAAAAGTCTGTTGCGGATTGCTGCTGGCAGATCCCAGATGATAACAGCTTCGTATTCGCGGATCATGCGGTATACGTTTTCTTCTCCGGCTTCGTTGATATTGACTTTTGCACAGATATCGTATTTGTCGTTACGTTTATCCACTTTTTTTACAAAGCTGTCCGGCTTTCTGTCGCCGTACACCAGAAGCATGCGGTGCGGTGGATACAGGTGGATATATATGGTTCCGGAAAGGAATATCCATATAATAATGATGGCTATATCTGCCAGCTGTACACACAGCATCGGTGTAACGCTTAAGAACCAGCGGTGGATCAGAACGATCTGCAGATATACGATGATATTGGCGCAGATGCTGGAGATCACCAGGGCGTAGAAGATGTCGAGTTTTTTCATGAAGCCGACGCGCAGGCCACCGCTTAGCTTGGCGAACATAAACATGACAAGGGCGTAGATGCCGATCAGGGTATAGTTACCTCGTCGCCAGAAGGGGTTTTTGATCTGTCCGCGGTAACTGCCATACCAGGCTGCAGCAAAGACAGCGGTGACGGCTACCAGGAAGATGATGCCCAGCAAGAAGGCGACGATTCGTTTGAAATATTCTCTTTGTTTCATCTTTCCTCCGGGGCTTTAAAAAGCCCCATGTATAATGTATTTTACATGATTTTACATGATGTATATCTGCTTTATTCTAACAATGGGGGTTTTGTTTGTCAAGAAATGGGGGGTGTTTTCACACGTTATACAGGATTTTTCAGATTTTTTTCAGAAAATCAGGGGATTTTGCGGAAGATGGGCACGCATTTCCTTTTTGCATGACTATAAAATTATGGTGTAAACGATAACAGAGTGGATATACGGACGGTCATCTGTATATCCACTCCATCGTTACTTTCTTATAGAAGAAATTCTATATGCTTATTATTTCTCGATATGTTTTTTGGCATCGAAGAAGTCTTTGGTTTCTTTAGCCACGACACCGTTTAAGGCAAACAGGGCGATCATGTTTGGAAAGGCCATGAGGCCGTTTACGATGTCTGCGATGTTCCAGACGGCGCTTACGGTAATGAATGGGCCGGCAAAGACCATGAGAATGTAGAGCCAACGGTAGGGTTTCAGGGCTTTTTTCCCGCCGGTGAGGTATTCAAGACAACGCTCGCTGTAATAGTCCCAGCCAAGGATGGTAGTGAATGCAAAGAATACGAGGCAGATCATCAGGATAAAGGCTGATACTGCAGGCGGGAACGGTAAGCCGTTCTGAAATGCGTAGGTGGTAACCTGGACGCCTTCAAGGCCTTCTACCTGCCATGCGCCGGTGAGGACGATGGAGATACCGGTCAGGGAGCAGATGATGATGGTATCGATGAAGGTACCTGTCATACAGACAAGACCCTGACGTACCGGTTCGTTTGTCTGGGCTGCCGCTGCTGCGATCGGTGCACTGCCGAGACCGGCTTCGTTGGAAAAGATGCCACGGGCTACACCCTTCTGCATGGCGACCATCATGCTGCCGACAGCTCCGCCGGTGATGGCCTGCGGATTAAAAGCACCCTGCACGATAGTCACAACAGCCTCCGGTACTTTTGTGATGTTGCAGATAACAAGTATAATAGCAAATACAAAGTAGATAATGGCCATAAACGGTACAACAACCTGGCTGACATTGGCAATACGCTGGATGCCTCCGATAACAACGAGGGCTACAAATAAGGTAACGACAACAGCCACGATGATAGTTACCAGCGGATATGCTCCCAGTACCGGAAGATTGACCATAACAGCTTTATCTGGATCAAAGAAGCTCTGTACGGCTGTGGAGATACCATTGATCTGGGTAATCGTACCGATACCCATTATACCTACGAGTACACCAAAGAAGGCGAACAGCTTTGCCAGCCATTTCCAGCCTTTGCCCATACCTTTTTCGATATAGTAGAAAGGGCCGCCAAGACTATGGTTGTCTTTGTCGATGACACGGTATTTTACGGCAAGCAGGCCTTCAGAATATTTGGTTGCCATACCGAGTAAGGCAGCTACGACCATCCAGAATAAAGCTCCGGGGCCACCGGCACATACGGCCGTCGCCACGCCGACGATATTACCGGTACCGATCGTGGCACTCAGCGCTGTACACAGAGCTCCAAAGCTGGTGATCTCGCCCTCACCACCCTCTTCGTTTTTGACCATCCATTTAAGGGCCAACGGCAGACGGCGAATCTGGATACCCCTGGTTCTGAGGGACAGTAAAAGTCCGCCTGCCATGATCAGTACCATCAGCGGCACGCCCCATACCAGACCATCGATCTTTACGATCCAGCTGTTGATTGTGTTCCACATTGACTGTTCCATTTCTTCTCTCTCCTGTCTGTTTGTTTTGATGGGAGCATATCATATGCATAATCCCGGATCTCTCATACGTATGCACAGCTTTTTACAGCCATCCCCACCCGCATAAACTCGTGCGGCAGCTGCAGATTTATGCAACAAAAAGAGCCCCTGTACTACGTATGGGACTCTCATAACAAAACAACATACAGAACGCTGTAAGCATTCTCTGTCCTTTCGCCTGAGAGATTCACACACGGTCACCCATGTGTCTTGCACCTTCGGCCTCCGGTCTTCCCGGATGTCTCCAGAGATACGATCCATCTGCAGTTTCCACCTGAACCAGGCACCTGAGAGCGTTACTCCTTCGGCGGGTCTCACGACCGCTTTCCTGCAAACTTCTTCTCGTAAATGTTCTATACGATACTATAAACATTTTTTTGCCGGAAGTCAATAGATATACATCCACACTGATGTACTAAAGTAAATACAAAGTTACTGTTCCATCTGCGTATATCCATCGCATATCTATAGATTTTTTTGATTATATACAGGAGATTACCAATTAGATTTTCCTCATCACTTTGTTATATACTTAACATACGATAGCAAACAGTTTAATTTTCAGGAGGATGTACACGTGAAAAGCACATATCAGCATATTTTTACTCCGCTGACAGTAAAAAATATGACGATCAAAAACCGCATCGTTATGATGCCCATGGGCACCAATTACGGTGAACAAAATGGTGAAATGAGTTTTCTTCATATTAACTATTATAAAGAGCGTGCCAAAGGAGGCACAGGCCTGATCATTGTTGAAAACGCCAGCGTAGACTCTCCCCAGGGTTCCAACGGCACAACACAGCTCCGCATTGATCATGACAATTATCTTCCGCGGCTGTATAAGTTCTGTGAAGAAATCCACAAATACGGCACCTGCATTGCGATACAGATCAACCATGCCGGTGCTTCTGCTGTGTCTGCACGTACAAATATGCAGCCGGTATCAGCGTCTGATATACCCTCAAAGGATGGTGGTGAGATTCCCCGCCCTCTGACCTTTGACGAAATTCATCACATTATTAAAAAATACGGTGAAGCGGCAAAAAGAGCACAGACAGCCGGATTTGATGCTGTAGAGATCCATGCCGGCCACTCTTATCTGATCAGCCAGTTTCTTTCTCCGCTTACCAATAAGCGTACCGACGATTTTGGCGGCTCTGTGGAGAACAGAACACGCTTCTGCCGCATGGTGCTTGCGGAGGTCAGAAAGCAGGTAGGACCATTCTTCCCGATCATGCTGCGTCTCAGCGCAGATGAGCTTATCGATGGGGGAAATACGCTGGAAGACACCCTCAACTATCTGGAATATCTGCAGGATGAGGTGGATATTTTTGATGTATCCTGTGGCCTGAACGGTTCTATCCAGTACCAGATCGATGCCAACTATATGAAAGACGGCTGGCGCTCCTATATGGCTAAGGCTGTCCGCGAAAAATTTGGCAAGCCCTGTATTTCCATGGGCAATATCCGCGACCCGAAGGTAGCCGAAAAGATTCTCGCCGATGGTGATGCCGACCTGATTGGTATGGGGCGCGGACTAATCGCAGAACCGGCCTGGGTCAATAAGGTAGCCACAGGCAGGGAATGTGACCTGCGCAAATGTATTTCCTGCAATATTGGCTGTGCCGGAAACAGGATCGGATTTAACCGTCCGATCCGCTGTACAGTCAACCCTGCTGTTCTGGAAGGCGATGTATACAAAGCACAGAAAGTAAACGGTCTGTGCAATGTCGTTATCGTAGGCGGTGGTACGGCAGGCCTTGAAGCTGCCTGTACAGCTGCCGAGGTCGGCTGCAATGTCTTTCTTCTGGAAAAGAGCGAAGCTCTGGGCGGCCTCGCTTCCGTAATTTCAAAAATCCCGGCGAAAAAGCGTCTGGCCGATTTCCCGAACTATCTGATCCACAGGGCCGGTCAGCTGGACAACCTGTATATCTTTACCAATACACTGGGAACACCGGAAAACATCCGCCGGTTTCATCCGGATCTTATCGTATGTTCCACCGGTTCCGCACCGCTTCTGCCGCCAATCAAAGGGCTTAACGAACGTATCGACAGAGAAGACAGCCGTGTTGCATCCATTCTTGGTATGATCGACCGGATTCCAACATATCCGGAGGATATGACCGGCAAAAAGGTTGTTGTCGTCGGCGGAGGTGCTGTCGGTCTGGATGTAGTTGAATTCTTTGCAGCCAGAAATGCAGAAATTTCCATTGTGGAAATGATGGACCAGATCGGCCGTGATCTCGATCCGGTAACCAAAAATGATATGAAAGACCAGATGATGCGTCATCATGTCACACAGCTGTCAAAAACAGCCCTGCAGGAGGTCAGAGATTCCGCCTTCCTTGTAAAGGATGAAAATGGTGAACGCGAGCTTCCCTTTGACTATGGCTTTGTATGTCTCGGCATGAGAGCCCAGAATCAGCTGTATAACAGTCTGCTGGAGGATTTTGCTTCCGAGGAGATCGAAATTCTCAATATCGGTGACAGCAAGCGTGCGCGAAGGATCATTGATGGAACCATGGAAGGCCGCAATATTCTCAACACCCTAAACCAGCTTGGATTTTTACAGTAACAAAACACTTTACAATATAAGACCAAAGGAGATACTATTATGGCAGAAAGAATTACCGGACACACAGAACTGATCGGACTGATGGCTTATCCGATCCGCCACTCCAGCTCCCCTGCAATGCAAAACGAGGCCTTTGCAAAGCTTGGGTATGACTACGCCTACCTTGCTTTTGAGGTCGGTGCTGACGAGATCGAGGATGCTGTCAAAGCGATCCGAACACTCAAAATGAGAGGTTCTAACGTTTCCATGCCAAACAAAACTCTGGTAGGAAAATATCTGGATGAGCTCTCTCCTGCAGCAAAGCTCTGCGGAGCTGTCAATACGATCGTAAATGACAATGGCCATCTGACCGGCCATATCACCGACGGCATCGGCTTTATGGCCTCCCTCAAGGACAACGGTATCGATGTCATCGGAAAGAAAATGACGATCGTAGGTGCCGGCGGTGCCGGAACAGCTATCGAAATCCAGGCAGCTCTAGATGGTGTTGCAGAAATGACCATCTTCAACCGTAAGGATGAATTCTGGGATCGTGCTGTATCCACAGTGGAAAAGATCAATACACAGACCTCCTGCCACGCTGTTCTCTATGATCTGGCAGATCTTGACCAGCTGCGAAAAGAAATGAATGACAGCTATCTGTTCGTCAATGCCACCGGTGTCGGCATGAAACCGCTGGAAGGACAGTCTGTAGTTCCGGACATCTCCTATTTCCGCCCGGAGCTGATTGTTGTGGATGTACCCTACTCTCCACTTGAAACGAAAATGCGCGCCATGGCCAAGGAAGCTGGATGCAAGACCATGAACGGTCTGGGTATGATGCTGTTTCAGGGTTCCGCTGCCTTCGAGCTGTGGACAGGAGAGCCAATGCCGATCGAACATATGAAAGAGATCCTTCATATTTCCTACGAGGACTGATACTGATCATTCTGGCCACAAATCTCTTTGTGGCCGGAATTTTCATACAAGCGTTTTTATGTTGCCAGTATTCTTACTATAAAATTCTGAAAAAGAGGATAAACAAATGCATACAGTACAGGTAAAACATACCGTTATCGGCGAAGGCCGTCCCAAAATCTGTGTTCCGATCGTCGGCACAACTGCTTCCGCTATTTTTGAAGAAGCAGAAAAGATTACCTCACTCCCCGTTGATGTTGTCGAATGGCGTGTGGACTGGTTTGAAGATGTTTTCGACACAGAAAAAGTCATCTCTACCGCAAAAAAGCTGCAGGATCTGTTACAGGATATTCCCGTTCTCTTCACCTTCCGCACATCTAAAGAGGGTGGAGAAAAAGAAATATCAGTCAAAGATTATGCTGCCCTGAATATTGCCGTTGCAGACAGCGGTTATGTGGATCTGATCGACGTCGAGGCCTTCACCGGGGATGAGATCGTAACAGATATCATTACGCGTGCCCATGCTGCAGGTGTCAAGGTGATCGCTTCCAACCATGATTTCTTTAAAACACCAAAAAAGGATGAAATTGTCCGCCGTCTTTGCAGGATGCAGGAGCTTGGCGCTGATATTCCAAAGATTGCTGTCATGCCGACCTGCCGTCAGGATGTCCTGACACTTCTTGATGCCACGCTGGAAATGCAGGAGCAGTACGCTGACCGCCCGATCATCACCATGTCCATGGCCGGAACCGGCGTTGTCAGCCGCCTTACCGGAGAAAGCTTCGGCTCTGCCCTCACCTTCGGTGCCGCCTCCAAAGCCTCTGCACCAGGTCAGATCGGTGTGGTGCAGTTGAAACAGGTGCTCGATATCATTCACAACAGCTTATGATCCGTATACAAAAGAAGGACGTTTTCCGTTTGGAAAATGTCCTTCTTTTTGTATAACCAGACTTTATGCCTGCGCCTGTTTCTTCTTTACAAAGAGTGCCAGGGCAATACCGGCCAGCGTCACTGCCATATTCAGCACCAGAATCATCCTCGGAGCCTCACTGCCACCGATTTTTGTAATAAATCCGGCAACACTTAAAATTGCATAATTGGCAACGGCCGAGGCAAACATAACCAGGGACGTTGCTGTTCCCTTACTGTCCGGGAAGAAGCCTGCCGTCGTGGATACTGCAAGCTGCAGCACACCGCCCGCGCCGGCATATCCGATCACAAAGCCACCGACCAGGCAAATATACGGTGTCTGGATCATATAACATAAAAACAGAGCGATCACAGATAGTGCCGGATACAGGATCAGGATATTGATTTCCCGGATAATCTGTTTTTTAAGGAAAAATGCTGTTGACAGAACAGCTGTTGCCGTTCCCAGTGCATACAGTGACTGGATCATGGCCGGATTATCCATGCCATAGGCACTGGCAAGCTCATGATAGCAATTCAGCCATAACATAAACGTTGATGAACTGGTAAATCCGATCAGGATAGAGGCTACGGCTGCCGGCTCAAGTCTGCGCTTTTCCGCCTTTGCAGTCTTCTCTTTTGGAGCTTTTTTCTCCCTTTTCGGGAAAGGAAGGAATAAAAGCAGCAGACCATCCACCAGAATAGCTATACCTGCCAGCACAAAGATCGTTTTATATGACAGACTGGCAGATGCCACAATACCAATCATAAACGGAAGCATAAACTGGCTGAGACAGATAGCAAACTTTGTAAACAGGTTTGCAACTGACGGATTATTGACATATATCTCCATACAGGTCGGGCTGACACAGGTGTCGAGAAAGGAATTGGCAATACCTCCAATAATGGCAAACGCATATCCCATCGCCATGGATGTCGAATTTGCCATACCCAGAAAGTAAACTGCGTAACACACGACACCGATAATACCGCTGAGCCTTCTGCCGTATTTGTCCGACAACGGGCCTGAAAACGGAAGTGAGATCAGCCGCCCAAGTCCAAAAGCAGCGATTACGGATACCACCATACTGACATCCATTGTGCCATCTGGCAGAGTTGTAGCTCCCCAGACAGCGGCAAACTCTTTTTTATACTGTCCGAGGATAGACGCACCTATACCATGGATAAAATATGTAAAATATACAGCAAGGGACGTAACAATCAGCATTCTGTCTGTTTTTTGTTTCATGTTGCTTCTCCTAGTCTTCTTTTCGTATGTAACCCACAATACACTGGTGCTTTGCATCAACCATACAGTGAGCTTACTTTATTTCTTTTCCTGTTCAGCCTGGAATTTCTGATATTCATCTGTCGGCATTTCCAGGCCTGTGTAAAGCTTATAGGCCTCCGCACCCTGCCACAGCAGCATGCCTTTGCCACCGATCGCAAGTCTGCAGCCTGCTTCCTTGGCTTCCTTAACCATTCTTGTCTCTTCCGGATTGTATACAACATCCGCTACGACAAGCTCCGGACGAAACATGGATTTATCGATCAGGGTCACTTCCTCATGCGGCTTCATACCAGCCAGTGTGCCATTCACGAGAATATCTGCTTTTGCAATCTCTTCTCTTAATTTATCCTGATCCTCCATCTTGAACACCTGTACATCGCAGTCCGGTGTTTCTTTTTTCAGCTTTTCTGCTGTAGACAAAGCACGGGCAAAGAACGGATCATCCGGATTGAAAATGGAAATCGCTGCTGCGCCATCCAGAGCGCACTGTACCTGGATCGCTGTTGCTGCACCACCGGCACCAAGGATCACCAGCTTTTTACCTCTGACATCCACACCATGTTCTTTTAAATTGCGGACAAACCCCACACCGTCTGTAATATGGCCGGTCAGCTTTCCATCTTCATTAACGATAGTATTGACAGCTCCTATGATCCGTGCTGCCGGAGACAGCTCATCCATGTGCTTTGCCACTTCATTTTTACAGGGCATCGTCACATTGGCACCTCTCATCTTAAACAGACGGATGGCATCGAGTGCAGCCACGACCTGATCCTCCTTGATATCAAAAGCCATGTATGCGTAATCCAGGTTATGATAACGAAAGCTGAAATTATACATAGCCGGAGAGCCGGAATGTCCTACTGGACTGCCGATCAGTGCCATTAATCCTGTTGTTCCTTTGATTCTCTGTTCCATTTTATGTTCCTCCTGCATTCTCTTTATCACGGCAAAACCGCCGTATTATTAATTATTATAGAAGAAAACATCCCTTGTCATTTAAAGCGCTGTGGCAATCTCATAAGCTTCCTTTGTTGCATCAAGTGCTCTTCTGGCCTGGACTGCATCGCCGATCACATAGGTTTCCGGCACGATTTCACGGATCGCATCGCCAAACGGGTCATGATTTTTATATCCCATGGAAAGGATCACAGAATCATACCCTCTTGTCTCAGCTTTCTGACCGTTTGCAGTCTCATATTCCACACCGTCAGCATAGAATCTGCATACCTTTGCTCCTGTGATCTCTTTGACACCATAGTTTCTGAAATCTTCCATCAGATATACTCTGTGCTCATGGATCACATCCGCACCGACTGTATCCCTGTATTCGATCACTGTCACATCATGGTTCTGCTCACCAAGGAATGCCGCTGTCTCACAGCCGACCATACCTCCGCCCACAACAAGAACCTTCCTTCCTGCCGCACGCCTGCCTTCCAGCAGATCTGAGCCATGGATGATTGCCGGATCATCAATGCCTTCAATCGGTAAGAGCAGAGTTCTGGAACCGCTGGCCACGATCACTGCATCCGGTTTTTCCTGCCGGATCAGATCCAGTGTGACCTCCTGGTTCATCCGTATCGTTACGCCAGCCTTTTCACAGCGTACGACATAGCTGCGGATCATATTGGTAATATCGCCCTTTCCCGGTGGGAACGCAGCCAGACGCATGTTGCCGCCAAGCTTGTCAGTTGCCTCATACAGGGTAACCTGATGACCTCTCTCCTGCGCTGTAAATGCAGCACAAAGACCGCCTACGCCACCGCCGATGACCATGACTCTTTTGGTATGCTCTGCAGGCACCATACCATCCTCTTCATGTCCAAGGAATGGATTGACCAGACAGCAAAGCGGTTTCCCCGCATACATATTAGCCACACAGCCCTGCAGACAGGCGATACACGGCAGCATATCCTCCAGCCGCTCCTCCTTTGCCTTTAACGGCATATGCGGATCAGCCAGGCTCTGGCGACCAAACGCCACCAGATCACAGCGTCCCTCTCTGACCATCAGCTCTGCAAACTGCGGTTCTGTATAACGGCCTACCGTGATCACCGGAATTGATACCGCACGCTTGATCTCTTCAACCTGGGATGCCGAAAAACCGGCATGGGTGACTGTCGGTGCCCACATAAATTCATCCCGGATATGTACAGCCCGGGATACATGCAGGGCATCCAGTCCACACTCCTCCAGATATGCAGCAATAGCTGCACTGTCGTGGACATCCAGACCTCCGGGGACCTCATCACTGCTGTTGATTCTGGCAAGGACAGCGAGCTTACCCTCTGTCATCTTTTTGATCTCTTCAATGATCAGACGTGGAAAACGCATTCTGTTTTCAAAGGATCCGCCAAATTCATCCACCCGTTTGTTGGTTCTCGGTGAAAGGAACGTGCTGACAAGGTAACCATGTGCCATATGGATCTCCACTGCGTCCGCACCGGCTTCCATAGCTCTTCTGGCGGCAAGACCGTAGCCTCTGACCAGTTCATATACCTTCTCAGCAGATACTTCCTTTGGTATATCCCTGCCACAGTCGGCCGGTATCGGGCTGGCAGCCTCGATCGGCGCACCTGCATTTTTAGCATTTCCTTCCGGACCAGCATTCTGCAGCTGTATCGATACCTTTGCGCCTTCTGCATGACAGACATCTACAACTCTTCGAAAGCTTTCGATCGTAGAATCATCATACAGACACGGCTTTCTGGGACCTCCCTTAGCACCTTTATGAACAACGGTAGCTTCGATCGTAATCAGGCCAAAACCGCCCTTTGCTCTTTCCCGGTAATAGGCCACGGACTGCTCACTCATCGTTCCATCTGTGTTGGCAAAGTTATTTCCCATAGGGGGAACCACAAAGCGGTTCTTTACCGTCATCGGCCCAATGGCGACCGGCTGAAACATTGCTTTAAATTTCATAGAGTATTCTCCATTTCTCATATCATACCATATATACCTTGTGTACAGATATATTTTTTCATGTGCATTCATAAGCTGGCTGCAGCCTGCAGATTTCCTGCGGACTGCAGCATTCAATTTCGTTTTTTCTTACTTCAATAGCTCCGGCCATGCTTTTTCCAGAACCCTTCTGGTATTCTCATATGTATGGTCTGCAGCATAATCAAGACCCTTAGCCAGTATCGCGTCACTGATTACTTCCACGCCTATGGCCAGCGGCTTGATTCCTTTTTCCCTGACAAGCTTTACGAAGGCTTCTGTACATCCGATACCGGTTCCCGGTGCCAGACGGTCATGCATGGACTCATCCCGCAGCACTGGTGCGGCATACGGTCTTTCCCAGACATCATTGATCTGGATTGACACGATCTTGTCCGCAGGAATTTCTTCAATAACAGAAAGGTCGATCGGCTGGTTTGCCCTTACCCAGTGCCAGGTATCCATGATCAGCTTTGCGTTTTCACAGTCTGCCGCTTTCACCACTGCCCAGCCCTTTTTCATGTCCGGAATACCACTGTACGGCATCGGCTCTACACCAATGATATATTTTCCTGCTCTCTGACATAATTCTCTTAGCTTCTGCGCTGTATATTCCACGGAATAATTTTCCATCAGACCACAGTTGATATGCTTTACGCCAAACAGATTGCACATATGGAAGCAAAGCTGTTCTTTGTACTTCTGTTCATATGACCGGTGTTCTTCTGCCCACTGCACGATATATTCCACTTCTGTTACCTTCATGCCATGTTTATCCAGAATGTCCAGAATATCTTTATCAAAAAGGCCTTCATTTAAGGCGTCCACGTATGTTTCCGCACGAAGTCCTATGCCCTCATAACCGGCGTTTTTCGCTGCTATCACTCTGTCTTCAAATTTACACTGATCTCCCAGTGTCCATGAACTGATTGTAATAGGAAATTTTTCTGACATTTTTGCCTCCTCACAAGATGCACATTTTCAAAGCATCCCGATAACTGTATACTGTATTTACGTTGAGATTATATAACTTTGTTAAATATAAAACAAATTGATTCTAACCATGGAATCCATAGATTTTTTCAATATGTCATGCTATAATCTCCATATATACCAAACACCGTATCTGATATTTATGCAAAATACCTGTCAGGCTTTACAATACCTGCTTTTTTTATACCAAACATCACAACTGCGAAAGGAGCATTTTATGAATTTGTACCATCTGCGGTATTTTACTACACTGGCCCATATCGAACACTACACCAAAGCGGCCGACATTCTGGCTATCGCACAGCCGTCTTTAAGCTATGCTATTTCCACACTGGAGGATGAGCTGGGTGTCAAATTATTTGAAAAAAACGGGCGGAATGTGACTCTTACCAAATACGGCAGAGTTTTTCTGCAGGATGTTGAAGATGTGCTGAACCGTCTGGATTCCTCTGTCAACAGTCTGAAGCTGGCCGGTAAGGGAGAAGGCTGCATCGATGTTGCTTTTCTGCGAACGCTGGGTATCGATTTCCTGCCAAAGATCATGCGTGGCTTTCTTGATCAGAATCCAGGCAGACAGATTACCTTTCATCTGTACTGTGATAAGGTCCTAACTGCTGACATTTTAAACGGCTTAAAGGAAAAAAAGTATGATCTTGGTTTTTGTTCTAAGCTCGACAACGAACCACTGATCGATTTTATCCCAGTGGCCAGACAGGAGCTTGTTGTTATCGTGCCACCCGGTCATCCTCTGTCTTCCCAGTCTGCGGTCCGTCTGGAGGATACGCTTCCGTACAAACAGATCATCTTTAAAAAACGCAGTGGTCTGAGACAGATCATCGACGGACTGTTTGCCCAGATCGGACAGATGCCAAAGGTCGCCTATGAGATTGACGAGGATCAGGTTGCCGCCGGTTTTGTCTCCAATGGGTTTGGCATCTGCGTGGCACCGGATATACCGATCCTGCAGTCATTAAATGTGAAGATTCTGCCTCTCGTATCCCCTGCATGGCAACGTAATTTTTATATGGCCCTGCTCAAAGATGTCTATCATCCGCCGGTTGTAGAAGCATTCAAGACTTACGTCATCGACCAGACAAAAAAGGACTGGTCATACAGGACAAGCTGACTCGTCCTGTTAAACCTGCCTCAGGCCGTGTCTTCAAATCATACAAAAATGGCAATAGACAGTATACATTCTGTCCATTGCCATTTTCATGTCTGATATGACGGCCTCTTTTTTCTGCGCTATTATCTGTAAGCTTACAGCTTTTCATCCATGATCCGGAGACTGTGCACCAGCTCTTCACAGATCTCCAGTTCACTCTTATCATCGGTCTCAATAATAATATCCGCCGCTGCCTCATATTTCTCACGACGTTTTTCCATCAGCTCCGCAATAAAAGATACATTTTTATTATTCTCGATCAGCGGACGGTCATGATTGTCCTTGACTCGATCAAGGATTGTTTCTGGTTTGGCAGTCAAAAGTACAACTCTGCCGTTTTTCTTCATTTCCACAACATTACACTCCCGCATCGGTGTACCGCCGCCACAGGAAATCACCACATTGTTCCGGGACTGCATCTCCACAAGAAGCTTTGTCTCCAGCTCGCGGAAATATGCTTCCCCGTAGGTTTCAAAAATATCGGAAATGCTCATGCCCTGTCTTTCGGCAATGATCTGATCCATCTCCACGACATCCATGGCAAATACCGTTTTCAGGAAGTCAGAGATGGTAGACTTACCGGCTCCCATAAAGCCGATCAGGACAATATTGTAATTGAACAGTTTTCTGGCCTGAATGCGCTTGCTGTTGGTACGGATGCAGTCAAATACATCGGCAATCTCTTCTTTATGCCGTCTGCCCTCCATTCTGCCTTCCAGCCATTCCTTCTGCTTTGCCTCCTGCTCCGGCTGCAAAATCTGCAGACCATTCGCCTCTTTATAGGCCATAATATCTTCTACGATCCTGTTACGCATGATCAGTGCATCCAGAATAATCTCATCGCACTGCCCAAGACTCTCTCTCAGTATATCCAGCTGACTCATACTCTTCTTCCCCTGTCTTTCTTGATCTTTTTGTTTTCATGCAAAACTATGTATTGTATTATAACAACGCTTTTTTCAGATAACAACCCTTTAACGTATAAAACTCTCTATCTGTTTTCATACATTTTTCTGTTATTCCACAAACATTTCTGCCGCATCCAGATGCATCATATCCTCCGGCCGGATCTGCAGCTCCAGGCAGATCCTCAAAAACAGCTCCATGGATATGCCGGTATGCATATGAAACGCCTCGATGTTGCTGATATGTGTCCGGCTGATATTCAGGCGCTTGGCCAGCTCAGCCTGGGTCAGTCCCCGTTCCTTTCTTACCATAGCGATCTTTAAACCCAGTTCGCGGGAAAATTTTTCTATTTCATTCATGTCCTTTACTCCTGTCTCTGCGATATTTTCCCAAGTCTCCTGCAACAGTATAGCCTGTGATATACCCTTCTGACAACATACTTTTTAATTTTTAAACAAAAGAAACCTCCACTGGAGCTATCTTTTATATGGCAGGCAATACAAAACGCCGCCGGACATATCATCCGACGGCATCTTTATGCTTCGTTTAATGGCAAAATCTGAGGTGGAATCAGATTTTCGTAAGCTTAATCAGAATAAATGGAAGTTTACGATCAGTGCTGCAAATACGATAGATACCATGGAAAGCAGCTTGATCAGGATGTTGATGGACGGACCGGATGTATCCTTGAACGGATCGCCTACAGTATCACCAACAACAGCAGCTTTGTGGCAGTCACTTCCCTTACCGCCAAAGTTGCCGGCCTCGATATGTTTCTTGGCGTTATCCCATGCACCACCGGAGTTGGACATGAAGATGGCCAGCAGGAAACCTGTTGCCGTAGAACCGGTCAGCATACCGATTACACCATTATAACCAAGGATCAGACCAACAACGATCGGTGTTATGATAGCCAGTACAGACGGCAGGATCATCTCATGCAGGGAAGATGTTGTGCACTTCTCTACGCAGGTAGCATAATCCGGATCTGCCTTGTATTCCATGATACCGGCGATTTCTTTGAACTGACGACGTACCTCGATAACGATACTCTGTGCAGCACGGCCTACAGAGTTCATGGTCAGAGCTGCGAATACGAACGGAAGGCAGGCACCTGCGAAGATACCAACCAGAACAGTCGGGTTCATAACCTCCAAATTCAGCTGGATGTCAGCACCGCCAACAGCCTGTACCTGCTGTACATAGGAGGCGATCAGTGCCAGAGCTGTTAAAGCTGCAGAACCGATAGCGAAACCTTTACCTGTAGCGGCTGTGGTGTTACCCAGAGAATCCAGGGCATCTGTACGTTCTCTGACTTCCGGATCAAGACCAGCCATCTCGGCGATACCGCCGGCGTTATCTGCGATCGGACCGTAAGCATCTGTAGCCAGTGTGATACCCAGTGTGGACAGCATGCCTACAGCAGCCAGTGCAATACCGTAAAGACCCATGTTGGCATCTGTAAAACCACCGGTGAAACCGAAGGCACACATGATACAGATACCGATGATGATGACCGGAGCCATCGTGGACAGCATACCAAGGCCGATACCACCGATAATGATCGTAGCTGCACCTGTCTGGGACTCAGCAGCCAGATTCTGTGTCGGTTTGTAAGTGTCGGATGTGTAGTACTCTGTAAAGTGACCGATCAGTACACCAGCCAGCAGACCGGATACGATCGCACCGTAAATACCCATGTTACCGGAACCGAAGATGAAGTATACCATCGGGATAGCCAAGATAGCGATCAGGATGGCACTTGTGTTTGTACCACGGCTCAGTGCTTTTAACAGATCTGTCTGTGCAGTGCTCTCTCCTGTCTTAACCAGGAATGTACACAGCATGGAGCAGATAATACCTACAGCTGCCAGAAGCAGCGGGAAAGCTACAGCAGACGGTGCAGAGATCGTTGTGGAACCTGCAAAAGCTGTGTAACCCAGTGCACATGCGGAAATGATAGATCCGACATAGGACTCGTAAAGGTCAGCACCCATACCTGCAACATCACCTACGTTATCACCAACGTTATCTGCGATAACAGCCGGGTTACGCGGGTCATCCTCCGGGATACCTGCCTCTACCTTACCAACAAGGTCAGCACCTACATCGGCAGCCTTTGTATAGATACCACCACCGACACGGGCAAACAGAGCCATGGCGGAAGCGCCCATACCAAAGGTCAGCATAGCGCTTGTTACAGCACCCTCATCCAGTCCGAAGACTACCTTCAGGATCAGGTACCATGCAGAAATGTAGAGAAGTCCGAGACCTACTACAGTAAAGCCCATAACGGAACCTGCGGAGAAGGCGATGCGCAGACCTTTGTTTAAACCGGTCTGGCATGCATTTGCTGTTCTTGCGTTAGCTCTTGTGGCGATGGACATTCCCACATATCCGGACAGACCGGAGAAAAATCCACCTACGACGAACGCTACCGGTACAAACCAGGTAAGCATTCCGAACGCTGCCATGATGCCTAAAATGATGAACATGGCTGCAAAAAATACGACCAGTACCTTGTACTGACGTTTCAGGTAAGCCATGGCACCTTCACGAATGGAGGCTGACAGTTTTTTCATTTTGTCATTACCTTCTTCGAATGCCAGGACTCCCTTAGCTTTGATGACGGCAAAAAGCAGGGCCAGTACAGCGCCGACAAGTGCCACCAATGCTAATGTGTTATCCATTGTAATGTCCTCCCTCTATTACATGATACCTTATTATATTACCTCATTTTGAGTTTGACAATTCCTTGACGTTTAAAATATTGTATTTTTTTCAGTTCGTACTTGCATTTTTCAAGCACTAGTCGGAATTTTTCCTTATAAATATGCTGTGTATTATGTATCCATGAATTTTTCCCGATCTCCTCCGTCATTTTCAGTCATTTTCTTTGTTCACTATGTATAAATATGGGAGCAATTTTTAAGCATTTTGCTTGGTCATGTTTTTGTACAACTGTCCGGGGGCGGTCCGGGCATTATCATACGGAGCTTTTCTTTTTTCTTTTGGCATGCTATAGTGTAGCTGTATGTTTTTATTTTCAGGAGGTCTATATGAACGAACAGGAGCTTTTTATCAAAAAACTGTCCGGTATTGATACATTTGCAGCCGAAAAGGATGGCGTGCTGACGGAAGCGGAGATTCAGCAGTATTTTGACGGCATCACTCTCTCACCGGAGCAGTGGGAAATGGTGTATGGGTATCTGCAGGCTAAGCATATCCATATTGCAGGGCGGAAAACGAATCCGCAGATTGTACTGCAGCCGGAGGATCTGAACGTTGCTTCGGACGAGCCGGTGCTGGAGGAGGACGAGGTTTTTCAGATGTATCTGGATGATCTGAAAAGTATTGCTCCGGCAGCGGACGGGGAGGAACGGCATCTATTTAATCTTGTGCAGCAGGGGAATTCGGATGCAGTCAAGAGACTGAGTGAGCTGTATCTGTATACGGTGATGGCAATCGCTAAGGAATATGCGAAGGGGTCTCTGCCGATCGGGGATCTGATACAGGAGGGGAATCTGGGACTGTTGACGGGGATTTCCATGCTGGCGGAGAGACCGTCGGGAACTTCTGAAGGTGATTATCTGGTGGGATCAATCAGAGAGGCTATTGAATTGTATGTGCTGGAGCAGGGGGATCAGTCACAGATTGGGAAGAAGGCGGCTGAGAAGGCGGATAAGATGTTAGAGGCGATCAAGAAGCTGGAGGATGAGCTGGAGCATAAGGTGTCGAAGGAGGAATTGTCGGCGTTTATGGAGATTCCGGTGGAGGAGATTGATGAGGTGATACGGCTGTCGGGAAAGGATTTAGGGTTGTAGGTTTTTTGAAGGACAGACGCTCGGAAACAGGGGCCGGGGCGTTCAGGGTGTATATGCTTACTGCAAACACGTGCAACGCTGTCAGGAGCTAATCGTTAACTCCGACTACCGCGCTCGCTAAAGCGGGCTCGCGCGCAAGTCTACGTAAACGATGGATCTCCTGCCAGCTAAAACCGCACGTTGAATCGTTTGCAGTAAGCATATACACCCTGAACGCCCCGGCCCCTGTTTCCTCGCTGGTTATGTTTTACTTTTTCATATTATTATTCTATTTATCTTTTATGAGAGTTCGGCGATCTGGGTGACGCCGACGTAGATGTCCTGGATTCGGTACCAGGTGGCGTAGTCGGTGACTCCGGTGGCGGGGAGACCGAAGATGCGCTGGAAGGTGCGGACGGCGTTTTGGGTGGCTTCGCCGTAGATGCCGTCAACGGCTAATGTGGGGACGGCGGGGTAGCCAGTGGCTATGGCGTTTATCTGTTCCTGGAGCTGGCGGACTTTGAGGCCGCTGGCGCCGATGGTGAGGTCGTAGCCGGGCCAGGAGGCGGGGATGCCTTCGATGGTTTCGGCGGTGTTGATGTAGAGGTTGCTGCCGTAGTAGTATCTCAGGATCTGGATGGTGGTGTAGCCCTGGTCGGCGAGGGATTTGCTGCCCCACTGGCTCATCCAGTTGGGACAGGTGACGCGTTCGCCATCGCAGTACTGGGTGAGGATGGGCTGTTTGACATTGGGGCGGGACAGGTAGCTGCCAAATTGTTCGTCGACGAGGCGGCTGACGTTTTCGAAGTAGTTGCGGCCGTTGATCCATTTGTGGTCATAGGCGGTGGATGAGGTTATGGTGAAGTCGTAGCCGCGGTTTCTGTACCATTCGGTGTAGACACGGTTCAGGGTGAAGGACATGATGGCGAGGATGTTGGCACGGATGGCGGCTTCGGGCCAGGTGGAGTAGATTTCGCTGCAGGCTACGTTTTTGATGTAGTCACGGTAGGTGACATAGTAGTTGGCGGCGGTGCTGTCGGAGGGGGCGCCGTCGTGGACTATGACGTATTCGGGTACGACAACGCGGCTTAATACGATCTCGCCGGTCTCGTTGACGGGCTTGATCTCTTCTTCGGGGATTTTGGCGGGATAATCGCCGTAGAGTGTATGTGCACCGATGACGAAGCGGGCAAAGTCTTCACCCTCAGTAATCGGCACCATGGCGATGGGCTGGATGGAGGTTGTGTTCTGGAAAAGCTCACTGCCGCTGACGTCTATAGATTCGTAGCCGGAAGCTGTAACACGAATGGTATATTCTGCATAGGGCTGCTGCTCCTGATCCGGCGACAGACTGTAGCTTTCGGGGGGTGTTTCGAGTTCGATCGGTGCTGTCTGGCCGGATTCATCGGTGGTCAGCTCAGCCACGGTACTATCCGGTTCTCCGGTGAAGGATATCGTGACGCTCGCTCCCCGTATCGGACGGTTGTCGATCCGCGACGTCACCTGCACATACAGCTGTCCCTCATTCTCGTCCTCTGTCTGCATAGCTCTCCAGAAGCTGTTGTCTCTATATCTTTCCTTATTCATTTATATCTCCACACAGGACACAGTTTTCTTCTTAATTATAGTATACATAGGACAGCTTATATGCCTTTGTAAAAACAGAAAAAGAGAGCACATACATGCTCTCTCTCCGTTTAAAATTCTCCACTTATATGGCAGGAGCTCTCCCGAGTTGAAAATCTTCCACTTATATGGCAGGAACTCTCCGAACTATAAATCTAGTTATAGAATACATACTTTTCATAAAAATGTCAATATGTTTTTTCTACATCTGCCATCCAGCCGCCTGCATCTGCGTCTCCATCATATGCTGATAGATCCCCTTCTGCTTCTCCAATTCAGCCGGTGCACCCTGCTCGGCCACAATGCCGTCTTTTAACACAACGATTTTGTCTGCTTCCGCTACTGTACGCATCCTGTGCGCAATGATCAACACCGTCTTATCCTTGATCAGTCTCGACAGCGACTCCTGGATCAGCGTCTCATTATCCACATCCAGCGAAGCCGTAGCCTCATCCAGCAAAATAATCGGCGCATCCTTCAAGAAAGCACGCGCAATCGAGATTCTCTGTCTCTCACCACCGGACAGCTCTGAACCATTCTCACCGATCATCGTATGCCAGCCATCCGGCAGCTTCTCAGCAAATTCATCACAATGCGCCAGTTTAGCCGCCGCAATGACCTCTTCATCCGTCGCATCCTGCTTACCGATCCGGATATTTTCCATAATCGTATTATTAAACAGCGTCACATCCTGGAATACAATCGCATACAGTGACATCAACGTCTCCGGATCAATCCTGGAAATATCCATACCGCCCACAGTGATCCTGCCCTTCTGGATATCCCAGAACCGGGAAGCCAGTCTTGACACCGTAGTCTTGCCACCGCCGGACGGTCCGATCAGCGCCGTAACCTCGCCCTGCTTCGCTGTAAATGTAACATCCTTTAAGACATCCTCTCTGTCATTGTAGGCAAATCCCACATGAGAAAATTCCACATCACAGCCAGTATTGGACAGTTCTTCCTTTCCCGTCTGTGTCTCATGGGACAAAATCTCATCCATACGCTTACACTGTACATCCGCGGAAATGATCGCCGCCAGATTCTGTAAAGAAATCTGCATCGGATCATACAGCCGGGATACAAGAAGCAGAAACATAAAGAAGGTCAGTACATCCAGCTTTCCCTGTGCCAGCAAAACACTGCCGGTCAGCGCTGTTGTGGCGATACCGAATTTCAGCACCATCTGGGCACTGGATACGAATACCGCTGCGGTAAGCTCCGTTACGATCGCATGCTTTTCCACATCCCGGATCTTTTTGTCCAGCCCTTTCATATATTCTTCCTGTGCATTGTTGGCCCGCAGGTCACGAACCGTCTCCAGACACTCCTGCATACCGTCCGCACACGCCATTTTCAGCTCCATCTGACGGCCAACCGCCTTTCTCTGGACATTACCGGAGAAAAATACGATCAAGAAAGCGATCGGCAATACCCAGAGTGCCGCCAGCGCCATTCTCCAGTCAAAGAAAAACAGGCTGATCGCTACCAGTGCCGTAGAAATGCAGGCACCCACAAGCTCCGGAATCCAGTGGGAAGACGCTGTTTCCAGCGTCGCACAGTCCGCCATGATCGTACTTGTCAGATCGGCAAGATCCTTTTTCCCAAAGAAGGACAGCGGGATCTTTCTCAGCTTTTCTGCCAGAGAAATCCGGCGCACGCCACTCTCCACATAGGTGGACAAAAACGTGGCATTATACTGGATATATGTCGTCACACCGATCAGCAGCAGGCAGATCAGACAACCGACGCCAAACAGCACGCCCTTGCCCTCCAGCGTATGCTCCATATAGCTTTTCACCAGCAGATACAGCATACCTACCGGAAACATCAGAACGATATCCGATACAGTGACAGATACGAATGCTTTTAACATATCCTTTGCGCCCTGCTCGGACAGCGCATATTTATGCTGTAATTTTTCTTTTAACGTCATGATCTATGCACCTACCTTCCAACGGACAGACTGATTATAGGCATCCCACATATGGGCATACAGTCCCTGCTTTTTCAGCAATTCATCATGTGTACCGGATTCCTCGATCTCGCCATCTTTCAGGACACAGATCCGATCCGCACTCACAACCGAAGACAGTCTGTGTGCAATCATGATCACGGTCTTACCCTCCGAAAGCCGCGAGAACGCCTCCTGTACCTTCGCCTCATTATCCGGATCCGCAAAGGCGGTAGCCTCGTCAAGGATCAGGATCGGTGCATTTTTCAGCATGGCCCGTGCAATGGAAAGACGCTGCATTTCACCGCCGGAAACATAGGTTCCCTTGCTTCCGATCACCGTATCGATGCCCTGCGGCAGCTTCTCGATGATATCCTCGCACTGGGCATTTTTCAGTGCTTCCATGACTTCTTCCCTTGTCGCATCCTTTCTGCCCATGCGGACATTATCAAGGATTGACATTTTCAAAAGCTTACTGTCCTGGAATACAAAGGATACCCGGTTCATCAGCTCTGCAGACGGGATATCCCGCACATCCACACCACCGATACGCACCGTGCCCTCTGTCGTGTCAAAGAAACGGGCCACCAGACTCGCCAGTGTCGTCTTACCACCGCCGGAAGGACCGACAAAGGCAACATGCTCGCCCTCTCCGATTTCAAGACTGATCTCATGCAGGGCATCTTTTTCAGCATTTTCGTACCGGAAAGTCACATGATCAAACTCTACAGAATTTTCTGCGACCTCTTTTTTCTCCGCTGTCTCCGGCAACGGTTTGCGATCCATAATGTCATCGATTCTTGCCAGAGCATCGGCCACGATCATTTTATTTTCGCTGGAGAACATGATCTTATTCAGTGTCACCGTGATGATCGGTGTGATAATAATATAAAACAGCAGATTTAACAGATACGCATCGCTCGCCGTAAAGAAAAAGGCCGTAGCGATCAGCACCGCAAATACCGCATTGATGATCGTCGTGTAAAAGACCATCGGCAGACGCAGATCCAGCGTATAGGCAATCGTCCATTTCTCATATTTTTTGATGGAATCCCGGAAACGCTTGAAAGAAAATACCGACTGGCCAAAGGTCTTGACAACCGGGATACCGCGGACATACTCTACCGCCTCACTCGACATCTCTTCCAGCGCATTCTGGTATTCCTTCATCTTTGCTTCCATCTTCTTGCCGGTCATGGAGCCCATGATCAGGAAAGCCAGCACTACCGGCACAAGGCTGAGCAGTCCAAGCCGCCAGTCAAACGCCAGAAGCAGCACAAGAAGTCCCACCGGTGTCGCATAAGCCCCCGCCTGGTCCGGCAGCTGATGCGCCAGATATGTTTCCGTGGAAGCACTGCATTCATTGACAACCTTGCGGATCTTACCACTGCCCTCTCTGTCCATAAAGCCTATCGGCAGTGTGACGATATGATGCATCATCTGGGAACGCATCACTGCCTGCACATGGAAGGCCGCGATATGGGAGCAGATCAGTGCACATATGTACGTGATCATCGATAACAGGGCAAATCCCACGGCTGACCAGCCATAGCTGGACAGATGCTGCGCCTGGCTGTAATCCGGTGCAACGGCCAGCACCTCTTTGATGATCCTCCAGATGTAATAAAATGGTACAAGCGCGATCCACGCACTGACCACCGACAGTATCCAGGAAAGTATCGTCAAATAGCGATAGCTTCCCGCATACTCGAAAAGTCTTGCAATCGAACTCTTTTTCTTCATGCTTTTCCTCTTTTCTGTCATAGTTTTCTTTGCCGGGCTTTGTGCATCTCACAAAGTCTGTGGCTGGGAACCTTTATTACATAACGCTCACAGATATTAGATTTTGCTAACCATGGATTTCAAAAAAGGCTGTCCTGTACTGCTGCACCCGGACAGCCCTGCTTTATCCTTTGCACTGCGCTCCCGTTTGTGTCTCTTGTCCACATCCGGTTTGCAGATCACTCTTTTTCCGTTTCCTGCGGCAAAAAATTCATCACCGCATTCCAGCCGCCAAAATGATATTTTTCCAGCATTTTGAGATATCCTTTTGCCTTCTCGATCGGCATCTTATGCCGAACGACTTCAAAAATACTCTCAAACATCGCTGTCGTCATAATGTGGATAAAATCCTCCGGCACTTCCGCCTCACCCGCATTTTCATACTGGATCGCCTGCATAAATTTGTAGGTGTACTCCGTCTCGATCTCTACCAGATGATCGACAAAATGCTGATACTTCGTACCGTAGGAAGCATCCAGCAAAAGCTGAAATTCTTCAAAATGCCCGTACATACACACAAGGATCTCATCCATGCCGTGCTGCACATAGTTACGCATCTGTCCGGCCTGTTCCTTTTCATCCACCGCATGAAACGTCTCCTGCCTCCGCAGGAAAATCTCGGTAAACTCCTGAACCGCCGGTTCAACGATCGCGCTGAACAGTCCCTCCTTACCGCCAAAACGGGAATAAATCGATCCCGTCGTCGTATCTGCCTTCGCTGCAATCGTACGAAGCGATGCATCTGCATAACCTCTCTCCAGAAATTCTGCTTTGGCACATGCCAGAATCTTTTCTGAAACTCCTTCTATTGGTTTAGCCATTCTACCTCCGTAACAGTGTTATGCAACACCGTTATAAACATACTACTACCTGTTTCATATGTCAAAAGGAGGGCAGAGAAAAATGAGATTCTCTGGCTCTCCTCCCTGTGCACAAACCACTTTAATACACTTTTCCTTTGTTTATAATCCTCTGGATTTTCATATTCTGATCTATCAACACAATATCCGCCCGATACCCCGGTGCAATTTTTCCATACACATCATCTATTCCTATTGCTCTCGCCGGATTTTCTGTGGCCGCACGTATGGCATCCTCCAGAGGAATACCCATATGCTGTACGCAGTTGACCATACAGTCGTACAGATTCGTTACGCTTCCAGCGATCGTGTCCGGATGGTCTGTCAGTACGGCTTCTTTTCCTTTCACGGTAACGCTCTGACCTCCCAGCTGATATATGCCATCGGGAAGCCCTGTGGCTTCCATGCTGTCGGAAATCAGAATGAGTCGTTCACCACCAAACAGCTGAAACGCCAGGCGCACAGCGGCCGGGTGATTATGGATACCGTCTGCGATCAGCTCTGCCTCTGCCCCAGCCTCCACTGCTGCCAGAATCGGGCCAGGCTCTCTGTGTCCGATGTCCGGCATGGCGTTGTACAGATGTGTCAGATGAGTCGCTCCCTTCCCGAAAGCTTCTTTGGCCGTTTCGTAGGTACAGCAGGTATGGCCCAGTGAAATTTTCACTTCCCTGTGGCATTGTTCGATAAACGCTATGGCCCCGTCAGTCTCCGGTGCCAGATCCAGCAACCGGATCAGACCGCCGCTTCGTTCCTGCAGCCGCCGAAACATTCCTATATCTGCTGGCTGAATATACGCCGGATTCTGTGCTCCGGCTTTTTTTCGACTGATAAACGGGCCCTCCATATGGATACCGACCAGATCAGCACGCATCGTATCATCCTCTGTACTTAGCATCTGATTTGCTATGTCATGCCTTTGTTTATATAACCGGGCTTTGTCCATGATATTGCCAAGGATTTCCTCGCTGTAAGACATCGTAGCCGGACAGATAGCAAGAATGCCATGTCTCACTTCATATTCTGCTATTTTTTTCAGTTCATCCACCGTTGCTGTACAAAAATCATGTCCCACAGCACCGTGAAGGTGTATGTCCACAAGACCCGGAATTGCATAAAGGCCCTCTGCATCAATCTCTGGGGAATCTCCCCCATGAACATCTGCATCAGACAATCCAGCCGCTTTCTCCTGCATACAACTCTCACATGGCGTAACTTCTACTATATACTGATTTTCCACTCGTATATCTGCTTTTTCAAATTTATGGTCTCTGGTATAGACCATGGCATTTTTGATCCGCATCTTTCTAACCTCAATCGTTACACGGATATAGATTAAAATCTTTTAAATACCGTTTTACTAAAAAAGCACAGAAATATGGAAACGTATGAATCCCCTGTTCTATCCCGATATTACTGTCTGCCAGCTTTATCCCCCAGCCAATATCACTGTAGCTGTCTCCATCTATTAATCTGCGCAAAGATTTCGAACGATTTGTATTTGCTTTTACCTCTACCGGAACCAGAGCATCTTTTGTTCTCACAAAGAAATCTTCTTCCAAAGTGGCATTTTCTTTTTTGTAATAATATAATCCTAACCCCTGCTTGCTAAAAGCTTCTGCAACAAAATTCTCATATAAAGCACCCTTATACACGCCCAGATTCTTATTGGCTCTCAAATCTTCCTGTGCTTCTTCATCTAACGATGCAATCAATAACCCCGTGTCCGGATAATAAATTTTAAATTTTGACTCATCATAATTTCCTTTTAACGGGAGTTCCGGGTACTCCAGACAATAACACACCGATATGACACCTGCATCCTCCAACCAGGTTATGCACCCCATATACTCACGACTTCTGGCTTTTTTATCAATTTTGCTCAACTGGAATTTCTTATTTTCTTTTGCCAGCTGTGCAGGTACACTCCGGTATACACTGACAATTTTTGTCTGATCCAATCCGTGAGCATATTTTCTGATATCTTCTTCATAATCCAGCTGTATCTGTATCTGTATCTCAAGTGTATCAGAAAACGTATTGCTCTCTATATATCTGCACACAACCGCAGGCATTCCACCAAGCACACAGTAATCCAGAAACAGTGCCTTATATACCATCAGCTCAGTCTCTGAAAAAGGCACCCCATCCTGCATATGTTTCAGTATTTCCAAAATCTGAACATCCGTATAGCCTTTTGCCCATAAAAATTCTTCAAAATCCATGGAATACATTTCGTAGTCGGTCTTATACCCCACACTGTTACTGTGAATCTGTCTGTAATTTATACCAAGCAAAGAACCACTACAGATCACATCAAATCTGCCGTCTATTTTGAATGCTTTCAAAGATGTTGCTATGTCCGGAAACTCCTGAAGCTCATCAAAAATAAACAATGTTTCATTTGGTATAAACCGCTTTGAAGGATCTATCAAAGAGATATTTTTTATAATTTCATCTACACCATATCCATCGCTCAATATAGTTTTGTATTTTTGTTCTAACACAAAGTTAATACTGACAATATTCGTGTAATTTTCTTTCGCAAAATGAAAAATCGATTCCGTTTTTCCAATCTGCCTTGCTCCCTTTACAATTAAGGGAAGTTTATCCTTTTTATTTTTCCACTCCAGCAGATAATCATCTATTTTTCGTTTTAAATACATACTATCCCTCCCTTAAACATAACTTATCACGAAGTATTGATATCTGTCAATTTAGTTATCACGTTTTTCATTCTATTTTATTCTATTATTTCACGTTTTTATTTATATATTTCTCTATATTTTCACGTTTTATATATTATGTGTTAATTTAGTATCTTTTCCATGGTTACAAATTTCATAAAGAAGCAGACATTCTATCTCTACACATAAAAGAACCGCCCCATCATCAGATTTTCAGTTCTAATGACACGAACGGTTCCTTTGTTCGAAAAATATCTGACTATTTTTCTATAAACTTCTTATCTACGCCTGCAGCGTCACATCATACTCTACAACTCTCTCAATCGAGGTGCTGGTAATTCCCTTTCCTTCATTCGGATGCTTTGACGAATACATCTGATCTCCGATGTACGCCACCAGTAATACAGCTGCGATCACAGCCAGCACTTTGACATTGACCTTGTGCAGCAGGTTATCCAGAAACGGTGCCAGCAGGTACACGATCGCCAGTCCTCCAAGGCCAAAGACCAGCAGACCTTCCGCACAGATACATCCATGCAGATTCAGGAAGTATCCGGAATAATCCCACCATTTCTGTCCATTGTGCGTCATTTCCAGATTCCATGCTGTAAAATATTCTACACAACCACACAGGATAACGGCGGCAATAAATTCAGCTGCCGGTTTCTCCCTGAGGCTCTTTAATACAATGAGGATCAGAATACCGCCTGTACCATAGATCGGCAGCCACGGTCCGTGCAGGACGCCACGATTGACAAATTCACCATCGGAAATCAGATGCAGGCTGACCTCCCAGATCCATCCGATCATGGAAAAGATAAAGAACATCAGGATCAGATGGACTACCGTATAGCTCTTTGTCGGCAGCAGATTAGAAGTTGAGGTCACCTTATGCGCCGTCGGAGCCGGTGCCATGCGGCCCGGATATACTTCGCCTGTCAGGATTTCCTGACTCTGTTTCAGCTTATAGGAATCTGCTCTCTGTCTTTCGTAGGCCAGAATTTCATCCGACTGCACCAGAACAATACCAAACACTCTGGACAGCATACCCAAGAAGCCTTTCGGTGCCGGTACTTTGCCGCCTGCCTGGCTGCCAACAAACTCCACAAGATCCGGATAGGCAGCGGCCACGTTTTCTCTGGCCGGTTTTTCAAACAGGAACGTATCACTTAATGCCTGCGCTCCCGGAATCTGTCCGTCCTTTGCCTGTTTTCTTACATAGGCATAAAATTCTCCGAAGAAAGCTGCCTTGTACGGGTTGGAATAAAAGATACCGGAGAGACCCAGCGTAATGATATTTAACAGCCCCCAGCCGATAAAACTCAGATCAGCCACAAAATATTCCCACTTATGACCCTTCATCATCTTTCTGGACAGGGTAATGGCTTCATTGGCACCGAGTGTCGGATTCTCCGCCATAATGTACGGCACCATACTGTAGGAATACTGTTTAATGAAGCCACCAATAACAGTCAGCGACCACAGATACTGGTACACGGATTTCACAAACATTACCCATGCCATCCGCGGCCACTGTCTGGTCTGCACCGGATACAGGAAACGCTGTATCAACACCTTATCATAGGTACGGCATTCCAGAACAATACGCCGCATAATGATCAGATACGTTTCCTTGATAAACAGCCAGACAAAGCAGTACACAGCCAGACCACCAAGGATCATCAGCACAAGATAGACACTGCCGGATCCCGTCATATTTCTAACAGCATCACCGGCTGCCACGATAAAACTTCCCGACGAATAGGAATTTAGTACCATGGAAAGCACGCCTCTGGAACGGCCAAGATACGCATTTGTATCATGGCTCTGAAATATCCGCTTCAGAAGCCGCCACCGCTTCCTTTGCCGCATCCTCATCCTTCAGCATGTCCGTAAAAATTTCCTCTGCATTGGTCTGCGGCATCTGTGCATGAACAGCGGCAAAGGACATACCGTATTCAATCCCCAGGAATGACGCAAACAGACACAGCACCACCAGTATCCAGTAATGCTTTTCAGGCTGCTCTTAGCCGCCTTTTTCCACTCTTTTCTCATTCGTTTTTCTCCTGTTTCCCCCAAATTTGTACATATACTATACTATTTTTATTATAAAGGTATCTCCTGTTCCTGTACAATATAAACTTACCATTTCCCCACATTTTTTCTCAAATCATAGAATCTTTATGTATATTTTCATGTACAAATCTGTTACAGGCAACACTAAAAAAGACTTCCACCGATTAGAAACGTGCGCCGCCGGGTGCACAGGCAAAAAAACAGACATTCTATCCTTACAATAAAATGTCTGTTCTATATCTCTGTTTATTTTTCTCTTAAAACAGCTTCATCACATCATGCACACTGACATACAAAATCAGCAGCATCAGCAGTGCAAAGCCCGTAAAGTGGATCCGGCCTTCGATCTCCCGGTTGATTGGTTTCTTGCGGATGGCCTCGATGACTAGGAATACGAGACGGCCGCCGTCCAGTGCTGGGATCGGCAGGAGGTTCATGACGCCAAGGTTGGCGGACAGCAGGATCATCATATTCAGCATCGTAGCCACTGTTGCTGCCAGGCCGTAGGAACGGCTCTCTTTATAGGAGGTATCGATCGTTGTCACGATACCGACCGGGCCGGACAGTTCATTGACGGACACCTGACCGGTCACGAGCATTTTCAGGCTCAGGATCGTCGTCTTGATCCAGTATTTCATCTCCATAAAGCCGTATTTCAGGGTAGCCAGCACACCGCCCTTTTCGTAAGCACCATTGTAGCTGAAACCGGGCTCCGCATACGTTGTTTCTGTCGGCATAACCTTTACCGTTTTGACCTTGCTGCCGCGGACATAGCTGATCTCCATCTCGGAGCCATCCAGCGGATGGGCTTCCATATACGCCTGCAGCTCGGCACCGGTATTGATCACCGTACCGTTGATCTCACAGATCACATCCCCGGCCTGCAATCCGGCTGCATACATTGCCCCGTTCAAGGTTACAGAACCGATCTGTGCCTCATTTTCATCCTGATAATAGGTAAAGCCCAGCATATAGCGCACCTGACTGTCCGGTATATAATGGATCGTCAGCTTTTCGCCGTCACGCTTTACTTTAAGATCGACGCCCTTCGCATCTACGCCTTCGATGGACAGATAGGTATACAGATCATTGGTGATGGATGTACCATATCCGTTAAAGGAAGTGATCAGATCCCCCTCCTTCAGTCCGGCTTTTTCCGCTGCGGATCCTGCCGTTACCTCCGTAACAGTCGGCAGACTGTATCCGGTCATACCCACAACGACAACGGAGATCACAAAGGCCAGAATAAAGTTAAACAGCGGGCCCGCTGCCACCGTAGCGATACGTCCCCAGATCGGGGCGTTGTTAAAGGAACCCGGCCCTTCGTTGTCCTCGTCCTCGCCCTCCATCATACAGGAACCGCCCAACGGCAGTAATTTCAGGCTGTAGACCGTGCCGCCCTTTGTGAAGCTGAAAAGCTTCGGTCCCATACCTAAGGAAAATTCCAGTACCGTGATCCCGCTCAGCTTTGCAAACAGGAAATGACCAAATTCATGGAACAGAACCAGTACGCTGAAAATGATAATTGCTAAAATAATGCTCAAACTTAAAATGCCTCCTGCTGTTTAATGACGCTCAATCCATGCGTCTACAAAATCTTCCGCTTCCTTCTCCGTCGCAAGGATCTGCTCCAGATCCGGATGATCGATCACCGTATGTGCCGCCATCGCCTCTTCGATCAGTGTGTAAATATCCAGAAAACGGATCTTCTCATCCAGAAAAGCCGCCACAGCCCGCTCATTTGCCGCATTAAAGACTGTCGGCATCGAACCGCCCTTTCGCGAAGCCTCCATTGCCAGCGGCAGTCCCTTAAACGTCTCCATATCCGGCACTTCAAAGGTAATCTCCGTCAGCGTCTTAAAGTCCAGACGCGCACCCGGCAGATACCGCCTTTCCGGATAATACAGGGCATACTGGATCGGCAGCTTCATATCCGGCGTACCCAGCTGGGCGATTACAGTGCCGTCCATAAATTCCACCATTGAATGGATAATGCTCTTTGGCTGCACCACAACATCGATATGATCCAGATCCATGCCGAACAGCCATTTTGCCTCCATCACCTCAAGACCCTTATTGACCAGCGTGGCGGAATCGATCGTAATCTTCCGGCCCATCGCCCAGTTCGGATGCTTTAAGGCGTCCTGTACCGTTACCTTTTCCAGATCCGCTGTCTTTTTTCCCCTGAACGGGCCGCCGGAGGCTGTGATCAAAAGGCGGCTCACCTGCGCCCGGTTCTCACCGTGCAACACCTGGAAAATGGCACTGTGCTCACTGTCCACCGGGAGGATCTGTACATGATATTCCTCAGCCAGCGGCATGATGATGTGTCCTGCGGTAACCAGCGTCTCTTTATTGGCCAGGGCGATATCCTTCCCTGCCTGAATCGCTGCCACCGTCGGACGGATACCGATCATACCCACGATCGCCGTCACAAGGATCTCGCTCTCCTCCATCCGGGCCAGCTCCAGTAAGCCGTCCATGCCGAAGCTTACCTTTACCGGAAGATCCGCAATCCTTGTTTTCAGATCTGTGGCCAGCTTCTCATTTCCCATAACCGCCAGCTTCGGCTGAAATTCCCGGATCTGCTTTTCCAGAAGATCAATATTGCTGCCGGCACTTAAGCCAACAACCTCGATATCTTTATTTTCTCTCACTACATCCAGAGTCTGTGTACCGATCGAGCCGGTAGAACCCATAATAGCTATTTTTCTCATGTTTCTCTCCATTCATTCAAGGCATAGCAAAATGACAGCGGCCACACGAAAAACTTATGTTTCGCCAGGCCCTTTTCATCCTGTGCACAAACAGGATAGCCTTAAAATAAGACTATCCTGTGTATAAATTCTAAAAAAACTATAAGTATTTTCTTTTTTTGCCTGTTACAGTACCACACACAGGAAATAAATGATCGGCGCTGTAAAGATCACACTGTCAAACCGGTCCAGAATACCGCCATGGCCCGGGATCAGCGTGCCATAATCCTTGATGCCCTGATTTCTCTTGATCGCGGAAGCCGCCAGATCACCCACCATGGAGATCAGACCGCCGACCGCACAGATCAGTGCATATTCCCAGATCACGCCGCCGGTCGCTGCTGCATAAATACCACCCAGAAGCGCTGCACCGACAACACCGCCGATAGCACCCTCTACGGATTTTTTCGGACTTAAGACCGGCGTCATCTTATGCTTTCCGATCAGCTTACCCACACAGTATGCACAGGTATCGCAGCCCCAGGAAGCAAAGAAGATCAGCCATACATGGAAAGCGCCGCCATCCAGCTGTCTCGTCTGGAAAATAAAGGACAGCATCACACCCACATACAGGATGCCAAACATCGCTGCCATGATCTGTTCCGCATGGAACTTCGGGTAGGTAAATACATACACAAACATAATCAGTACCAGAGCGCCCAGAAGCTCCATCAGCTGAAACTCCGGTGCAAACCACAGACACAGATAATACCCGATAATTCCCAGATATCCGGCCATTTCGAGCACGGTGAAATGATCCTCTCGCACCTTCATCACCCGGTACAGCTCCTGCATACCGATCAAAGATACGGCCAGAAGCGTCATAAACAGAATGATACCGCCGGAACAGATCGTCAGAAGCGCAATCAGCACCAACACGATACCACTGATCAGTCTCGTTTTAAACATATTACTTCACCCCGCCATATCTTCTGTCTCTGTGATTGTACTGACGGATCGCATCCATCAGCTCCTCCCTGTGGAAATCCGGCCACGCTACGTCCGTAAATACAAACTCCGTGTACGCCAGCTGCCACAGCAGATAATTGGAAAGCCGCTGCTCTCCGCTCGTACGGATCAGAAGATCCGGATCCGGCAGTCCCGCCGTGTCCAGATACGAAGCGATCATATCCTCCGAAATCTCGCCCGTGATCTTACCCGCACGCACATCATCCGCAATCTTATTCACAGCTCTCTTAATCTCATCCCGGCTGCCATAATTTAATGCAATCTGGAAGAAATGCTCATCATACTGCGCCGAATACTCCTGCACCTCGCGGATACTCTCCTGAATATCCTCATCAAACGCCGAAGGATCCCCCAGCACCGTGATCCGCATATGGTTCTTGTCCGCCATCTTCTTACACTTCTTCAGATACTGGCGGAACAGCTTCATCAACCCGTTGATCTCCTCCTGGGATCTCTTCCAGTTCTCCGTAGAAAACGCGTACACCGTCAGATACTTGATCCCCACCTCAATGGCCACATCACTGATCTTCTCCAGATTGTCACATCCCTTCACATGCCCATACGACCGCGGCATCCCCTTAGCTCTGGCCCACCGACCATTCCCATCCAGAATGATCGCCACATGCTCCGGAATCTTCAGATCTTTATCCTCTATCATTCTACTATCTCCACTTCATGAAACAGTCCAGCCGACTTTCCGGCAGACGCTCATCTGTCCATATGTATGCAAGCGACTTTCCCGAGCAAGAGTCCGAGACCCCAGGCTCGGACCGGCGCAGGCGGAGCGCGCAGACATACGGACAGATGAACGGCTGTCGGAAAGTCGGCTGGACATCACCTTCTCAAAGACTTAAACCGTCATAATCTCCTTAGACTTAGCCTCAGTCATCTCATCCACTTCTTTGATATACTTGTCAGTCACCTTCTGCACCTGATCCTGCATATCCTTGATCTCATCCTCAGATACATCATCCGTCTTACCCAGCTTCTTCAGCATATCATTCGCATCACGGCGGATATTACGGATCGCAACCTTGGCGGCCTCCGCTTTTTTCTTGATATCCTTAACCAGATCCTTACGACGCTCCTCAGTCAGCTCCGGGAATACCAGACGGATAGATTTGCCATCGTTGGTCGGATTGATACCCAGATCGGATGTCATAATAACCTTCTCGATCTCACGGATCATCTTGCTCTCCCACGGCTGGATCTGGATGATACGCGGCTCCGGTACGGAAACATTGGCTACCTGCTGGATCGGAGACGGTGTTCCATAATAGTCTACCGTCAGTCTGTCCAGTACATGCGGATTGGCACGTCCTGCACGGATGGCGCCGAACTCAGATTCCAGATTGGCAATCGTCTTTCCCATCTTGGTCTCATATACTTTGATTTTCTCGTTCATTACATCGTCCTCCTTAAAATGGGCCTGTCAGTCCACAGTCCTCTATTATACGGTCACCTTTGTACCGTTGATATCACCTTTTGCTGCACGCACAATGCTGTTTTCCTCATTTAACAGGAATACGAGCATCGGCATCTTGTTTTCCATACACATGATGGAAGCAGACAGATCCATAGCGGCCAGTCTCTGGTCGATAACCTCCTGAATGGAGATCTCATCGTACTTCTTCGCCTGCGGATTTGTCTTCGGATCACTGTCGTAGATACCGTCGATGGCTTTGGCTAACAGAATCGTCTCAGCCTCGATCTCGATCGCACGCAGTACAGTTGCTGTATCGGTAGAAAAATACGGATGGCCTGTACCACCGGCAAAGAATACAACCTTTTTCTGCCCTAAGGCTGCCACTGCGGCATCCTTTGAGAACAGTGTTGTAAACGCGCCGCAGGTAAACGGTGTCATAACCTCTGTCTGCATACCCACGGAACGAAAAATTTCGGACACATAGATACAATTCATGATCGTAGCCAGCATACCGATCTGGTCAGCCTTCGGGCGGTCAATCGTCTCGCTGGTGCGTCCACGCCAGAAATTGCCGCCGCCGATCACGATACCGACCTCGATACCCTCATCGACCAGCTGTTTTACCTGCTTTGCAACGACAGTGACTGTCGGCTCGTCAAAGCCTGTGTGCTTTTCTCCGGCAAGTGCCTCGCCGCTTAACTTCAGTAATACTCTCTTCATACGTTAAAATCCCCCTGCATTATAATTTACATAATACAAAAATATTGTAGATCGCACGGATTGCGGTCTCAAAATCGTTATTTTCCACACCGATGATAATATTTAACTCACTGGAGCCCTGATCGATCATCTTGACATTGACATGGGCATGTGCCAATGCGGAGAAGATACGGCCTGCTGTACCACGGGCGGACTTCATGCCACGACCCACAACAGCGATCAGCGCCAGATCAGCTTCCAGAGAAATATGATCCGGATGAACGGCCTTCTGGATACCGGTCAGCACCTTCTGCTCATGCTCCTCAAACTCTGTCTCGTGTACCAGGATCGTCATCGTATCGATACCGGACGGCATATGCTCAAAGGAAATACCATTCTCCTCAAACACCTGCAGTACCTTGCGGCCAAAGCCAACCTCGGCATTCATCATATCCTTTTCGATCGTTACAGAGGCAAAGCCCTTCTTACCGGCAATACCGGTGATGATATAGTCGGACTTGGTACAGGTATCGCCAACGATCATCGTACCCTTGTCCTCCGGCGCATTGGTATTGCGGATATTGATCGGAATACCCTCGGAGCGGACCGGGAAGATCGCATCCTCATGGAGTACGGAAGCACCCATGTAGGACAGCTCACGGAGCTCTCTGTAAGTGATCACCTCAATCGGCATCGGATTGTCCACGATACGCGGGTCAGTCACGAGACAGCCGGAAACGTCTGTCCAGTTCTCATACATATCCGCTTTTATCGCACGGGCTACCAGAGAGCCTGTGATATCAGAACCGCCACGGGAGAAGGTACGGACAACACCATTAGCATCAGCACCGTAAAATCCCGGGATTACGGCATATTCCTGCTTATCCAGCGCATCGGCCAAAAGACGATTGGTTGTCTCACTGTCGAGTGAACCGTCCTCAAAAAAGCGGATCACATCTGCCGCATCAATAAAAGCATAGCCCAGATAGGCAGCCATCACCATACCATTTAAAAACTCACCACGGGAAGCAGCATACTGGATACCTGCCTTTGCCTTAAAATCCTTCTCGATCTTTGCAAAAGCATCTGCCAGAGACAGATTCAGCTTTAAGCCGTCGATGATCTCCTGATATCTGGCACTGATCTGAGCCAGTTCTTCTGTGAAATCCTCGTCCTTTTCTGCCCTAGCATAGCAGCCATACAGCATATCGGTTACCTTGATATCGGAAGAAAAGCGTTTGCCCGGGGCAGACGGCACAACATAACGTCTGCTGTCCTCCGCACGGATGATCTTTCCTACCTTTTCAAACTGTGCTGCACTGGCCAGCGAACTTCCGCCGAACTTTACAACCTTTTTCATAATATTCCTCCCCAGACGCAAAAGCAGCCTGTTTCCTTTGTATATAGAGATCTTAAAAATCCTATAAATTTTATCATTTAACTTCATGCTTGTAAAGTTCCGAAGCTAATTTCTATGGGAAAAAGGCTGTTTTATGAAAAATATTCGATTAGATAAGCTGCGGATCATCCTCCGGGGAGCGGAGACTCTGCTTGATACTGGAAAGTACCGTCCGGTAGTCCTTGTTAGTTACGATAGCGATTTCTGAAAACAGGACTTTCTGTGCGGTAAGAAGTGTTGCTTTATCACGACTGCCAAGAGGTTTTTCGAGATCCTTCTTCATCAGCATACGGGTCATACGCGCCATCTTGTATGGATTCCCCTCCTTCATGATATCCAGCATCCATTCCTGCCGGGTGCTGATATCACTGATCCACTCCTGTTCATCATGCAGGATACTTTCAAATACCTGCTGCATCTCTTCTCTGGAAAGTACGCTTCTGAGTCTTGCGCCCCTGTCCGAATCATGCCTGACCGGAACATATACGGTTGTCTTGCCGTCCGGCCAGGAGCTGAGCTGGTAATAGCTGACGCGCTCTCTGCCCTTTGGCATCTCTACAATGGATTTGACTTCACACACGCCCTCCATGGAATGTACCACATAGTCGCCTGCTTTTAACATTTGTTTTCCCTCTCTTTTTCAAACAACGCCAATAGAGTTTTCTAATTGTCAGATTTCATCACATCTATGCATAAATTATAGCTTAATTTCAAAAAACTGTCAAATTCATTTTGATTTTCAAGTTAGCTTTATATCCATCAACTATTTAAGAGGGTTTCGTCAGGTTTCATTATGTAAAGGGATGCTGCTGTCCGATAGCAAGGAAAATCCCCGGCAGAAAGGCCAGAAGAGACAGCTTTTTATCGCAGCTTTTAAATATATATTCCGGATGCCTTGCACATAAGGACAGCGCCACATGCCGGCAAGCCGCATCAAAGCGCTGCCCAAACGCCTGCTCCCTGCAGCCCAGCCTGTGATTGTACAGCATCGCATAACTCATGGGATTGCGTCTCTCCTGCCGCCTTTCATACAGCGTTCCACTGCCGCAGAGATATTCGCCGCGGCATATTGCTTCCGCATACCAGCGCATCCGGTAGCCCTGCATGGCCAGTGCATCCAGCGTCAGCTGCAAGGGCGTTTCCACCTCCCCCGGACAGCACATCAGCGGATACCGGCGCAGGATTTCCGTACGGATCACATCAAACCGTTCCGTTTCCAGACCGTATTTCTGCCGTTCCAGACAGGTGGCGTCCACATAGCCCCGGATACCGATCCGCGGTTCCTTTTTGTACAGTGGCCTCCCGTCCAGATAACATTTGGCACCGCTGACGCCGATCAGCTGTTCATTTCCCTCGATCTGCGCCAGCCAGTCCAGAAGCCGCGCCACCGCCTCCGGGATCAATAATTCCTCCGCCTCCAGCAGACAGAAATAGTCTCCCCGGGCCACATCCAGCGCCATCTGCAGCGCAGCAGTCCTTCCTCTTTCCTTACACGCCGCCACCCGCACGGCAAAAGGTTCCGTATGGGCACACCAGCCCGCGGTCATCAGTTGGATCTGTCCCTGTGTCTCCTGATCCACGATCAGCCATTCAAAGTGAAATCTCGTCTGTGCCAGCAGCGCTTCATACACATGGGGCAGCAGATACTCCCGGTTTCTGACGATCGTGCAGATCGTTATGCACGTTTTCATTCTCATGTAAGCTCCTTTTCCTCCGCCGTTTCTTTTGCGGATACCCTAAACCTCAACATGCCCGACACAGCTTGTCCGTCAGGCTTAGTAGTATCTATGCAGCCGGGAAAAAAAGTATGTCCGTACTTTGCAGAAACCGTATGACAAAAAACGCCCGTTTTCCGTTTCTTTTTACGCCAAATGGTTTACCAGACCATTTTTCATATGCAGGACAACACGAAAGAAAGCTGCCATACATGTCACCCATGTATAACAGCTTTCTACTTGAAGATCCTCTTCTTACTGAATATGTAGTTTAACAAAATCACGATCACATTGGAACCGCTCTTTACCAGAAGCTCCCAGATATCATCGGAGAACATCGCTGAGGGCGGCCCGGTCATTTCCACCAGAACCACAACAATGATCTCATCAAAAATACCTGTCAGGAACCGGTAAAAGAAAAACATGCCGAATTCCTTCCATACATTATCCGATGTACTTTTAAACACCCAGATCCGGTTGGTCGTATAGGCAACCAGTACACTGATCAGCCATGCCAGCGCATTAGCGTATTCCGTAGGCATCTCAAAATGACGAAGCCCCATGAATGTCCCGATATTGGCAGCGACCGTCAGTATGCCAAACAGCGCATACAGCACAAACTCTTTGAGGTCCGGATATTTGCGAAATTTATCTCTTGTCCAGGCAACCATACTGTCTCATCCTTGTCTATTTCTGCGCGTCCACTGCGGTATCCAGACGCCTTTACAGGCCTCGGACGCTTACTAAAGACAGGAGTATACCTTATTTTTACCTTTTTTGCAAGAAAACTCTACTTTTGCTTCCTGTAAAATCTTGCTAAAACCTTATTTTTCCGCCCACACTCGACAGTTTCCGGAAAAATGTGCAGTAATCCTTCCCGTCAGCGTCTGCGTTTCTCCTTTTTCGGCGAAAGCAGATGTATGATTGCCAGAACAATCGCCCGCACTACAGCAAATATGATAAACAGTACCATAAAGCCCACCAGGCCAAACACGATATCCGCAAAATCCATCGTTCCCGTATGCGTGATCCCCTGACCGATCTCAATCGCAAACGTAATGACGATCATCAGTGTAAACACATAAATCCACGCGATCACCAGCACATGCTTCTTACTCAGCAGCTTAAACAACGGAAAGATCACAAACAGCATCAGCATCCCCAGAATACCAATCACCCAGAAATGCAGCTCCTTATCCGTCATAACCGTCTCAAAGGAATCGTTCCATGTCATGATCCCGTTATGGATCTTCGTCACGATTTCCACGATCCCATACAACATTTTTTCCATATACTATAATGCCTCCATTTGTCTTACCGATTGCGTTGCATTATAGCATACCCTGGGCAGTTTGTGTCACAGATTCGCTCTATTTCACACTTTCTTTATGAAATTCATAAACTCCCCACTACCAGAAAACACCCGGTCAGCACCTCATATATATATCTTTCCTCAAGCGACTTCAGCGAGTAAGAGTCCGAGACTACAGGCTCGGACCGACGGAGCCGGAGCGCAGAGGAAAGATATATATATGAGGTGCTGACCGGGCGTTTTCGTCCGTCACCTATTTCCTATTTTTTACGCACGCGCCGTACAATCAGTACAACAATCACAACAGCCACGCCAACCGCAAGCAGGATCGGCAGACCTCCCAGGACGAACAGCACGACATTTTCACACCCGTTGCCCAGCGCCGTCAGACTTCCCACAAACCTGTCCTTCAGCCGTGTCCAGAACGTATCCTTCTCCGTCGCTGTCACCCAGTTCACCTCATACGCACTCAGCTCCAGTGTACTGTAATCCACCTGATTCTGCATAACCTTCAGCCGTGAACTGTAGCTCTCCAGCTGATACCGCACCTCTGTCAGCTGATTCTGGATCGCCAGCGTCGTATCGATCGAATCCGCCTTTTCCAACAGTCCCAGAAGCGTCTGCTGCTCCGTCTGCAAAGCCTCAATATGCGACTGCACATCCACATACTCCAGCGTCACATCCTCCACGCTTTCCGACTGGCTCCTCACCTTCGCATTGCTCTTTGCCGTATCCGTCAGCTCATTTCTCTTATCCGCCGGGACACGGATCGTCATATACAGGCTCCGCCCACCATTTTCGGCATCCCCGTTGATCTCCGACTGTTCGATATAGCCGCCCAGCTCACTGACCTTCTGCCGGACAGCCTCCACATACGCATCAAAATCGGTTGTATCCACCGTCAGACGGCTGGTGTATACAAGCTTCTGCTCCACCGTATCCGCATCGGAAACTTCATCGGATGCCGCCTCGTCTGCTGTCGCACCCGCAGCTTTATTTACAGCCACCCCGGCAGAGGCTCCATCCGATGCTGCTGCCGTCTCCGTGCTGTAATCTTCCTCAGCACTTTCCCCGTAAGCACTGTCCATCTGGGCGCTTTCCATTTCACCGGTCGCATCCATCATCGCCGCTTTGGAAGAACCCATCCGCAGAGAATCACTGACTGCTGCCCCTGCGCCAAACACCAGCACCAGAACCAGACACACTGCCACAACCTTCATAAAACGCCGCCAGTGCCATCTCTTTTTCTTTGTCTCTTTCATATGGATCACCCTGTCTTCCTTATCCACCATATCTGCCATGCTTTTCAGAAACCCGGAAGAAAACGAATGCTGTTGTCTGATATCGTCCTCCTTCGGAACCTGCATGGCTTCCTTTTCCATCTGTTCCCCTAACGCCTGTTTTAAGATGTGCTCTGCTTTTTCTGTCATTTCGCACCTCCTGTCTGTGTCAGTATGGCCTGCAGCTTCTTTCTGGCCCGGAAGATCCGGACATTGACTGTCTTTTTCGTAATTCCCAAAAGATCCGCTATCTCCCCATCGGAAAGCTCATGCAGATACTTATATTCAAAAACTACGCGATAAATCTCATCCAGTGCAGCGATAGCCTTGCAGATTTCTTCGTATCCCTCCTGACAGATACACATATCCAGCGCATCCTCTCCCTGCAGATCTGTCCCCTCCTGCAGATTCTCTGCAGGCTCTTCGGTATGTTTTCTCAATATATCCAGCGCCTTGTTCTTTACGATTGTTGCGAGAAAATTTCGCGTAGATACAGAATCTACCTCCTGTATCCTGTCCATATGCCGGGTCAGGGCCAGAAAGGCTTCCTGCACCGCATCCTCTGCCAGCATGGCATCCTTTAACCGTTCGTTAGCAAGATACCATAGAAAATATCTGTACTTATGGTATACCGCTGAGAATTTCTGTTTATCCTCGTCGGTATCCAGCATAGCCATATACAGTATCATGTGTTTTCCTCCGGAGTTATGACTTGTTTGTCCTGTGTTACATCTATAATAACGTAGATTTCTTTCCCGTTACTACAGCTTTTTTCCATTTTCTGCTGTTTTTTTCTCTTTTTTCTGCTACAATGGCATACCGAAAGGTCAGGTATGTATTATGGAAAATCTTATCTTCAGTTTAAACGCCACTGTCCCCATCTTTCTTCTGATGGTCCTCGGCTTTATCTTTCATCAGATTGGATGGATCGATGACGTATTTGCTTCTAAAATGAACCGCTTTGTCTTTCTGGTTCCCCTGCCGGTGCTCCTGTTTGGTGATCTGGCTTCCGTGGATTTTTCCCAGATCTGGAATCCGAAATTCATCATTTTCTGCTTTGTGGCTACGCTGCTCAGCATTATTCTGGTATTTCTGCTTTCCGGTCTGTTAAAGGATAAAAGTCTCCGGGGCGAATTTATCCAGTCCTCCTACCGAAGCAGCGCCGCTTTGCTTGGCATCGCCTTTATTGAAAATATCTACGGCAATTCCGGTATGGCACCGCTGATGATCATCGGCAGCGTACCGCTGTACAATGTCATCGCTGTCATCGTGCTCTCCGTCTTTACACCGGAAAGCAAAGGAAAGCTGGATAAAACCGTCGCCAGAAAGACCATCCACGGCATCCTTACAAACCCGATCCTCATCGGTATCGTGACCGGTCTGCTCTGGTCGATGCTTGGGCTGCCCTATGGCGGTATCTTCAAAAAAACAGTGGAGAATATCTCTCACACTGCTACACCGCTGGGTCTGATGGCGATGGGAGCTTCCTTTGATATCCACAAGGCTCTGGGCAAGATCCGTCCGTCGCTGTGCGCTGTATTTATCAAACTCATCGGTCTGTGCGCGCTGTTTCTGCCCGTTGCTATCCATTTCGGTTTCCAGGAAAGCGAGCTGATCGCCATTCTCATCATGCTTGGCTCCGCCACAACCGTCAGCTGCTTTGTCATGGCAAAAAATATGGGCCACGAGGGCACATTAAGCTCCAGCGTTATTATGCTGACCACGCTTTTCAGCGCATTTACACTGACGGGATGGCTGTATATTTTAAAAACGTTGCAGCTGATCTGACAACAGTGGCTACCCTCTGTTACAATCACCGGGATGCATTCCAGCCATCCCGGTTTCTTTGTACTATAGAAAAATGCGCCAGCTGCTGCAAATGGCAGATGACGCATGTATATCCATAATTCTTCTATTTTCTGGTACATCTGGCGATCGCCGCCATCATCTTCGGGATTTCCAGAGGCTTGGTGATATGTTCGTTCATACCGGCATTGTGGGATGCCTCGATGTCCTCCGCAAAGGCGTTGGCTGTCATGGCTATGATCGGGATTGTTTTTGCATCGGGTCTGTCCAGCATGCGGATCTTTCCGGTGGCCTCGTAACCGTTCATGACCGGCATCATCACATCCATCAGGATCACTTCAAAATCGCCCGGTGCACTGTCTGAAAAGACCTGCACGGCCTCCTGACCATTGTACGCCTTTGTCACCACAGCGCCTGCATCTGTCAGAAACGTCTCGGCGATCTCCATATTCAGCTCATTGTCCTCAACCAGCAGGATCCTTGTACCGGAAATATCGTCCGGTACTTCCCCGGCACTGTCCCCGGCTATATCCTCCTCACGGGCAATTGCAAAAGGAAGAACGACAGTAAACGTAGAACCTTCCCCGACCGTACTCTCCACGGAAGCAGAACCGTCCATCTTTTCCACCAGCTGTTTTACAATGGACATACCGAGACCGGTTCCCTCGTAGCCGCTGCTAATCTCCTCGTGTTCTCTCGTGAAAGGTTCAAAAATATGCCGGACAAATTCTTCGCTCATGCCGATACCCATATCCGAAATGACCACGGTATACTCCACCCGGCCAGGCTCCGGCTCCCGGGCCGTTGCCTTACAGAAGATCCTGCCGCCTTTTTTATTGTATTTGATCGCATTGCTTAAAATATTGATAAAGATCTGGCGCACATGCAGCGGACTTCCCCAGACATAGGGCCGGATAAAGCTGCCCTCGCAGTGTTCGTAATCCAGAGAAACGCCGTACTCCACCGCACGCATGCGGATGATCGTAAGGATATCCTCTGCCAGTGCACGCACATCAAACGCTTCCCACACCAGCGTAACGTTCGGTTCTTCCAGCTTGCTCAGCTGGAGTACATCGTTGATCAGGGAAAGCAGATAACGTATTTATTCATTCACATAGCATCCGACAATCTCACCGATGTACATCGTATGGTAATCACCATCACCGTACCATTTCTCCCGTACCTCTTCGGACATACTTTCCAGCGGAATATCTGCCTGATACATCTTTTTACAGATCAGGACGCATTTACTCTGGGCGAATGTGGGCTGGCCCTCTACTTCCTCTACGGTAAAACCGACCTCTGCGATCTTGTCCCGGTCACGGCCGGATACGGAGCCCAGTACACCAAGCTCCTTTTTATAACCGTCAAACAGGCTGATCGTAAAGTAATCCTGCGCATCGACAAATTCCTTGGTGTAGCGGCTCTGACGGATATAAGCCGTCACCGTCTCCTTACCCCAGAGCACGCCCATGGCGCCCCAGCTGGCCGTCATCGTATTGACCTTACCCTCCGGATTTTTTGCGGAGATCAGCATCCAGTTTTTGCCGATCTCTGTGAATACATTCTGCTGTAATTCATGTACATCTTTTTTTGTAAACATTGTAAGTTTCCTCCTGTTGTCTGTTATGATTTATGCCTGTATACATATACGGCTGGTCTCCACGATTATTTCCCGGCTGCTTTGAGATCCGGACAGACACCGCAACTGTTTTTACCGGAATGCTTAATCTCATACAGCGCATGATCTGCGCATTGGTACAAATCCATATAGGATTTGCCACAGTCCGGCGAAAGTGCTATGCCGATACTGACACTCAGACGCTCCGGATAGCCCGGAAACGCATGGGTATTGAACTCCCGGCCAAGTGCAACTGCTCTTTCCCTCGCCACTTCGATGTCCTCAATGCCCTGCATCAGCACCACAAACTCATCGCCACCGATCCGGCCTACGATATCGTTCTCCCGGAAATAATTCTGCAAAAGCTTGCCAAACTCTTTTAGCACACTGTCACCCACAGCATGGCCATAGGTATCGTTGATATGTTTAAAATTATCCACATCTATAATGAGGAAAGCATGGCGGCCTTTGTCCACCGGATTGCGAAAAAGCTGGTTGATCTTTTCTTCGGTATTCTTTTTATTGTAAGCCCCGGTCAGCGCATCGGTCTGGGCGGCACGCTTTAACTGCATATTGCGATGGGTCACAAAGACACCGATATAGAGTAACATCACGCAGACCATGGCCATAAGGCCAATGCTCAGATTGACCTCATAATTTTCAATGAAGCTGTAAGACTCCTGTGCTGTCTCCTCCGGCAATACATAGCAGATCATCCAGTTATTGATCCCCAGCGGTGCATACGCCATATACTGTCTGGCCTTCTCATCCTCCGGATTCTGCATCAGAATGATACCCCGGTGATGGTTGGAAAAATCCTTTCGCACCTTCTCCAGAGAATCATTACCGGTCATCACCTTTTCGCTGTAGTAGTCAAAGAAATTGTCACCGTATGTCAGCTTCCTGTAAGCACCTGTATCATCAAAAGCTACGATTTCCCCGGCCTCATTGACAATCAGACTGTATCCCTCACCATCAAACAGATCATTTAACAGCATGTGACTGATCGATGTTACATCATAGGAGCCTGCCAGCACACCGATCACGCGGCTGTCCTTTCGTACCGGCACAGCCAGCACGATACGGATATTCTGATCCACGCTGCTCTCCAGCGGTTCAGAAAGCGCCCGTTCTCCGGAAAGAGCTTTCTGAAAATAGTCGCGATAACCGACATTTTTCTGTGTACCATCGTTATAATGCGCTGTACCGTCCGGCTCCATCAGAGCCACCCGCTCAATATCCGCATGGTCACTCAATGAAGCGATCGTCTGCATACTCTCTTCTGTGATCAGCTTTTCCTGCGCCGCCACATCTTCAGCGACGCTGCTCAGATATTCATAATGAATATCCAGAAGCGAACGCATATGCTCACACTGCTTGGATACATGCTTCTTGAGCGTCTGCCGCGTATACTGGTCTACAGAGTTGCTCATACCTTTAAAGAAAAAGAGCAGTCCGGCAGCTGCTGCCACCACAAATACCAGAAACGGGAGCAGATATCGCCGGATCTAGCCATCCTTTTTTCTGTGTATATGTTGATTTTTGATAGTTTTATCCCCCCAGAACATCATATTTTATCTATTATACCATATTTTATCTTCTGTCTTCCTCTATTTTTTATGTCTTTTGTACATTTCTTTATACAATACGACATTGTGTCTGTCACACTTTGCCCTGCCCATTTTGCAAAATCTCTACGTCTTTTCCCGCAGTCCGGCCAGAAATAATTCATAAAAATCATCCTGTCCATCCAGCTTCGGGGAATTCTCGCCGCCGCCATTGGTACTGCGTTTCATGGCCGCATGAAACTCCTCCCCGGCGCAAATGACCTCCATCGGATAAAGCTCGTAGCCCGCCGCCCTGGCGATCTGGCAGAACTCCTGCAAAGGATTGGCTGCTGCAGCGCTGTCCAGAAGCTGCTTTTTCAGAACTGGATCTCTGTATGCCTGATGCTGCAGCGCGTCCAGCTGTTCTACTGTTGTCATGGCTTCTTCCTCCTGTATAGCATTGTTCTGTAAAGAGCAATATATAGTTGTATTATACCACGCTTTCTTTTCCGACGATGCAAAAAGTTCCCATCCTGACACTTTCTGATACCATTTGTCACGCAAACCTGCTCTACCGTCCCTTCTTTTGATATGCACAGCGGAAAAACTCCCGGAAATTGTCTGTACAGGACCTTTTCCGGGAGTACGATATTCAACAGTCACATTGCCTGTAACACCATTTTCAGGCTTTTTTCTTATCTGTCAGAGACAGGATCAGTTCGATTACGCCCATAACCGCAAAAATCACAGCCGGGATGATCCAGGTCTTTGTATAGCTGTCCGTATGCATGATCTTCAGCAGCAGGGATGCAAAATATGTACTGCAGAAGGTACCGATGCCATAGACAGCCGTAGTGATCGCTGTCGCATCCTCAGTACGGGATGCCGGTACGATGGCAAAGCCATGGGCATAGGCGAAGGAAAAAGCAATCTTATAGCAACAGCCACACACTGTAGCGATCACAACAGCGGCAAATCTGGACGGTGCAAATACCAGCCATACCAGCGTTACAGCTGCCAGCAAATAGGTTACGGTAATCGTATTTCTCTTTAATTTCTTATAGATGAAGCCAAAACCAAAGCAAAGCAGGAAGCCGACCAGCTGTTTTACAGAAGTTGCCATACCGGAAAAGCTGGAATCACCCAGACCATTTTCTGCGATATATACCGCTACATAATACAGTACGGTTGCGCCAAACAGCAGGTTTGCCAGGAACCAGAAGATCTGCAGCTGCCAGAAGCTGGCACCCATCTTTTCTTTAGCGGCTCCTTTTCCTTCATTCTTTGCCGTCTCAGCCGCCGGACGGATGCTCGGTACAAAGAGAACCAGAAAGATCATCATCGGTACAGCCAGCCAGTACAGGTTAAAGACATGTTTCCAGTTGCCGCCGACAGCCAGTATACCGGCAAAATAGCTGTAGGCAATACCGACAAAACTCATCGTCGCATTGTAATACCCGGTGATTTTCGCTCTCTGATCCGCATCCTCATAGATATCAGCGATCATGGATACAGCCACAACCTGCACGATACCGGAACCGATACCAACCAGCGTACGCATAAAGCACATATACCAGATATTGTCTACCAGTACGCCACAGATCGAACCTACGGCAAAAAACAGACCGCCAAGAACGATAACAACCTTTTTATCCAGCTTGCGGCAGAGTACCGTAGCCAATAACGAAGTAACTACAATAATCAGAGCCGGTCCGGAAACCACATAGTTTACCGCATTCATCTGGTCACCATACGCTGTGTACAGATCTGAAATTACCGGAATGATAACCAGATCCGCCATAACAGCCAGATTGGTGAGCATCAGTGCGATCAGGCACAGTACCCGTTTGGTTTTTGTCATTTCAAGCTTCATATCTCTCTCCTTACTCGTCCTCTTTTACCGGAAGACGTTCGGTTTTATACGGTTTTCCCTGTGCATCGTAATCTTCCTTATGCACATCGTATTTCTGCGGATTCTTCATAATGCGTATCCAGGCGGCGGCAAAAGCGATCATCAGGAACGCAGAAGGAAAGCCGCCGATATCGGCCAGCATCTTCATTCCGTCGATGCCATACGCCGACAGCATGATGATGCACAGCGCACCGATCGACACACCCCAGAATACCTTCATACCTACAGATGCTTCCTGATTATCCTCTTCTATTCCCTCCGTACACAGTGCCGCCATGGCGTTTGTGTTGGAGTCCGCCGAGGTTACATACGAAATAAAGCCGGTAAATATAAAGACCGGTATGATCACCCCCGCCAGAGGCAGACATTTTAACAGGGTATAGGCGGCAGATGCTGTATTTCCGTTCGTAATCGCATCATACAGCCCGTGTCCTGTCAGCTCATAATATATGGAAGAACCGGAAAACAGAGACATCCATAATACGCTGAACAGGCTCGGAATGATAAAGATGATATTCAGTGTATCCTTAACGGTATAGCCTCTGGAAATCCTTCCCAGAAATACAGCCGACATCGGCGTCCATGCAAAAGCGATCAACCAGTAAAACTGTGTCCACCATCTCGACCAGCCATCCCCATCCGCTGCGGAGGTCTGCAGGCTCAGCTTAAAGAAATGCGTCAGATAGCCGCCAAAGCTCTCGCTCCCCAGATTCAGGATATAGGCTGTCGGGCCAAATATCAGGATAAACATGCCCAGTGCAAAGTAAAACCAGGCGTTCAGGTTGGAAAAGAAGGTAATACCCTTTTTCAGTCCGCTCGATGCTGACAGGGTAAAGGTCACAATCAGCAGTACAGCACAGATGATCCATGCCGTTTTAGAATTTGCCACTCTTCCGCCGGTGGCCTGCACTACACCTTCCACCAATAACAGAATGCCGCTTCCCAGTGTCGCTGCCAGTCCCGTAGCGATACTGAATACACAGAGCATATCGATCCAGGAGCCATATTTTTCTGCCCTTTTATCCCCGACCAGCGGGATCAGCATCGAACCTACGGAAAATTTCTTTTTCATATTGTAGAAAACAAAAGCAAACAGGATCGCTGCCAGTGCATAGATCGCCATCAGCGAAAATGTCCATTCCAGCATAATGTTTTCCATCGCCCAGTGGACAGCCTCCGTAGACATGGCTCCTGCAACCACACTTGCCGACGGCTTGTGCAGATGTATCACCGGTTCGGCGCACGCCCAGAGCATCAGTCCGGCACCCATGATCGTACATAAAACGATCCATACATAGCTTTTGTAGGAAATCATCGGCCGTGCCTTTGCGCCGCCAAAGCGGATATTTTTGATCGGTGTTACATAGCAGATCACAACAATCGCCGTAGCTGCCAGCGTGATCCCGTTAAACATCCAGGCAAAGCTGTTTAAAATCCAGTCCACAACAGCCGTTACAGTCTGTACAAACAGATCGTACTTCCAGAGGTTTAAAACCACCATAACGGCAATAACCAGCCACGGCGGCAGGATCACCTGCCAGCGGATCTTTCTTTTCTGTTTCGTACAAACCACCTCTTTCCCTTATTTCGGACCGTTTTCCTTGCTTCCTGTTACAGGCTTTATCCGTATATCTGTTTTTTACTTACTGTACTTCTGCATATTTTTCTCTGGAATACCGGTATACCTCGTCTGTGAACGCACGGTTCAGAAGCGGTGCATAATAGTTATCCATCATAATCGGATAGCCAAAGCCGATACAGGTATCCACAAACTCTCTGGCTTTTTTCACATGCTCTTCCACCGGTGCGTTGATATTTTCCGGTGCAATAGCCGGCGGATAATGGAACAGGATCTTATCGCCGTACTGCGGTACCAGCTTTTCAAAATCAAGGATCGGCTGGCATTCCAGCATCTCAAATCCGGCGTCGATATAGACCTGGATCAGCGGATCTACCTTGCCACAACTGTGGCATTCGGTACGCAGCCCCTTACTTTTCGCATAATCTGTCACTTTTTTCATATACGGTACAACCATCTCATACAGCGTATCCGGGGAGAAAAAGATACCTCTCTGGTGTCCCCAGTCATCGTGCAGACATACCGCACCGATCCGGCTGCCAAAGACCTCAATAAACTTGTTGATCAACATAATATACAGATCTGCCAGCTTATCAAACAGATCCTTCACCGCATCCTGCTGCTCTTCGTCGATCATGGCAACAGCCGCATTTTCAAAATCCATAAAGGAGATCAGCCGCTCATAATATCCGGTACAGATAACAACCTCCCAGAGATCCTTTTCGCGCAGAAGCTTTTCATTATTTTTCAGCGCACCGTCCCAGTCCCAGCTGTCGATGACTTCCTTTGTCGGGAATTTTACCTTATCATACCACTCGTTGGCGTCATCCAGAAGCGGCTTGCCCGGACGAACCGTAGAGCCACCAACCTGCGGCACATATTCCCAGTCAATACCGAACATGTCCAGACCACCCAGCTCTTCCGGCGGCAGCTTGCAGTCCGATACATTACCCTTGGCCGGATTATCCGGCACACAGCGCGGGAACAGATAGCCGATATCAAAAGTAGACGGCAGCCACACCGGCTTTTTGGTATCCAGCGCCAGCAACATATTCTCCTTCGGGGTGATCGGTGTGTCAAGCTCTGTCAGCTCACAGCCAAACATCCATCTGGTCTTATCCTTCAGTAACTCTTCTTCATGAAATTCATATTTTGCCATAATACAGCCTCCCTGTTTTCAGATTTTCACCGGAAGCCGACAGGCAGGCCTTTTCCTGTCTTTTTCCTTTTGTTTCCTGTATTATAAGCCCTGGGAATTATCTGAAAAATACGAGGAATTTCTGAATTTTCTTTCCTATTCCCTACACTATCTGCTATAAACAGGTGTATGGTTCGTTGGAATTTGCTTTTATCCTCCTGTATGTATCGTTATTTTTGTATTATTTCTCATGATATTCTTATATGTTTTGTACAGTTTTATTTTTCTAACTTCTTTTATATAATATATTTATATATATTTTGTGCGATATTCTCATACAA
>CAVCMG010000002.1:108202-132158 GCA_963603285.1 Ruminococcus bromii
ATTATGACAGCCCACCAAAGGAGTATGCTTATGAAACTGAATCTGTCCATCATTAAAGATACACTCACAGACTTTGTGCCGATCCAGCAACAGCTGGACAAAATGACACCCCGCCGCTTAAAGCAGCTGCAGTTTCTTCCCGCCGACGGACAGTTTTGTGACGATATCCTCTACTTTTGCAATGCCGAAGATCTGCCGGTTTCCCCGGATCTTTCTTCTCCGGTCGCACTGCTCTGTATCGGATTCCTGCCGACTGCCTATACGACAGCTTCCCTGTGCGAATCCCTTTGTTTCAGTACCAGTACGGATGAAAAAGCGCTGTGTCAGGCTGTATTGAAGATTTTTGGAAAATTTGCGGACTGGGATATGCAGTTAAAGGATATGCTGATTGAGAACCGGCCCTTTGCCGATTTTGGTAAAATGGCGCTGGAGATTTTTCAGACACCGGCCCACGCCTACGGTATTTTTGAAAAAATTATTTTCATGGCCTACGATGAGACGGATGCCGAAAGCCAAGAGCTGTACTCTGCCTACGCTAACGGTTATGTTTCGGAGGACGAGCGCAGCATTTTATATACAGATAAAGAATTTATGGCAACCTTTTCCGAAAAAGGCCCCACATTTTCTTCTAATGAGATTTACAAAACGCAGATTATTTTCAACAATATTTACAGCGACAACGCCTATATCGGCCGTTTTCTGATTGAAAATACCTACCGGCCGTTTCGGGACAGTGACTATGCCCTTTCCGAATGGTTTGCAGACTATGTACGTCTTCTTCTTCTGCGCAGCCGCCAGTTCTACTTCCAGACGACCAGAGAATTTGAACAGATGATGCAGGAGCTGACCCTGTCCAATGCCATCTATCTCAAGGAATATGACTACGCCCTGAGATCGATCGGCTGGGCCAAGACCGACACCTATCTGTGCATTGCCTGTACGGTTGCCGATACGCCGGGTGCGGAAAAGATCCTGAACGATGCCGCCTTTTATCTGCAGGAGCTGTTTGACAGCCAGTACATCTATCTGGAACAGCGCTTTATCCTCCAGATCATCAATATCAGCCGGATCTCCATTGATCAGCCGGAGATTCTGCACCGGATCTCTATTTTTCTGAAAAACAATGCCCTGCTGGCCGGTACCAGCAGTCTGTACAACGATTTCACCCAGACGCCGCTGCATTTCCAGCAGGCCCGGATGATGGCACGTTTTGCCCTGCATGACCGCCACAAAAAGCTCTATGAATTTGACAAGCATGTCCTGCAGCTGATGCTGCACCAGCTGAAATCCGTCGGTAGTGTCGAGCTTTTCTGCAACAATAAGATCCAGAAGCTGCTCACCTACGACAGGGAGAACGGTACGGAGCTTTTACAGACCCTGCGGGTCTACATGGACAATAACCAGAACGTCTCCCGCACCAACAAAGCGCTTTTTATTGCCCGCACGACCTGTCTGTATCGGCTCGAGCGGATCCGCGAGATCACCCATATCAATTTCGATGATCCACGGGAGAATCTCTACGTGCGTCTGCTTTTGCAGATGATTGATGCGCTGAATTAAAGCCTTTGTTCTTTATTGTTTTTTCTTTTCTGCGATGATACAATGCAGATATTTACGAATACAGGGAAGGATTCTTTTATGCATACAAAAGAAAGCTGTGCCAACCCGATTTTAGAAGGACCGATCACCAGACAGATCCTGTATTTCTTCTTTCCGATCCTGTTTGGCACATTTTTTCAGCAATTATATAATACCGCCGACATGATCATCGTCGGCCGCTTTGTGGGTACGGATGCGCTGGCCAGTGTCGGCGGCTCCGCAGCACAGATCATCAATCTGGTCATCGGCTTTTTTACCGGACTGTCGGCCGGTTCCGGCGTGATCATCGCACAAAGCTACGGCGCCGGGGATCAAAAGCGGCTGTCCGACAATATCCATACGGCCTATGCCTATGCTGTCATCGGCGGACTTATGTTTACAGTCGTTGGACTTCTTTCGGCTGCACCATCGCTGACCGCCATGCATAATCCTGCGGAGCTTATGCACGATTCCGTACTGTATCTGCGGATCTACTACAGTGGCATCGTCTTTGTACTGGTCTTTAATGTCGGTTCCGCCATTTTACGCGCGCTGGGAGATTCCCGGCGGCCGCTGTATGCCCTGATCATCTGCTGCTTTTTTAATATTCTGCTGGATGTGGTCTTTGTCGTCCTGCTGCCGCTTGGCATTGCCGGTGCAGCGCTGGCCACGGTGCTGTCGCAGCTTGTCAGCGCTGTTTTCGTCACTGTTTTTCTGATGCACACGCCGCAGGCTCCGCTGATCCTGTCCCGGATCCGCTGTCACCGGCGCTGTCTGTCAGCCCAGCTTTATGTCGGTATCCCTGACGGCTTCCAGACTGTCATGTACAGCTTTGCCAATCTGATCATCCAGTCCGCGATCAACGGCTACGGTACAAACGCTGTTGCCGCCTGGGCCGCCGAGGCCAAGATCGAGGCTTTCTTCTGGATGGTCAGCGGCGCATACTGTGTTGCCGCCACGACTTTTACCGGACAGAATTACGGCGCCGGTAAATACGACCGCATACAAAAAGGTACCCGGATCTGCTTACTGCTCCATCAGGGTACCTGTGTCATGATCAGTCTTATTTTCTTTATCTTTGCCCGGCCGCTCCTTATGATCTTTACCAGTGATCCCGAGGTTATCGGTATCGGAATACAGGTGTTGCATCTGGTAACGCCGTTTTATGCGGTTTTCAGCTTTGTGGAGATTCTTTCCAGCGTTTTACGCGGGATGAACGATGTGATCCTTCCGATGCTGCTGACACTGTTCGGCGTCTGCATCCTGCGGATTATCTGGACGCTTGGCATCGTTCCGCCGCATCCGGGCATACCGATGCTGTGTGCAAATTATCCGATCACATGGATCACAACGTCCATACTGTTTATCGTCTATTATTTTTACAGAAAACGACATGGACTGTACACCAGTCACACAAGTAAATAAACACAAATACAAAAACAGGGATATCATGTCACACACCATGCATATCCCCGTTTTTCGGTTCTACAGACTGTATGCCAAACTACAGCTCAATAACTTCCATATCCTCTGGTACAAACAGATGGCCATGGTAATACTGCTTTCCCTCGGCCGTATAGAGCGCTTTACGGTCCCGGATATTCCTGTCCTCTGTATGATACAGAAGCAGATTTTCCACATCCAGCGCCTCTGCCAGCTCACAGGCATCCTTCACTGTAGAATGATGCTTTTCATACGGAGAGAAAATATCCGCCTCCCCGTACAGGCAGAACGCCTCATGCAGAAGCCACGTACTGTTCTTTGCATATTTTTCTTCACAGGGATTGTACGGCTCATCCCCACAGCAGGTCAGCTTTTTGCCCTCTCCCATATCCATGGTAAAACCAAACTGCTTTGCTTTCGTAGAAGCGATATCAAAAAAGGTTACATCTCTTCCGAGAATTTTTCTCGTCTCTCCATCTGTAACAACCACCAGATGCAGTCTGTCCTCCAGAAATCTCGTCTGCTTCGGCTGCAGCAGCTTTTCCGACAGCTCCCGGATCAGCCCGATCACCTCATCGTGCCCATAGATCGTAGCATCGCCCTCATACGTGTCCTTTGCCATATTCTGGCAGATCAGCCGCACCATCCAGACAATCCCCAGCAGATGATCGATATGTTTGTGCGTCACAAAAATATCGTGAATATTCTTCCAGTCAATCCCCGCCATTTTCAGCCGGTGCAGCACCTCATTACCACCCCCGCCATCAACCAGAAAATGTCTGTCCTCATCCGAAATCACAAAACACGTATTATAACACTCCGTCACCAGCGCATTGCCAGTGCCTAACATCGTTAATTTCATATATCTTCTCCTTACCGCTACTTCTCACTGTCAGGCTGTAATGCAAAAAGTAACTGGGCCGGAGCTCTATATACGGAACGGGTGCATAAAGTGAAGGTGAGACAGCACTTGGTTCGCAGCTGACCAGAGGATATGGGCATCTGCCGCATACCAGGCGGCAGATGAGGGTGTCCTGAGCTGCGTTTGCATCAGCAAACACAGCGAATACACCCGGTCCCACATCCGGCGGGAAGCTGCAAACCTAGTGCAGTCCACCTGAATGTCTGCACCCGTTCCGTACATAGAGCTCCGGCCCAGTTGCTTTTTGTATCACAGCCGTCCGTTCTCATTCTACACTACTCTTCTATAAATTTCCAGAGATCTTCCGGCTCATCCGCGATCCACTCAGCTCCATGCGCTTTAAGAAACTCCCGTCCCCGAAAGCCCCAGCTCACCCCGATCACCGACATCCCGGCATTTTTCGCCGTCTCCACATCCACATCGGAATCCCCGATATACACCGCCTCGTCCGTCGTCTTCCCCAGTGTCCTCAACACCTCATTTACACTGTCCGGACACGGCTTTCTGCGGATCCCTTCTCTCTCACCAACCACAAAATCAAACATCCCCGGAAAATACTGCTCACACAGCTCCTGTACCGCAAAATCCGCCTTATTCGACACAACCGCCGTCTGGCAGCCTCTTTCCCGTACCGCTTTTAAAAATTCCGGAATTCTCTCATACGGCTTCGTATGGTCAGCACAGTGCTCACCGTAATGCCGCTTAAACGTCGCCAGCACACGCTGCGTCTCCTTATCCGGTGTCCCAGCTGGTACAGCCCGCTCGATCAGCTTTCCGATCCCGTTGCCGACAAACCGGCGCACCTCATCCAATGTACGCTGCGGAAATCCATGGAAATCCAGCGCATAATTGGTACTTTTCTTCAGATCCTCGAGGGTATTCAGGATCGTGCCATCCAGATCAAAAATCAACAGCCCGTACTTCATGATTCTACCTCCATCGCTGTATCTATAATACCATAATGCTTCTCAATCGCCGCATTACAGCGCTGCATATCGCCCGTTTTCAGTCCATCCAGTATCTCCCGGTGCACACCACCAAGCTCCTGCCGTACAGCCTCCGATACTTTGCGCAAACACCGGTCAATCCATTCCCGGTAAACCTCCACAACCGCATCCATGATCGTAATCCAAAACGTATTTTCTGTCTCACAGATCAGCCCGTAATGAAAGGCCCGGTCTCTTTCGATCTCATCCTCGATCGTCTCTGCCGGTCGGTTCAGGATCTCCTCCAGACCACTGTACCAGCCGTCCGGCTTCTCCATCTCATGGATTGCTGCGCAGGCCGCCTTTTCCATATGCTTCCGGAAGGTACAGATATCTCTCTGGCTCGTCGTATTGACCGCCAGCATCATATAGATCATCTGTTTCAATGCCGGGCCGAAATTCCCGGCCACATAATTGCCGGAGCCCTGCCGCCGCTCGATCATCCCCATTGCCAGAAAAATACTCAGTGTCTCCCGGGTTGAATTGCGGCTGATGCCCAGCGTCTCCGCAATGGAACGCTCGGTGGGCAGCTTGTCTCCCGGACGAACCACCCCCTCCAGAATCAGCCGGTATATGTATTGAAATGCCTTATCGTATTCCTGTCCGGTCAAACCATACGCTCCTTTTCTTCGTTCATTCTCCAAAAATCCGGCAGATTCCCGTTTTGGTTCTCCTGCCATACCTTTTCCGTTATCTGTACTTTATCATAAATAGCTTTACATACCACACTTTTACAGGAAATTGGCAAATACTGAGGCCACAACCACCGTCAGCACACCGGCCACAGCAATCGCCAGACTGCTGATCGCACCCTCAACCTCGCCCATCTCCATGGCCTTTGCCGTACCGATGGCATGGGAAGCGGAACCGATGGCCAGTCCTTTGGCGATCGGATGCTCGATCTTAAAGACCTTACAGATCAGCTCTGCAAGAATATTGCCCAGCACACCGGTAATGATGATAACCGCCACTGTGATCGTCACATAACCGCCCAGCTCCTCCGATACGCCCATACCGATAGCCGTCGTGATGGACTTTGGTAACAGCGTGACATATTCCTGATGATTCAGTCCGAGAAGCTTTGCCAGTACCAGCACCGTCACTACGCTGGTCAGCACACCGGTGCCGATGCCAAGAAGCATGGCCTGCCAGTTTTTCTTTAACAGCTCCAGCTGTTCATACAGCGGAACGGCCAGACAGACCGTAGCCGGTGTCAGAAACCAGCTTAAATAATGCGCGCTGGCATTGTATGTATCATAATCCACACCGGATACCGCCAGTACAGCGATACAGATTGCAATGGAGATCAGCAGCGGATTAAAAATACCCAGTCCTGTTTTTTTCTTGATCAGATCGCCAATCAGATATGCAACGATACTTAACGTCACACCAAAAAAGACACTATCGGTCAGAAGATTCTGCATGCTTTTTTCCTCCTTTTTCCTGCTTACGCAGTACAAACTGCGCTGTATGACCGCTGACCACCATAACAGTGAAGATCGTAACAACGGTGATAATAGCTACCGGGATCAGAAGCGGCTGCAGCGTATCCCAGGACACCATCAGTCCTACACCTGCCGGAATAAACATCAGCGGCATGATCTCGATCAGAAACTTTGCTGTATCCTTTACATCATCCAGCTTCAATATACCGGTAAGCAAGGCGGCAAACATCAGCACCATGCCATATATACTGGCCGGTACCGGCAGCGGCAGCACGTATTTCAGAAACTCGCCGATAAAAGAAACCGCGATAATAATCACGAACTGTTTCACATACTTCATTGGTTTTCTCTCTCCTGTGTCTAAACATAAAATTGGTAGTACCAAAATTGGCACTACCAATCATTATAATCCGATCTTCTTTTCTGTCAATCCGTTATTTGTATTTTTCGACAAATATCTGCCATGTTTTCTGTGCATATTGTCCTGTATCTATCGAAAAAATGTTTCTGCTGCCTTAAAAGGAATCGCAGCCGCAGCTGTACATTTCCGGGCAGTACACTTAATCATGTCTCTGCTCTGTATTATGATAGTTCTCACAGAATCGGGCAGCAAAGGATGGGGCTTCCCCTCCGGCATATAAATGGGACTGTTCACCGTAGCTGTTGATACGGAAAATAGCCGTACCCTCCCGGCGTTCCTCGGTATAGATCGTTGTCACACTTGACGGTGCAGCACTCGTAAAATGCCACAGTGTCATCGGAGATACATTCATCAGATGACTCAGCAATACACACTGCAGTCCGAAGTGGCAGAAAAATACCAGCGTGTCCTGATTTTCCTTTTCCACCCGGTAAGCTTCGCCATCACGCACATAGCCATGGGTAGCCAGTACCTGATCAAAATTACGGATCACCCATTCGTATTCCTCGCGCACATGACCGGCCTGCATGATCTCTGTATCACACCACTCCGCCGGATCGGCGTATCTTTTATCTGCCAGCCAGTCCTGGGGCAGCCAGTCCCAGACGATCATCTTTTTCTCTGTAACGTCCGGGCGCATGATCTGGGGTGAAAACTCCCGCAGCCATTCGCAGGTCAGCGCCGTCTTGCCCAGCTTCTTTAAGGTCGGCTCCGCTGTACGCTGTGCCCGGCCCATCGGTGATACATAAATATAATCCAGTTTTTCCTTTTTCAGCTTTTCAGAAAGCAGCTCTGCTTCGCGAAAGCCCTTTTCTGTCAGGGAATCGTGCTCATAATCCGGATCCCCGTGTCTGACGATCAGTATTCTCATAATAGTCCTCCTCAGGATCCGCCATTTCTTCACGAATCCGACAAGAGTATACCACATATACCCACAATAAGAAACACGTTTCACGAGTTTCTTATCTCACGTAAAAAGGGGAAGCACCCTAAGGTACTTCCCCTGTCATTACTTACGTATTTTGTTTACTAACAACTTACGAAGCCTTTAAGATTAGTCGTAAAGGTTCGGAGCGATGCTCTCGTCGTTGATGTTAGTGGAATCATACCAGTAACCAGATGTCGGAACATCCTGCAGTTCCTGTCCGTTAGCTGCTGCTGTCAGAGCGTATACTGCATAGTAACCCATCATCAGCGGAGACTGTGTAACAGCGCCGTAGAACTGACCACTTGTAACAGCTGCTTTGATGATAGAACCAGCATCGAAACCGATACCAAGAACGTCACCGTTAGCTACATCAGAACCAAGAACGGAAAGGTTAGCGTCTGCTGCCAGAACACCCTCTGCGGAAACCTGGTTGGAACCGAAGATACCGATTACGTTATCTTTGGAAAGAATGGACTGAGCCTCTGTGGAGCAAAGCTCTACAGTTGTCTGAGCCGGTACAGCTACTTCGATAACAACGTCTGCGGAAGAAGCATCGCCGTCAGCACCCTCAGCACCATTTACATAGAAATCATTACCTGTTACAGCAACAGTCTTGCCATCAGCCTTAACCAGCTCGATCATCTTGTTGATGAAACCTAAACCACGCTGCTGGATATTCTGAGCTGTAGCATCCTGGTTAACCTCACCGATGATAACCTGACCATCAGCATTTGCGATAACGTCTTTCAGTGCATCATACATATGCTCAGCTGCAACACCACCAGCCTGTGCGTTGTCTGTAGCTACTGTACAAACTACGGAACCTTCCGGAGCGTCTGTAACACCAGTATCGAAGCAAACTACCGGGATACCCTTGTCTACACATGTCTGCAGAGCATCCAGTACGGAGCTTGTATCACAAGCTGCAAGACCAAGACCCTTCGGGTTGGTGTTGATAGCTGTGTTGATCATGTTAACCTGATCAGCGATATCGGACTCGGAGTTCGGTCCCTGTGCGTTAAAGGTAACACCCAGCTCATCAGCTGCCTGCTGCATACCTTTAACGGCTGCCTGCCAGTATGTAGACTGGAAGGATTTAACGATCATCGGGAATTCATAAGCTTCGTTAGCTGTCAGTCCGTCGAACTGAGTTGTGCCATCATCACCTGTCTCAGCTGCTGCGCTGGAAGCTGTAGATGCCTCGGATGCTTCTGTAGCAGATGTTTCAGTTGCAGCAGAGCTTTCCGGTGCTGCTGAAGCCTCTGTAGAAGTGCTGGATTCCGGTGCTGCAGAGCTTGCTGTAGCTGTGCTGGAGCTTGATCCGCAACCTGCGAACATTGTGGCAACCATTGCTGCACTCAGAACGGATGCTAAAACTTTCTTTTTCATGTTAGTGTTCCTCCTTGGATCTTTTTTTGATCTTTTCCTTTTATATGAAATGCCGAAACAAAACGTTTCGTCATCACATATCTGCCTATGCGTTAACTTTTCTAACGCTCCCTTATTATTGCACCTTGCACATCAAATTGTCAATAACCTTTGTGATTTTCGACAATTTGACGTATTTGCAAGGTGTATTTTAGTAAATATTACTTTTTTGTGCAAACCAACTATAACATTTTCACTCATTATGCTACAGCTGCACGTTTCCGTTTCATGATATCAATCAGTACGGCGAAGATCAGTACCAGACCTGTGATGATCTGCTGCCAGTTAGCCTCCAGTCCGATGTACGGAAGGCCTGTCTTTAACAGCATGATAACGAAGATACCGGCAAAGGAACCGAGTACGGAACCGTAACCACCGGATGCGGCTACACCGCCGACGAATACGCCACCGATGGCATCCATCTCAAGACCGGCACCTGTACCAGGCTGTACAGTCGGTGTTACTGCGGCATATGCGATAGCTGCCAGACCTGTAAACAGACCGCAGACTACATATACCATAATGTGGTAAGCTTTTACATTGATACCGGAAAGTCTTGTAGCTTCCTTGTTGGAACCGATAGCGATCGTATAACGACCAAATTTGGTATGGTTCAGTACGAACTCCATGATCAGCACAAGGACAACCATCAGTAACAGACCGATCGGGATCTTGGTTGCGCTTCGGCCAGTACCAAATGTCAACTTAAAGATCGAATGGAACCATCCACCCGGCTGACCTGTTGTCGGCCACGGTGTGGCACTGAACAGAGAACCAATACCACGGGTGATCATCATAGTACACAGTGTTGCCAGGAACGGTGCCAGATCCATAACACCGATCAGGATACCGTTTAAGAGACCGAAGATCAGTCCCAGTGCGATACAGATAAGCATAGCTAAAACGATCGGGCAGTTGTAGCTGCGGACCAGTGTACCACCGATCAGAGCGTAGCAAACCATACCGGTACCGATGGACAGGTCTACACCGGCTGTGATCAGCGGGAATGTAACACCAATAGCCATCAGTGTATCATAGTATGAGAAATCGAACATACTAAGGAATGTCGTATATCTTCTAAACTCTTTACTCAGAAGAGAGAAGACAATAATCAATACAGCAATAACCAGACAAACGATGATTCGCTGGTCGCTTAACAGGCTTTTTTTCTTCTTTGTCATGACTCTTCTCCTCCTTAATCCTGAATATCTCTTGTGGCCTTATCCATGATGTTTTCCTGTGTAGCTTCGGAGATATCGATCTCACCGGTCTTTTTACCTTCACACATAACGATGATACGGTCACTCATACGGAGAATCTCTGTCATTTCTGAAGAAATCATGATAATGGATTTACCTTCAGCTGCCAGCTTATTCATTAATTTGTAGATCTCGTTCTTGGCACCAACGTCGATACCACGGGTCGGCTCATCGAAGATCAGGATATCACTGTCGCGAACCAGCCATTTGGCAATAACGACCTTCTGCTGGTTACCACCGGACAGGTTGACAACAAGCTGATCGGCGCCCGGCGTCTTGGTTGCCAGCTCGTCGATATATTTCTGGGTAACCTTTTTCTCTTTGCCCTTATTGATCAGAAGACCGGAGGTATACTGCTCCATAGTAGCCAGAGTGGTATTCTCGATGATAGACTTCTGTACAACGACACCGTAACGTCTTCTGTCCTCGGACAGATAACCGATACCGGCTTTAACGGCATCCTGCGGTGTGTGGATCGTTACCTCATGCAGCTGACCATCCTTGCCCATAACGGAAATCTTGCCGCTGGTCTTCGGATCGGCACCAAACAGTGCTCTGGCCGTCTCGGTACGTCCGGCACCCATCAGTCCGGAGAAACCAAGGATCTCGCCCTTACGCAGCTCGAAGCTGACATCCTGTACCATCTTGCCGGCATTTAAGTGTTCTACCTTCAGAACGACAGGTGCATTCTTCGGAACGGCACTCTGGGTCTTCGGATCCTCATAAATAACACGGCCAACCATCATGTTGATGATATCCTCTTTGGTACTGTCCTTGGTGATCAGTGTGCCTACATAGCCACCATCACGCATGACAGTAACACGGTCTGTGATGACCTTGATCTCATCCATACGATGGGAGATATAAACGATACCCAGCTGCTTTTCACGCAGGTCACGGATAATCGTAAACAGATCAGCGATCTCCTTCTCTGTCAGGGCTGCAGACGGCTCATCGAAGATGATGACCTTTGCTTTGTGGGAGATGGCTTTGGCGATCTCACACATCTGCTGCTTACCTACAGTCAGGTTGCTCATCTTTTCTTTCGGATTGATGTCGATATGTAATTCATCGAACAGCTTTCTGGACTCTTCGATCATTTTCTTATCATCAATACGGATGCCCTTTTTCGGCTCGCGTCCGATAAAGATATTCTGTGCAACAGTCAGATCACCGACCATGTTCAGCTCCTGGTGTACGATAACGACACCGGCATCCTGTGCTTCACGGGTGCTGTGGAACTCGATCTCTTTACCTTCATATGCAATCGTACCGGAATCCTTCTTGTAGATACCTGTCAGAACTTTCATCAGGGTAGATTTACCGGCACCGTTCTCTCCCATCAGAGCATGTACTTCGCCGCGTCTCACTTCGAAGTCTACATGATCCAGCGCATGAACGCCCGGGAAAGACTTGTCAATTCCTTTCATTGTTAAAATAACTTCGCCCATTCTCTTCTCCTTTCCGATTAGTTCTTTCTGCGTCTTGCGGATACATCGGCATAAACGGCTACGATAACGATGATACCGGTAATGATCATCTGCTGACCTTTACCAAGTCCGAATGCCATGATACCCTGCTGAAGAAGTGAAATGATAGCCACACCGATCACAGTACCACCGATGGAAGCCAGACCACCGACCATGGATGTACCACCCATAACGCAGCCTGCAATAGCCTCGTTGTTGTACTGATCGCCGTAACCCGGCTGAACTGTGGTGTACGCTGCTACGAAGAACAGAGAAGCGATACCAACTAACAGTCCGCAGATGACGTAAGCTAACATCTCCCATTTCTTGGTGTTTACACCGGAAAGACGTACGGCCTCACGGTTGGAACCAAGGCAGAGAATGTAACGACCAGGTTTGGTATTGTAAAGAACGATACCGCACAGTACAGCAGCTACCAGGAAAATAACCAGACCTACCGGGAAGCCCTTGTAGGATACGATATTTCTGAACCAGCCATTGACCGGATCAGCACTCTGCGGCCAGCTGACAGACTGTGTCTTTGTGAATACGGATGCCAGACCTTTGGCGATATTCATGGAAGCCATGGATACAATGAACGGCGGTACGGACATATACGCTACCAGCCATCCGTTGAAGATACCGAACGCAACACCGATCAGCACGCTGATGATCATGGTAGCTGCAAGCGGTACATGATAGGTTGTCAGGCTGTAGCCTGAAACCAGTGCACAACAGAACATAACCGGTCCGATAGAGAAATCGATACCGCCTGTTGCGATGACAAAAGTTACACCGAGTGACAAGAAGCCCAGGAAGTATACATAGTTCAAAGTAGCGGTAATACTTTCTGCTACCGGGAACTTAGCGCCCAGTGCTACTTTGAAGACTAAGAACATCAGGATCAGGATACATACAAGAAGAATCCTGTTGAGTCCCAGCTTCTTTACGATTGGATTTTGTTTGATCTTTTCCAATTTTCTTCCTCCCAACATTTTTTTTGGTGTGCCACAATAGAAAAAGTCACAGTATTTCGACACTCTGTGACATTTAACTACGTAGCAACTTTCACAAAAACGTTTTCACTCAAAACGTTTCGCGTATAGTGATTATACTATTTAATCCTGGGAATGTAAACGCTTTTCCGCATTTTTGTCTGTTTATTTTTTAACGGCTGCATCTGACAGCTCCATAACGGAATTGCCTGCAAGCAGCTCTGTCTCAAATACAACATGTTCTGCTTTGTCTGTTGCTTTTTTCTCTATGCGTTTCAGCAGCAGAGCGGCTGCTGCAACACCGAGCTTTTCCATCGGCTGCGCCATAACGGTCAGCTGCGGATGCAGAATACGGGGAAGCAGAAGGTCATCGAAGCCTACCACCGACATCTCATCCGGCAGCTTCAGCCCTGCTTCATTCAGCGCCATAATAATTCCAAGATTAAAATCGTATCCTGTGGAAAATACAGCTGTCGGCCTGTTTGGCAACGCCAGCAGTTTTTTCATCAGAGAGTAACCGGCTTCTACAGAATGTGCATCCAGAAAGATATAGTCCGGATTGATTGTCAGACCCTCTCTGTGCATCACATCAAAATACGCGCGGTTACGCTCCACATGGGATAAATGTGACTCCGAGCTGATCAGCGCGATTTTCTCATGATGCTTTTCGATCAGACATTCCATCAGCTTTACCGAAGCCTCATAATTATTAACAGTTACCGAATCATAGCCGCCACCCCGGACATCACGATCCAGAAGAACGAGCGGAATATGTGCATCCTTTGCCAGATGCAGGGCATCCGGACTCGCAGAAACCGGAATCAGAATGATTCCGTCTACCTTTTTATTCAGCATGAAACGGATATTCTCTTCCTGCAGCTTTTCGCTGTTATCCGAGTCACAGATCAGTACGCCATACCCTTTATTTCTCAGGTAATCGCCCACATGCTTGATCATCATACCGGCAAACAGCGACGCCACACTGTAGCAGATAATGCCAACTGTGCGTGTCCTGTTGGTTACGAGACTGCGGGCCATTTCATTTGGCTGATAATGCAGCTTTTCCACAGCTGCCTGGATTCTCTGGGCGTTCTCATCCAGTACTTTTCCTCCGTTTAAGTACTTGGAGATCGTTGCCAGGGAAAGTCCGGTCTCTTCTCTTATATCTTTGATCGTTGCTGCCACTGTACTTCCTCCTTTTGCAGTGTGGCCACTTAGCCTACAGCATATCTGTCGCACCCTTTGCAGGCCTGATATTCCTCTTTATCAGATCTGTAAAGGGTGAAACGTTTCGCCCTTTTACAAAAAAAATTCTTTTTTACAAAAAGGAGGTGTTCCTATGGGATACACCTCCTATATCTGCGTATTCTGCCACCGGCAGTATAGCGCAGAGCATCATGATAAACCCCTGCGGATCCAGCAGCTGTTTACCAGAGCTTTGTATAGATATGTTTGATCTGCTCCTTGGTGACCGGACGCGGATTGGTCGCTGTACAGCCATCCTTTAAAGCATTTTCAGACATTTCGTCCAGCGCGTCGAAATATTCAACGGCACTGATCGTTTTCATTTCGGAGATCCGCATCGGGATCGCCATTTCTTTCATCATAAACTGTGTCCAGTTGACAAGGGATCTGACACCCATAACCGGATTGTAGCTGGACAGTCCCAGTACATGGGCAGCGGAAGCATAACGCTCTACTGCCGGCAGATACTCTTTCTGGCTGCGGCTCGCATGATTGATATCGGAGTTAAACTCGATAACATGCGGCAGAAGCATCGCATTGGCACGGCCGTGCGGGATATGGAATCTTGCACCCAGCTGATGCGCCATACTGTGATTAATACCCAGAGAAGCTGTATTGAAAGCCAGACCTGCCAGGCAGGAGGCTACATGCATCTTCTGACGGGCATGCATATCGTTACCATCATAGTAGCATCTGGTCAGGAACACACTGCAGATTTCCAGAGCCTTCTCAGCCAGAGCTGCGGAAAACTCATTGTGCTGTGTGCTGACATAGGACTCCAGCGCATGGGTCACAACGTCCATACCGGTATCTGCTGTGATCGCCGGCGGTACGCTGGCTACCAGCGTCGCATCAAGAATCGCTTCATCGGCAGTCAGACTGTCCGATACAAGCGGGTATTTGACCTTTGCCTCTGTATCGTTGACAACAGCAAAGGACGTAACCTCGGATCCTGTACCACTGGTGGTCGGGATCGCAATAAGTCCTACCTTGCCATACGGATTGATCTTTAAGGCAAATTCACGGATCGTCTTGGAAGAGTCAATCGCAGATCCGCCGCCGATAGCAATAACTGCCTCCGGTTTGTAATCAAGGAAAGCCTTGACACCGGCTGTAATCTTGTCCAGGGGTGCATCCGGCACAACATCGCTGTACAGTGTGTACTGTTTGCCGACAGCATCCAGATGAACTGTGATCTGTTTGTATAAGCCACTGGTATATACAAACGGATCCATAATGATCATAATCCTGTTATAGGGAATTTCTCTGAGGTGACCCAGGGCATCTTCGCCGAAATGGATCGTCGTAAGCATCTTAAAAGTATTCATGAATAACCTCTCACTATTTCTGAAATATCCGCATTAATTAGGATAATAGCACCGTATACCCTGCTCCGCAAAAAATTGTAGCCATTCCTCTGTTGGCTCTCTGTCTGTGATCACGCCACTCAGCATACCGAAGTCACCGACCTTGCAGAAGGCGCCCTGTTCAAACTTGGAATGATCCACCACCAGATAGATCTCTCTGGCCGAACGGAGCATCGACTGCTTAACCTGGGCAAAGGCTTCCTGGGAATCCATAAAGCCACGGAAAATGTCCAGTCCCTTGCAGGACAGAAACAGCTTATCCGCACAGTAGCGTTCCACGCCGACCTGGGCGTTATATCCCAGAAGGGCCAGATAGCCTTCTTTCAGCTTGCCGCCAGTAGAGATCACAGACCAGCCCGGCATTTCTGCCAGCTCCAGCAGCACCTCGATCGAATTGGTCACGACCGTCAGTCTCGCTTTCTGTTTGAGCGCCCGGGCGATAAATACCGCCGTCGTACTCGCATCCAGCATGATCTGATCGTCGTCGTCCACCAGCTTGGCTGTGATCTCGGCAATCTTCTGCTTGGCAGAAACATTTTTGTTTTTACGGATGCCAAAGGGCATATCAATGTTGCTGTTCTCGTTGAGCACGGCTCCGCCGTAGCTTTTGATGGCAAAGCCATCCGCTTCCAGCTTTTCAAGGTCTCTGCGGATTGTCTCCTCCGACACCTTGAACTGACGGCTCAGTGAACTGACAACAACCTTTTTATCTTCCTGCAGTTTTTCGAGTATCAGATTTCTTCTTTCAAGTGCAAGCATCTGCTGCTCTCCTTTCCTGCAGCTGCATATTCATCGGGGGAACGGCTGTAAACAGCCCTTCCCCGATGATCAAACAACCAGTTTCAATTATAAAATGGAATTGGCAATCTTCTTGTCCGGATGGGCAATAACGGAAGAATCCAGATACATACCCTTCGGTCCGACTACAGTCTTGGCGCGCTCGATGGCTGCCTCTACTGCGGAAACCTCACCGGTCAGCAGCATGTAGGATTTACCACACATACCCTTGGCGATACGAAGCTCGATCAGCTCTACGATGGCTGTCTTGGCTGCGGCATCGGCTGCCTCGATGATAGCGGCTACATCATATGTCTCGATGATACCCAGTGCGCTGATATCCTCAACGTGGGATGCACCGTAAATAGCCGGGAAGATGGACTCATGAGGATTACCCAGAACCATACTGTCAATCAACTGTGTTTCATACTGTGTGCAGGCTGCATCTACAGCTGCTTTAACAGCACTCAGGTCACCGGAAACGATAGCAATATATTTACCGGGACATACGGCCTGTGCTTCTACAAGCTCAACCTCTGCTGTCTTTACCATAGCATCTGCTGCGGTAATACCTGTAGCTATGGTCTTAAATTCAATCATACCGATTGCTTTACTCATCTTGTGCACGTCCTTTCTATGCTACGATTACGATAGTCTGAGCATTTACATCGGCGACTCTGCCGCTGATGGATGCATGAATGGCAACGCTCAATGCCTTGTCTGCCGGTTTGGCGATCACCTGGCCTACAGTGACCATATCACCCTTGGCTACAATAGCCTGCGCCGGAGCACCGATGTGCTGGCTCAGCTTTACAGTAACCTTCTTAACCGGAACAACCTCGTCATCCAGCGGAGCCGGTTTATCATACTTGGTCAGACCCAGTCTTGCCATCAGTCTTTCTTCCGGAACCTTGCGGTACTCTCTGCTCTCCTGAACCGGAGTTGTGGTTACCTGCGGCGGTTTCACACCGTTCTTACGAAGGGCGCCCTTGAAATCAGCCATCAGGGAACGCGGTGCCAGACTCTGCGGACATGCAAACATTTCGCATACGCCACAGGAACAGCAGAAGAACGTATTGATGTACGGATTGGTGTCGCGGAAATCCTTATTGGATGTCGCACGCATGAATTTGTGCGGCTGGATCGGATGACCCAGATTGTGTCTCGGACACAGATCGGTACACATCTGACACTGGCAGCAGATGGATGCTGCTCTCTTCATGTCAATGGATGCTTTTCTTCTCTTTTTATTGACAATAATGTGATCGTTCGGAAGAACCAGCACAGCGTTGGTCGTCTTTGTCACCGGCATATCTGCACTGCCGATAAAGCCCATCATCGGGCCGCCGACAAAGTAAACCGGATCCTTGACTGTGGTCACACCGGCCAGAGCTACTACCTCACCGATCGTCGTACCCAGCGGTACACGGACAGTTACCGGATGCTCTACCTCGGCAACAACAGATACCAGCTTGTCTGTTACCGGATGGTTCTTTTCTACGGCACGGTACACATTATAAATAGTTTCTACGTTAAATACGGCAACTCCCTGCTCGATCGGAAGTCCGCCCGGACGTACAACACGTCCTGTTGCTTCATAAATCAAAACAACCTCATCACCCATCGGATATACCTCCGGCAGCTGATGGATCTTAACCTTCGGGAACTCATCTATGTAAGTTTCCAGAGCCTTGACTGTATCTTTGTAAGACTCTTTTACGCCGATGATCGCTTCATCTGCACCCACAACATCTGCTACCATGCTGAAAGTCTTCATGATTTCATATGCATGTTTTTCCAGCAGCTGTCTGTGGAGTTTTAAAAGCGGTTCACATTCGGCACAGTTCAGAAGAATTGTATTGGCTCTCTCGTCCAGCTTGGCATAGGTCGGGAAACCTGCGCCACCGGCGCCGACGATACCATTCTCCTGCAAGATATTTTTTAATGTATTGATATCCATGTTATCACTCCAATCCTGCTCCGTCGTCTATGATACCAACAATAGCCGCATCTATCGGTGCTGAATCCAGTCCGCAACCGATTCTGGCCGCACTGCCCTGTGCTACTAACACAAATTCGCCTACACCGGCACCAATGTTGTCAATGGCCACGAGCTGATTAAGGCTGCCTTTCATATGCTGCACCGGCTCTACGATCATAAACTTCTGTCCAATCAGATTGTCGCTCTTTCTGGTAGAAACAATACTGCCTACTACTTTGCCTACAATCATCTCATACCTCCATGTGGTTATCTGCACCTCAAAAACAGTCCCTGGGACTATTTTCTCAAATGCTTAGGCACAAATAGGGGCGAAAACCTCCGCCCCTGTATAAACTACTTGAACATTCTTACTGTATCGCCATGTTTGATACCTGCGGCATTGGCCTCATCTGTATCAATATGCATCTCCAGTGTAAATGACTCATCCACACGGATCTTAACATGGTTAAATGTTGTACCTCTCTCGTTCTCTGCTTTGACGCTGACGATATCACCGTCTTTCACGCCTGCAGCAGCTGCATCTGCCGGAGACATATGGATATGTCTCTGGGCTACGATACATCCCTCATTGAGATACAGCACGCCTTTCGGTCCAACCAGTGCGATCGGTGCAGAACCGGCGATCTTGCCGGATTCTCTGATCGGTGCTTTCACACCGAGTTTTAATGCATCTGTCTTGGAAATCTCCACCTGGGAAGCTTTACGACACGGTCCGAGAATGCGGACATTCTCGATAGCACGCAGTTTCAGTCCAACAAGAGTTACCTGCTCATTGGATGCAAACTGTCCACCCATCAGCTCCTTTTTCTTGGTCAGCTGATAGCCTTCGCCGAACAGCGTTTCCAGGTCTGCCTGTGACAGATGTACATGTCTTGCGGATACGCCAACCGGAACGGCAAAGCCCTGCTCGGACGGAGCCTGCTCCTGGATCGCTTCCATTACCAGTCTGGTAATCAGTTCAATATCCTGATTCTGCATGTGGACACCTGCTTTCTCTTTTTATCACACAGCGCAGTACGGATCTTATGTAAGTACTGCGCTGTGGTTTTTGACTGTTAAACTTTAGTCGTTATGACTTATTTTACAGCCGGCAGGATTTTCTCAACATCCTCGTGCGGTCTCGGGATTACATGTGTAGCTACCAGCTCACCAAGTCTGGATGCTGCGTTTGCGCCAGCTTCTACGGAAGATTTAACAGCGCCTACATCGCCACGAACCATAACTGTTACAAGACCGGAACCGATCTTCTCTGTACCAACCAGGCTGACGTTAGCTGCTTTGCACATAGCGTCTGCTGCTTCGATGTTTGCTACTAAACCTCTGGTTTCAACCATTCCTAATGCTTCCTGTGCCATTTTTCTTTCCTCCTTGTGGATAATCGGGCTATCGCCCACATTTTTAACAATCTTGTCTGCCGGTGCAGTGGCTGCAGCAGCAGTTTTGGCTGCAGTCTCCTTTTTCGGAGCTGCGGTTTTTCTTGCTGTTACCTTTTTTGCTGTGGATGCAGCACCAGTACGGGCTGCGGCAGCTTTTTTAGGGGCAGCTGCTTTACTGGTTGTCTTTTTAATTTCCGCCATCTCGTGTCCCCCTATTTCTTCCACCGTTTTGCACTTCGCTCAACGATACGTACAATTTCTTCATGGGGACGTGCTATGACTGCGTGACAAGCAGGTTTTTTAATGCACTTCTCACAAGCGGCATCGATCGCCTGCTGGACAGAAGACACATCGCCCTCGATGATCAGAGTCACCAGACGGCCACCCATCTTACGTTCCCAGCTGGCAAGTACGACGTCCGAAGTCTTGCACATAATATCCAGTGCATCCATTGCTGCTACGACACCGGGTACTTCAAAAAAGCCATATGAATTTCCCATGATTCCTCCAACGATGTTTCAGAAATTAGATTCTCGGAAGGATCTTCTCAACATCCTCATGCGGTCTCGGGATTACGTGTGTTGCTACCAGCTCACCAAGTCTGGATGCTGCTGCGCTGCCAGCCTCAACAGCTGCCTTAACAGCACCTACATCACCACGAACCATAACGGTTACCAGACCGGAACCGATCTTTTCTGTACCAACCAGAGTAACCTCTGCTGCTTTGCTCATGGCATCTGCTGCCTCGATAGCTGCAGTAAGACCTCTGGTCTCAATCATTCCTAATGCTTCTTTAGCCATTTTTCTTTCCTCCTGAACAATGGTTTACTATATTCGTTAAACTTTGTCAAGACAGCTGATCTTCAGCATTTTTTCGCAGTCCTCTGTAGGATTTGCGATGACATAATGCTGCACTACACCAGCTTCCCGTTCTGCTATTTCCCTGCCCGCTTCCACAGCTGCCGTCACGTCTTCGACGGAGCCACGGAATTTCACACAGATGATCAGCGGAACAGGCATTTTATCTGCATTTCGTGCAGGTTTGTTTTTATCAAAAATCTCGAGGTGGACGTTGGCAGCCTTGCAGCCTGCATCCGCAGCCTGAAAAGCAGTAGTCAGTCCATATACCTCTAATAATCCTACAGCTTCTGCCATTTTATCACCTGATTAACCTATCTTATTTGTTTACGATAGCAATCTTCAGACCCTTCATAGAAAGGTTTGTCTCAAGAGCCTCATTGATCTGCTCAAGCGGGAACTTATGAGTAATAAGCTCTTTCATCGGAAGGCCGATAGCCTGTGCTCTCTTGAGGAAATCAAATGTTGTAACGTAATCTCTCAGTGTGTATACCCAGGAACCAACCAGGTTGATCTCTTTGGAACACAGATCGAAGTGCGGATTGATCGTAGCATCTCCACCATTGATGAAGAAACCAAGCTCACAAAGTCCGCCGCCATTACGGATAAATTTGTAAATATTGGCATGAGCCTTCGGGTTACCAGTACACTGGAAAGCAAAGTCTGCAAGGTGTCCGCCAAAGGCATCCTTAACACCCTGAGCCAAAGCTTCAATACCCTGATAATTTGCGAAGTTAACAGATGTCTCAGCACCCATTCTCTTGGCAAATGCAAGTCTCTGCTCATTGCCGTCGATAGCTACGATATTCTCGATACCCATAGTACGCAGTACAGCGATACAGATCAGACCGATCGGTCCGCAGCCCTGTACAGCTACACGGCTGTTGAATTTCAGGATACCGGTTGTCTTAGCTCTCTCTACAGCATGTACAAGTACGGCACACGGCTCGATCAGGATACGGGAATCCAGATCCAGGTCACTTACATTGAAGAAAGTGGAACCGAAGCTGCCGCCTCTGATGAAGATGTAATCGGAGAACCAGCCGTTCAGATGAACATCATCGTCCGGGAGCAGTCCGTATACATCAGCGCCACCAACGTTCTTCTTGTTCAGATCGAACATGGTGATTTCCGGATCATCTTTGAAGATCATACATGTTACGATCTTGTCGCCAACTTTGACCGGTTTGCCTGCTGTATCTACCTTAACATTCTTACCCATGGCAACGATCTCACCGGTACCTTCATGTCCCAGAGCAACCGGGATCAGTCCGAACGGGTCAACCTTGAACTCATGAGCGTCTGTACCGCAGACACCACAGCCTTCTACTTTTACAAGGATATCGTCATCGCCCAGCGGCGGGATCGGATATTCTTTGATATCAAAATGTTTCAGTTCTGTGAGGACAGCAACATGAGCTGTCTTCGGGATACCGCCCTGTGCTGCCGGAGCTGCTGCTGTAGAAGCTGCCGGAGCTGTGCCTGCCATATCTGCCAGGACCTGTTTAACGATATCTTCAATATTGATGGAATTAGCGTCCATTTTTAGTTCCTCCTGTTTAGCGAATGCATAAGCTGTCTGTCATTACACAACGTCTTACCTTTGCAAATGTCTTTGCACTTGTAAGGCCTTCACCTGTACGGCTGGCAATGGTGAATGTACAGATGCTCTCGCCGCCGAAGCCAAGCGCTGCATAAGACGGTCCGTTTTTAACAAGGATCGCTGTATCCAGCTCGCGTGCGTACTCTGTGATACGGTCAACGTTCTTGGAATGGATATGAGCGGAATGGCGGTTGCCATGCTCCAGCCATTTGGCTGTCTCAACGCCCTCGGCAAAGTCATTTACGCGGACGATACCGAGGATCGGCATCATCAGCTCTGTTGTGATCAGCGGATGCTCTTTCTCACCGAAGAATGTGATGCAGCGGATATTGTCCGGAACATCAATACCGATCATGGACAGCAGGACTTTGGCGCTTCTGCCGACACATTTACGGTTCAGCTTGCCATTCTGCAGAACAACGTCTGTCAGCTGTTTCTGCTGTTCTTCGTTGATCAGGTAGCAGCCCTGCTCATTGAGCATGTAGTACATCAGCTCATCAGCGATAGAAGAAACAGCTACGATCTCTTTCTCAGCGATGCAGGGAAGGTTGTTGTCGAATGTACATCCGTTAACGATGTCCTCTGCTGCTTTGCGGATATCTGCTGTCTCATCTACGAGTGCCGGCGGGTTACCTGCACCTGCACCGATACCTCTCTTACCGGAAGAAAGGACAGCGGTTACAACGCCCGGGCCACCTGTTGCTGCGATGAGCGGGATGTCCGGATGTTTCATCATGATAGCACTGGTCTCCATGGTAGGTTTCTCAACGGTAACAGCGATATTATCCGGACCGCCGCATTCGATGGAAGCTTCATTTACCATGTTGATTGCGTAGATAGATGTCTTGATAGCGGCCGGATGCGGGTTGAATACAACTGTATTGCCGGCAGCAAACATACCGATCGTGTTACAGATAACTGTTTCACTCGGGTTTGTACACGGTGTGATAGCACCGATAACACCAAACGGGCCTTTCTCGATCAGAGTCAGTCCACGGTCGCCGGAGTAAGCTTCGGTCGTGATATCTTCAGTTCCCGGAACCTTCTCAGCTACCAGCTGGTGTTTTAAGATTTTGTGCGGTACGTTACCCATTCCGGTTTCGTCCACACCCATGCGGGCCAGAACTTCAGCATTTTCTCTGGTCTTTCTGCGGATAACAGAAATGATCTGCTCTCTCTGGTCCATGGACATTCTGCGAACTACCTTCTGTGCCTTCTTGGCAGCCTCGATAGCCTCGTTCATGTCTTTGAATACGCCGTGATTTCCGGCCGGTGCGGATGCAAGCTGCATCTTTGCCATAACCTCTTTCACGATGTCCTGTACCATACTTTCATTTACTGACACGAGTTTATCCCCCTAGTCTTACTGAAGACCCAGCTGAGCCATAACTTTCTTTGTGATTGCAGCTACCAGATCCGGATTTGTAGCGTTCTGATCAGCGCTTACGCTGCCTGTGCATGTTCCCAGTTCGCTGACCGGTGCTTTGTGGCAGTTACCACCACAGTTGTGGCAGTTCTTCTCGCCTTTGTTCTGGCAGAGGTTTGCTGGATGTTTGCCCGGAAGACCCATCTGTCTTCTGATCTCGTACAGTTTCTCAACAGTTGCCTGATCGAATTCCTTCGGTCCGCCCAGCATCTTTGACTGGTACAGCAGCTGTGCATAGAACTCTACAGATTCCATCTTCATGTAAGCAGCCAGAAGGTCTGTGGAGTATGTCAGAGCACCATGGCTCTCCAGCAGAACTGCATCGAAGTACGGCAGGTATTTCTCAACGTTATCCGGGATCTCCATTGTGGACGGTGTACCGTACTCAGCGATCGGAACGCAGCCAAGAGCGATAACAGCTTCCGGCA
>CAVCMG010000003.1:0-109131 GCA_963603285.1 Ruminococcus bromii
ACTATCGTAATTGTAACTGCACGATACTAGCGTGCATTTAAATTTTCAAATAACCAAAGGAATGCTGAAAACACTCCGGATATTCTTTAAATTCTCTGGGACTGCGTTCAAACAAAACGATCGTGTACACATCCTTTATATCTTTATATGTGAATTTTTTCTTTCTCTCGCTGCGTACTCTCTTATACTGGCGCAACAAGAAATCTGCCGAATAACAGGCACTTCGTTCTCCTGGAAACATATAGCCTATTTTCTGTATTTCCAGATTGACGATACTTCCTGACTCCAACTCCACGACAATGTCCATAATCAAAAGTGACGATTCATCTGCGATCCTTGTCCCGTCATTTGGAAGTACTTCCAGTATATGTACCTGCTGTCTCAACAGAAGCGATAGAAATTCATCCAGTCTCTCCGGTGTATATTCTGGATTCATAACCTCTTTAAAAACAAAATCATACAACATTTTAACACCCCTGTTTCCACAGCAAAAATCAAGAAATTCCTCCTGTGCATCCTGCGACCATCGTTTAAACATAACTTTTAATTCATCTTTTGACTGTATTTCTGCAATCACCGCTTCCCTGCTTTGAAGCATCGGAAAATATTGCCGTAACTTGCCTGTCATGTGTACAAACTCCTCCTTGTAAAATTATAAATCATTTGATTGGAAAATTATGATTTCAGATTTGAAACCAATATAAGATATGTTTATTTAATTAGTATAATATAAACCGTCAAAGCTGTAAAGTGTAACTTTTAGTTTCTTTTTATTTTTCTAAGTTAAGTGTTGAGGCCCGATTCAGTGAATCCCCCCAACACTTAATTTAGAGCTTTTTCTTTTCATTAAATATATACTGCATTATACGAGTTCATCAATTCTACACAGCCTCTTCATACGCCCTGTTTATCAACACTTTCGCCTTTTGAAAATCCTCTTCTGTCCTGATGGAAATTTCCAGATCCCCTGTACCGTAATGTCCGATACCTCTGGTATCTCTGGTAAATCCTTCTTCAAGTTCTACCGTATCCGGATCAAGTTTGGTTCGCAGGATGATCTGACGATTGTATACTTCTATGCAAAAAACATTCTGTACCTTTTTATATGCCAGATACAGTTTCAGTTGATTTTGAATCAGATCCTCTCCCACGTCTTCAATATAACTGCAAAGCGCAGTATATAAATTTTTCAGTGGCTGATGCAGTCCGGCCAGCTTCTCCATATGAGATTTCTGTGAGCTGTTTCCAGTCTCTTGCCCTGCCTCCACCAAAGGTCTTGCCACCGGTGCATTCAGATGCTCAAATACAAGCAAATCATCGTCATATTTGCGATAGCGAACCAGCTTAATATTCCTTTGCATCTGGTTTACTGCGTGTATATCATATCTGTTAAAATCATTGGCGATGCAGATCACACATGGAACTGACCAGTCAATGTTTTCTGCCACATCCATGCCCAGCTTTTCAATCACAAGCAATTTAAAATCTGCCTTATGATCCAACAACCAGTCCAGATAAAATAATCCCTGGTTGATCACATTTTCACTGACAGTTCTCTTATATTCAAAAATAACCGGGCTGTTGTTCTCATCCAACCCAATGCTGTCCATGCGTCCATCCGTAATCACATACTCGCTTTTCAAAAAGCGCACACCGAAAAATGTTTCCATATTATTCTCAATTGTATTTTGCAGTTCACGTTCCAAAAGTACTGTAGATGGCATCCGTTCCCTGACCTGCTGGCCGATTTCAAATACTTTTATCTCTGACATTTTTACTTTTCTCCATATTTTCTCATCTATTATTCACTGAATTTCAAAGCCCGTTTCGATACACATCGTTCATCACAGCCTGCGCATGCTCCAGCTCTTTTTTCTGGATAATCGCCTGTCTGTCGCTTAAGATTGCCAGCATCTCATCCACCACATCCTCAACCCGTGGCTCACTCACCCGGTACAGATAGCCCAGCATCCTTGTTGCCGTGTAATCCGTATTCATATGTTTAAAGGCGATCTCCCTGCAGAAATCATCTGGATAGCCTTTTTCCTGCAGGGCACGATATAGTTCTTTTGTCTTATCCATTTACATCTTGCCTCTCTCCATCACAATTTATCAGTCACAATACATCCCATGTTTCTTTTCAAATCATTCATGCGATTAACTTCTATAAAAGCATATACAAAATAGTCTTTTTGCCAAAAACATTTCATCTTGCTTTCGATGTACACTCTCAAAATACATAGCCCATCTCATGAATCTTCTGAATATCCTCTTCCACCGAGATCCCCTTCACCGTCAGCATATCTCCCGTAATGGCGGCGTTTGCTCCCGATGCGAAGCAGGAAAATCCGCTGTCTACGAGATAATCTCTCCCGGCTGCCAGACGGATATACTGTTTCGGCAGTATAAAACGATACAGCGCCACGATCCGCCGCACCTCATCCTTTGTCAGCACCGGATAATCTCCTGTCGGTGTTCCCGGCACGGGATCGAGCATATTGATGGGCACGGACTGCACATCCAGTTCACGTAAGGTCAGGGCCATATCAATCCGGTCTTCCATCGTCTCTCCAACACCGAAAATACCACCGCTGCAAACCTCCAGCCCCACCTTGCGGGCAGCCCGGATCGTGGCGATCTTCTCATCGTAGGTATGGCTGGTGCACAATGTAGGAAAATATCTCCTGGAGGTTTCCAGATTATTATGGATTCGCTTCACTCCGGCTTCTTTCAATCGCCGAAGCTGCTGTTCCTGCAACAGGCCAAACGAGGTACAGACGATCATCTGCTGCCCGCCACTGACAGCTTTGATTCCGTCATATATTTTTTCAATATCTCTGTCACTGACACGTTTTCCATTCGAAACCAGACAATAATGCCTGATGCCCTTTTTGCTGCTCTGTCTTGCATGTTCGATCAGCGCTTCCGGCTCCATCATCGCATGATGTTCCACCGGAACCTTCGCACAGGTCGACTGCGCACAGAACCGGCAGTTTTCCGAACATTGCCCACCTTTCGCGCTGACTACGGCACAGAGATCAAAATCATCACCGCCAAAGGCTTTTCGGATCTGGTCTGCTGCCGTACACAGCTCCTCTAACGACTGCTCTGCAAGCATCATGGCCTCTTCCTTTGTAATCTGGTATCCCTGCACTATTTTTTTCTGTAATTCTTCTGTTATACTCATGCTGTCACCTGTATGTCTTTCGTGTATTCTCGTAACTGTAAAAATACACAGTTCGTATTCTTTTTGCATCGTAGCAGATATTCCGTCAGATTGCAACCGACACCGGCTTATTTGTCAACCATTTTATTATTCCGTTTTACTTTTATACTGTTCTTTCCGAATCCTCATCTGCATATTTCATAGGCAAGGCTGTTTTATTCTGGTGTTTATCCCCCTGGCCTATTATAATAGATTGAGGAAATGGCAAGGCTGTTTTTCGCTATTTCCCCTAATCCTTAAACACCGAAGGGACGCATCCTATGACCCCAGAAACCGCCTACCGCATCCTCGGTCTGCCCGACACTGCTGACCGTGCACAGATCAAGAAAACCTACCATCAGCTCCTGCACCGGATCCATCCGGATACGGATGCCTTTGAGACAGCTGCGTATCCGTACACGATCCAGGAGCTGAATGAAGCCTATGCACTTTTATATAAAAATACAAAAGGCAATACCAGCAAACGATCTTCTACCCGCACTGCCAGTCAGACTGCTGCCGGGTCTGCAAAAGCTAAAAAGCGCCATGCCTCCGGAACTTCCTCCCGGACCGGCTGGTCGGCCCCGGAAAATCCGACAGCCTACGCAGACCGTGACATCTATCATTATGTGGAAGACAGCGACGGCACAAAGCTCGGCACGTTTGTCATCGCCTCCGGTAAATATCTCTGGACGCCGGAGGAAGATTTTCCGCTGTTTCTGAAAAGTATGTTTGGCTGCAGTGACCGGATTCTTTCCCGGCTGGATCAGCAGTTACAGCGAGATTTTACCTCGCAGAACCGACTGGCCGCGCAGGCTGAACTGAGCTATCTTCTAGCCCAGCAGTTCATCGATCTTTCCGGCACACTGGCCCGTCTTCTGACCTCCTCATCTTTTGAAACGGACAATGGTACTGTATATACGGTTCCCGCCATGCTGGAAACCACCGACGCCACAGCAGCGCTGCGATCCGGTATGCTTTTATACCCTTCCGGTATCAAAAAACACCGCCTGTTTCTGCAGACCGGCAGACAACAGGCGGCGGGGTATGTTTCTTTTAAAGATGACAGGCTGTATTATGTACTGATTCCTCTGCTGGAGCAAAAACGGGCACAGGTCAAAATCTCTGTCGCACCACTGACTCGAAGCTGTACCCGGCACAATCATGCCCGCAGGGGAACCTACCGGGATCTTGACTTTCAGATCCGGCTGCCAAAAGACTCTGCCGTTACGTTTCCAGAAAGTATACAGCTGCAGATCGATGCCCTTTTGCAGCAATACGGCCAAATATAAATCCGGGAAACGGGATTTATCCTATCGTCCAGTGATACTTCCCGTTTCCAACCTCAACCACATTTTCACCAAGGTTGATAACACCTGTGACATTTGGCGGCAGTTCCACATCCAGATGTATGCTGTCCGCTTCTTTCTTCCAGTACACTGTGATCTTTCCATGGATTGACTCATATTCCGTCTTCGCCCATTCCAGACCGCAGGCGTACTCCGGATCGATGCGTACTTTCCGGTAGCCCGCTTCTTCCGGCCAGAGGCCACCGATTCTCCGGTACATAAAATCTCCGACGCAGCCAAAAGCGAAATGATTATAGGAAGAATTGGTTCTGGTTCCGTCCGGCAGTATGGCGGCCCAGTTTTCCCATATGGTGGTGGCATCAAATTTCAGGGCGTAGAGCCAACCCGGTCTGTCCTGCTGATACAGGATCCGGAATGCTGTTTCAGCTTCCCCATTCTCACATAAAACATCCAAAAGGAACGGTACGGAAAGGAAACCCGTGTCCAGACTGTCCCCATTTTCATGAATCAGGCGAACCAGCTGCCGGATAGCGCCCTGCTGCTGTTTTTCTGTCAGCATATGCTGGGAAAGTGCCATGACATAGAGTCCCTGCAGCTGCTGCCGCATCTGTCCATCCTCTGTCACATAGGTTTCTCTGAATACTTTTTTTCCTTTCAGACAAAGTTCCCCATACCTTATGGCATCTTCCGTTTCACCAAGAAGTTCTGCAATTTTCTGCATACGGTCGGCTACATATACCAGATATCCCAGTGCGATCTCTTCTTTCGTTTTTAAAGCGGTCTGCATGGGATCATGTGTCTGCGCCACAATACTGGGAATCAGCCAGTCACCAAAATGAAACAACCTTCCCCAGCCCAGCAGGTCATCTCCCGCCTGTGCTGTCATATAGTCCATCCAGGCCTTCATCATCGGATAATTTTCCTTCAGAACCGCTGTATTTCCATACGCCTGATACAGGGCATACGGAACCAGCACACAGGCATCTCCCCAGCCTGCAGAACTGATGTGGGGATCTCCGTTATTTCCATTGACATATTTATTGCTGTCGATATCCGGCACAACATGAGGAATCTGTCCGTCAGCATGCTGCTCTGCCCGCATATCCCGGAGCCAGCGGCCAAGAAAGCTCTGCATGTCCATATTGAAAACGGCCGTGGGCGCATACACTTCCATGTCCCCCGTCCATCCGGCACGCTCTCTCTGCGGACAATCCGTCGGAACACACAGCATATTGCCCTGCTGGGAACGGTAAATATTGTCCTGCAGCCGGTTCAGACGTTCATCAGAGCAGCTAAACGATCCTGTTTTATCCTGTCGGCTTGTCAGCACACAGATCGTAAAATCTTTCGGATCTACATCAGGAAGTCCCGTTACCTTCACATAACGGAAGCCATGAAATGTAAACTGCGGTTCATATACTGTTCTGTTTCCCGCTGGAATGATGCGGTCTTTCTGATTTTTGTTCTGTCCCATAATATTCTGCATGAAATTACCGTCTGCATCCAGTACCTCGCTGTGCTCAAGACCGATCTCCACACCGGGTTCCGTTGCCGTGGCAAATTTCGTATAGCCGCAGATATTTTCTCCGGCATCCAGAACGATTTCTCCCTTTGGTGTGCGTAAAAGCTTCGGCTGGATCTCTTTTACACACCAGACAGGATCAATACTCTGCGCACAGAGAATATCCGTACTCTGTTCCTTTATCTGTACAGCATTCCATGTACTGTCGTCAAATCCCGGCTGTGAAAAATTCTCAGGTATCCTGTTTTCGTCCAGATATTCTCCCACAAACAGATCCGCATAGATATAACCGCCGGTCTGCCATTTCATCGTTTCATCCGAGCATACGGTCTGCACAGAACCATCCGTGTACTGGATCTCCATCTGGAAGAACAGGGCATTTTCCGCTCCGTACTGCTGCCCGATGCCCATAAGGCCGATTTTTCCCGTGTACCAGCCATCTGCCAGAATCACACCTACCGCATGCCTTCCCTTTTCCTGCAAAAGATCTGTCACATCGTACGTCTGATACTCCACATAGGTTTTGTACGTGGTGTATTCCGGTGCCAGCAGATGACTGATCTTTCTACCATCGATTTCACAGGTATATATACCCTGTGCTGTCATATAGATAATCGCACGCTGTACTTTGCGGTCTGTTGCAAATTCCTTACGCATATACACCGGTGCATCCAGAATCTCCTCCGGATGTTCTTTTGAATGTACCATACCGGCAAAGATGGCACCGCTGTCTGTTACATCGGTCAGCGGTTTTCTTGTCCGCACCGGCTGTACCCAGCACGCCTTCCACGATGTTTTATCCAGATTTCCTGTGGTAAATCTTGCCTTTTCACTGACCGCACTGCAGTCGCTGGTATCCGTACTGGTCACCTGCCACGTATATACAGTTTTGCTTTGTAAAGCCGGTCCCTGATAGGTCACATGATCTGTGGTTTCTGCTGTCACGGTGTCCGTATCCCAGATCAGCTCCTGACCGCTCCACACCCGGATTCTATATGTTTTCTGAAAGGTATTCTGCTTTGTGCTTTTCAGTTTCCATGAAAAGCGGGGAAGCTGATCGATGCCTTCCGGATTTTTTCTTTCCAGACACCGCAGGTCATATATACTGTATTCCTGCATGATATTTTCTCCTTTTTTTCGCTTATTCTACTTATATTTAACAGCACATCCGGACATCTGCCGTCCGGATGTGCCGTTATAATGCCTTGGTGTCATCATCTGCAACACCCTATCCACATATTATTTTTCATCTACATTCCAGCAAAGCACACAGATCAGTCCCACCACTGCAATCACTGCCGGTACAAGAGAATGCGCTGCCAGAATGCCCATCAATGCCTCCTGCGTCTGCGGCTGATTTGCCACATAACCTGTAGCGGCCAGAAGGAAGCTTACAGCTGCACTGGCAATAGCCTGTCCTACCTTGATAGCAAAAGAATTCATGGAAAAACATGCACCATCTGCTCTGTACCCCTGTTTTACAGCCACATATTCCGCCGTCTGTGCCAGCATCGTTGTGATCGTAACCATCAGCATACCTGTAGACAGTCCGACAGCGGCAAAACAGATAAACAGTACCGGAAGCGGCCCATTTCCTACAACAAAGATCGTTACACCTGCTATAATCTCCACGATAAAAGCCACCGCACCAAGAGTTTTTGCTGTGATTTTTTTCATCAGCGCCGGAGCTGCTGCAGAAGTAACGATACCAGTTCCCATGCTGATACCCATATACGCACCGATCATATCCTGACGGTTCAGATAATAAATCATATAATACGTACCGGACACACTCGGAAGGATCATGGCAAATGAAGCGAACACCATGGCCAGAAGCACCAGCACCAGTGGTTTGCACATGATTTTCACAAATCCTTTGAAAATATTGGCCTCCTGCGGCGGGATATCCGGGACATTCACCTCTTTTGTACTGAAATATGTAATCAATGCAAAAATAACGGAAAACACACCGATGATCACCATAAACAGCGGATAACCCTTTTTCAGATTGGCAACGTCTTTTCCTCCACCCAGCTTAACGATCACATTATACGCTGCTGCAGAAGCGATAAACATACCGATCGTCGTGAATGTTCTAGCTACACTGATCAGTTTATTCTTTGTATTTTCATTTGTTGACAAAGAAGGCACCATCGACCATAACGGTACATCATATGCCGTAAAGATCATACCAGTAATTGTATAGGTAACAGCTGCGTAGGCAACTTTTCCACCCGTACTTAAATCCGGCGTCATAAAGCACAATACACAGAATACGGCCAGCGGTACACAGGTAAACAGAATATACGGTCTGTATTTTCCCCGTTTTGTAACCGGACTGCGGTCAGCAATCGCCCCCATCATCGGATCATTGATTGCATCCCATATCTTTGTAAACAAAAAGATCATACCTGCTGCCACTGCCGGGATTCCAAATACATCTGTATAAAACAGCAGCAGATAGGATCCCATTACGCCGAGCGCCAGATCTTTTCCAAGACTGCCAAGTCCGTAGCCCAGGATCTGCGCCCCATTCATATCTTTTTTTTCGTTCATCTCTACGTTCCTCCTTTTTGTAGTGTCCTGAGTATAACAGGACTTTGCGGATTTGAGATTGGGCTGAGGTAATCCTTTCTGATGTATAATTGTAAGATTTCAGCTTTGTATTGGCATATATTGCAGAATTTACTATAATAGAATACACAAATTGACGATGCAAAGAAGATAACCGACTCTCCCGTACCATCGCAGAAAGGACAAAAGGCTATGTCGACCCGTGCTTTTAATCATTATGTCGAAATGTATTACAGGGAACACGCTGAGTTTCCGGAAAACATTAGTGCGCTGATAGAAAGCTGTTACGCAACTACAGAAACTGCCCCCAAGCTGCATATCAACAGTATGCGCAAAACACCGTATAATATCGTTCTTTTCCGTCACCCCATGGAAGCCAATGCCCGTTCCAAGCAACATTCCCACGACTATTTTGAGCTGATGTATGTATCCAAAGGCAGCTGCACCCAGAAAATCGGGAATTTGTCTGCTGATCTGCATGCCGGGGATTTCTGTCTGCTCAATCCTTACGTTACACATGAAATAGATATCGATACACCGGATACATTTCTGTTTAATATCATCATCAAGCAGAATCTGTTCCGCGAATCTTTTCTCTGCATGCTTGCCGGAAATGACCTGATCAGCAACTTTTTTGTTTCTTCTCTTTTTACAGAATCACAGAAGAAATCGTTCCTTTTGTTCTGTTCTGCTGAAAATGCCACAGCTGCAAATCTGATTGAAACGCTGATCATTGAATTATTAGAGAAAAAGATGGGCTATCAAAAGGCGGCAGAAAATTATCTGGCACTTTTCTTTCTTGAACTGGCCCGTTCCCAACAGAGCCGTCTCGATCAGGAAAACTTTGACCTGATGGGCAATAACCAGCTTTCGGAAATCCTGGCTTATATCAACCAGCATAAACAGGATGTGACTTTAAGCTCCGTGGCCGAACATTTTCATTACCACCCCAAGTATCTTTCCGCCCTGATCAAAAAGCATACCAACAAAAGCTTTTCCGATATCCTGCAGGAGGCACGCCTGCAGGAGACCTGCAATTATCTGAAAAACACCACATATTCCATTGATGAGATCGCCCGTCTCACAGGATACTATGACCGGAGTTATTTTAACCGTATGTTTAAAAAGAATTTTGGAATGACACCCGGAGAATACCGCAGGCAGATGGGAACTGAGGATAACCGGGAATAGTTTTCATCCATGCAAAAAGTGCAAACATACTTCACAGTTTTCTTTTTATATGTACTTGAACAAAGCCGGAGGAAAGTAAAACGATACTTTCCTCCGGCTTTGTTCATCCACACAGACAACTATAAGAAACACGCTATGCGATATGTATTATGAAGTTTTGGCTTCTTCCTCTTTTTGTCCCCTCTGCAGCGTCACATCATATTTTTCCCGGTTTCTGATTGCCTTTATAAACGAAATCATAACCAGAATCATCAGAATCGCCGCCGGGAAAGCCAATGCGACCATCATCGTATCCAGTGCATCGTAACCTCCGATGTTTAACAGCATCCAGGTCAGCACTCCCATAAGCAGGCCAACAAGGGCATGCAGGATTTTCGGTGCCTTTGTCTGCGAAATATCTGTTTCCGTTTCTTTCATCAGCAGAAGTGGAAACGAATACGCAATCCCATCCGAAAAGGTCAGGAAAGACAGGATAGCAATCACGATGAACACATATTTCAGGATACCACCCAGCGGCAGCGTATCCAGAAAAGCAAAGGTGGCGATACCGCTGCCATGCAGCTGCATCTGCTCATACAGGTCACTTCCATTTAAAATACCGAAAATCGCACTTCCTCCAAAAATCACATACCAGATCATCGTAACAAAAGCGCCGATGATACAGTTGTACAGGACAAATTCTTTCAGCTTACGTCCATAGGAGATCGTCACGTAAAACATCGCATGTAAAACTGCCGGTGCAATATTCCATGAATAATAGTAGATCGTATTGCTGGTCTGCCAGCTCGTGTTATACACGGGATCTCCATAGGTCATCATGGGAATAAAACTCCAGAAAAACTCTGCAATCGATGTAATCGCCAGATTGATCAGACGGTTTGTCGGACCGACCAGAAGTATAAAAATAAGGACGGCAAAGTACCCCATGGCGTTAAATGTACTGAGCTTACCCATCAGTTTATGGACGCCGGAACAGGCAAAGACTATAGTCAGCAAGGTGTACCCGATGATAATAAACGTTTCAAAATGCGGATTTCTGATATTGGCTGCCATACCGATGCCGGCATTTAACTGAATAACGGCAAGTCCCATATTGGTACCAACCATCAAAAGACAGACAGCCGTCAGAGAATCGATCACCGTACCGATACCTCCGTTGACCTTTTCGCCAAGGAGCGGATACAGCGTATCGCTCAAACGCATACTGCGCCCGGCATTATATTTCATCAGTGCGATCATGATGGCAAAGCCGATCATCAGAAAATACGGCGGCAGTCCATAATGGAGAAAACAGTATTTCAAAGTCGGGATCACGGCCTCCTTTGTACCACCCTGCACCCCGAGAAATTCCGGAGGATTCATAAACAGATTGACCGGGCCGGAAACACCATAGAAACAGATGCCGACAGCGATCGTACTCGTCAGGGACAGAAAGCACCATGTCCGGCGGCTGAGACTCGGTTTGGCATCTTCCCCGCCCAGACGGATATTTCCGTACTTGCTGAACAGGAGGAAAATCATAACCCCTGTCACCAGGACAGCACACAGAATATATAACCATTTAAAGCTGTCCATCAGCCAGTTAACCAATTGGGTAAGTTTTTCAAAAAACGGCACCGGAAACAAAAGTCCGGTCAGTATAATTACGCCCAGAATAATAAATCCCAGAATAAAAGAGCGAATTTGCAGCTGTGACCACAGGTTGTTGTTTTTCTTATCCATATTGACCTCCTTGGGACAGGTATATATAGATTTGATAACAATCAGTTTCTTTTCTGATCCAGCCGGTAAATGGAATGAATCTCACGGATGCCATGATTAAACCGTTCCAGTGTTTTTTCCGGAATGCCGGGTTCAAGATATGTTTCGCGGATTTCCATCATCAGACCATAGAGATAGGTGCACTGCAATTCTGCAATAAACGGAACGTCATCAGGTCTGAGCACACCGGATGTGGCTGCCCAGCGAAGCATGATAACGTTTCGCTCGCGAAGGTCGCCCCCGAAGAACATTGACGTATACAATCCGTTGAAGGAGCGCCACTGTTCCGGAAAGAACTGATAATAATCGTAGATACAGGCCTCTACATCCTGCTTCGGGAAGCGCCAGAACAGATAGTCGAAAGCTTCTACATTATGAAATGCAATATCTGCAAATTCATTCCACAGGATCCGGTCCTGATCCAGTGGATGATAGTTTTTCTCCACAATGGGGATGGCGGCTTTTGCATATTCTTCAAGGAAATATACGGATGCCGTTAACAGCAGCTGATCCAGATTAGTAAAATGTCTGTAGATCACAGCGCTGGTGCAGGAAGCCTCTTTTGCTATCTCTTTGATCGTGCACTCTGAAAATCTTCGATGCTGAATCATTTCTCTGGCTGCAAGTATCAAATCTATTTTTTTGTTAGCCATATAACATTCCTCGCTGTCATTGATAATGACATTATTTTAACACAAACAAAAAAAGCATGCAAGAAAATGTAAATACCAACTGTTATTAGTATTATTATAATGCAATTCGCAATTACAAAACAGGCATGATATTGCACAAACATTCATACAATCTATTATATAAAAGTGCCAAATCAGTAAATCAATCCGTTATTTTTATTGACTTTTTGGCACTCATAGGATATACAATGTAATTGTCAATTACATATTTTAGTGATCTGCAATTACAATCTAACTCAAAAATTTATTAAGGAGGTTCTACACATGAAAGTATCTTATGATTTTATTCCGAAAAAAGAAATGGATCTGCTGCATCAGTATTCCATGAAAGTCCTGGAGCAAAATGGTGTTGATTTTATGTGTGAGGAAGCCATAGAAATTTTCAAAGAACATGGTTTCAAAGTAGATGGGCATACCGTATATATGACAGAAAAAGATGTGTTTGACGCGCTGAAAACCTGTCCGGCTACCTATGACTGGTATGGCCGTAAAGGAAAAGTGACCGTCGGAAAGGATCAGATTCTTGCGCCATCGTATGGCCCGGTATTTATTCTGGAAGATGGCGAATACCACAGAGTATCCCCGACAGACTTTCTGAACTTTACCAAGATGGTGGCTACCAGCCCGGTTCTGGATGCTTCCAATCCGAATATGATGGATTTCTCCTTTGTCCCGAAGGAATATTGTACCAACTGGGCCATGGTAGCTGTCCTTGCCCATGACGAAAGACCGGCCATCGGTATGGTAGACGGCCGCAAGAGCGCCATCGACTCCATCGAAATGACACAGGCGTTTCTCGGTATCCATGATAAAGTCGTTGTCAACAGTCTGATCAGTGCGTCTTCTCCGTGTCACTACGCAACAGCGGTCTGTGAAGCGCTGATCGAATATGCTAAGCGTGGACAGGGTATGTTTATCACACCGTCTGCACTGCATGGCCTGACCTGTCCTGGTTCCCTGGCCTCCCTTCTGATGATGAACAATGCGGAGGTTCTGGCCGGTATCGTTCTGGCTCAGCTTGTCAATCCGGGCACACCGGTAATGTATGGTATTCAGAGCCATGGCTGCGATATGCGCTATTCCACCCCGAATACCGGAAGTCCGGAACAGTTTTTGATCTTTTATGCGGCAAAACAGATGGGTCAGTATTACAATCTGCCGGTGCGTACAGGTGGAACCTGTTCCGATGCCAAGGAAGACGATCTGCAGATGGGCTGCGAGTCCTTCTCTTCCATGTATGCTTCTATGACCAGCGGCGCCGATCTGATCGTACACGCCACCGGAAATATGGATTCTGATAATTCCGTAAGCTACAATAAGTTCATTTTTGACGAAGATGTGATCCGCTCCATCAAACGTATTATGCGCGGTGTGGAGGTCAATGAGGATTCCTTCCAGCTGGATGCCATTCTGGCAGCCGGACCGGCCGGAAGCTTTCTGACGATCGATGATGATCTGATGATGGATTCTCTGGAATATTATCGTGATGAATTTGAACTGCTGCCGACCTTTAACCATGAAGGTCATGCCCAGTGGCTGTCCAAAGGCCGTGAATCCGTTGCCGACCGCTGCAGCAAGATCTGGAAAAAGCGTGTAGCTGAATATAAGATGCCGGAGATCACAGAGGAACAGATCGCTGTTCTGGCAAAATACCTGCCGGAAGAATATCTGAACCTGGCTCTTGAAAGATAAATATACAGTCTGGAACTGACAATGTATCTGCCAGAGCATGCTGTGCCTGAATAAAAACAGCACGTAACGGCAGATACGTGTCATTCTGCGGCTCACAGAATGGAGTGTATATATGGAAAATAATAAATTAAGCGCCCGCAGTCTGCTGCTGATTCTGGTGGCAGGCTTTGGCTATCAGGTATTAAATGGCAGCGCCTTTCTGATCAACAGCTACTACACCCTGTTTGCCAACGGTATGCAGCTGACCAACACCCAGGTCGGTACCTGTATGACCATGGTCGGCATTGTAACAACCTTCGGTTATCTGTTTGGCGGTATCCTGGGCGATATTTTCCCGACGCGGTTGCTGATGATCGTATCCCACGGCGGTGTTGCCACCTGTCTGTTTATCATGATGACGCTTCCGGGATACAAGGAGCTTCTGGTTCTTGAATTTTTCCTTGGCTTCTTTGCGATTGGAACCTACTGGGGAGCTATGACACGCTTTATCAAGTCTCTGGGATCCCCGGCCATGGAAGGCAAGCTGTACGGACTGTTTTACGGCTGCTGTGGTCTTTCCGGTTCTGTGATCGGCTTTATTGTTGCCGGTATCGTTGCACGTTCCGGTGATGTAACGGGCTTACGTTCTCTTCTGATGCTGTTTGCCGGTGTGAATATTCTGGCAGCTGTGGTCATCTTTTTATTCTACAGAGGATATAAACCGATCGCAGATGACAGTGAAAAATTCCGTCTCAGCGATCTGATCGAAGTGCTGAAAATGCCGGATGTATGGATTGTCGGCTGTATTACCCTCTGCGCAGAGATGATCTATTCGGTTATGGCCTATGTAGCGCCTATGCTGCAGGACAGCTTCGCTGTCAGTGCGGCTGTTATCACCATCGTTGTGACGATCCGTGTGCACTGCTGCCGACTGATCACCTCTCCGATATCCGGTGTACTGGTAGATAAACTGAAATCTCCGCTGCGGGTTTTGAAATACGCTATGGTGGCCTCTGTTATTATTGTAGGTATTATAACGGTTATGCCATGGAAACCGACCTTTGCGGCAATCGCCATTATTGCCGTAGTCCTTATGGCAATCCTGTTCAATCTGTCTACCACCTGCTGGTTTACGACAGTGACAGAGATTGGCGTACCGGAACGTGTACGTGCCACAGCCGTAGGTCTGGCCTGTGCCATTACCTTCTCCGGCGATATGTGGACATACGCCCTCGGTGGAAAGCTGGTGGATAAGTTCGGCGACATGGGTTACCGGTATTATTTCATCATGTGTCTGGTATTCTTTGTGATCGGCCTGATCCTGATCCGTGTGGCACAGAACCGGATCAAAAAGAGACAGGCTGCGGCACAGTAATATATCCGGTCATTATAAAAGATTATACGGACAGCTTTTGAGAATATTCCGTAAAAAAGAGCAAATAAACAATATGCCATTTTCTGATCGTCAGCTTTAACATCCGACGATTTGAAAATGGCATTGTTTATTTACTCTTTTTCTATAGAATTGTATGCTTTACGCTTCCTTCTTCTCAAAGGTTTCTGCTACCTGCTCCAGCAGTTCGCGGATCTTTAAGTGCTGCGGGCAGCTGTGCTCGCATTTGCCACATTTTACGCAGTCAGAGGCTTTACCGTTGTGTTTGGTATGTACCTGATGGTAATAAAAATCGGAATTCCAGTCACCGAATTTCTTTTTCGCATTCAGGCAGGCGAAGAGATCCGGAATCAGGATCTTTTTTGGACATCCATCGGTACAGTAGCGACATCCGGTACACGGGATCAGCCCCTGGGCGTTAAAGATCTCGCAGACCTGTTTGATGGCTTCCTTTTCCTTATCTGACAGCGGAACGAAGTCCTTCATAAAGCTTACGTTATCCTTCATCATTTCCATATTGCCCATACCGGAAAGTACCATCATGATACCGTCAAAGCTGGCAGCAAAACGGATCGCATAGCTGGCATTGCTGCCGCCGTGCAGATCGTCAAGGACTTTCTGTGCTTTTTCCGGCAGGTTATTGACGAGATTACCTCCCTTGACCGGCTCCATGACGATGACCGGTTTGCCGTACTTGCGACAGACTTCGTAGCATTTGCGGCTCTCGATGGCCGGATCATCATAATCCACATAGTTAAACTGGATCTGTACGACCTCGATCTGTGGATACTCGGTCAGAATCTGTTCGAGCACCTCTGCCTTATCATGGAAGGAAATACCAAAGTGACGGATTTTTCCCTCTTTCTTAAATTCCAGTGCTGTCTCATAGGCATGACATTTCTTGTATTTTTCAAAATATTCCGCATTCTGTGCATGCATCAGGAAGAAATCAAAGTACTCTACGCCGCAGGCTTCCAACTCTTTTTCAAAGTACGGGCGGATCTCTTCTTCTGTCTTAAAGAAATCGGAGGACAGCTTATCTGTTAGGATATATTTATCTCTCGGATAACGGCTGGTCAGACATTCCTTAACAGCCAGCTCGCTCTTGCCCTCCAGATAGCCATGGGCTGTATCGAAATAATTAAAGCCATTGTCCAGAAAATAGTCCACCATGCGCTTTGTCTCTTCGATATCCACCTCGCCGTCCTTCATCGGCAGACGCATACAGCCAAAGCCGAAATTTTTCTTTACCTCTTCAAAATACATCGCTGCTCCTTTCTGTCGGCTTTCCAGCCGGACTTACCATATGTTTGCCTTTTACTATACAACCTGAACCTTACGCAAGGTCAATACTTTTATAGAAAAAAATTCGTAAAATATTTAAAACATATCCAATCATTCCAACTGTGTTTTTCTTTAAAAGGAGCACTTTCCTTATCCTTCATGTATCCATTTTTTCCACATATCCCTTGTCATATAAGTAAAATGCTCCGTCCGCTTCTCATGCAATGCCGGACAATCCACATCGTACTCGGTATGATGGTACACAAATCCACACTTTTCCTGCACACGCCGGGATTTTTCGTTGCCGTCGTAATAACCGCACCACAGAACATCGCAGACACCATCGGCAAAGGCAATCTCCTGCAGGCATCGCACGGCCTCCGGAATCAGGCCCTGTCCCCAGTAGGGTACGCCGATCCAGTAGCCGATTTCCAGCTCCATCGATTCCTCATTCAGTGGCTGGCATCTGGTTGGCATGATACCGATACTGCCGATGGGTTCACCGGTCTCCTTTAATACCACTGCAAAGATTTCGTTATCATCAAATACATTCTGGATAATCGTGCGGCTCTCAGCAATGCTTTCATGCGGCTTCCATCCCGCCGCCGGGCCGACCAGCGGATCTTTTGCATAGCGATAGAGGCTTTTTGCATCCTCAGTCTCCCACTTTCGTAAAATAAGTCTTTTCGTTTCCAGCGTCATTGTACATTTCTCCTCATATATTCTTCATTTTCTCACCTGCATCCGTCTGACACACAGCTGTTTTTCTTTTTATGTTTCTGTATTTCAGACATCATACACCACAACCACATCCCCCGGCAGGATCACCGTCTTACCCCGGGGAATCATATTTTCTTCCCCACGGCGGATCATGGCGATCAGCACATCCTCGGGCAGCTGCAATTCTTCGATGCTCTTATTACTCCATTCATGCCTGCTGTCTATGAGAATTTCTCTTAGATTAATCCCGCCTGTTCCCTCAAAGGACGGTACGCTTAAAATAATGCTGTCCCCGGCAAGGATCCTTGTGTTTCCCCTCGGGATCAGCGTCTCACCTTTTCGCTTGATCATCAGCGCCAGCGCATCCGCCGGCATTTCCAGCTGGCTCATCTTTTTATTCTGCCATGTATGTCCCTCCGGAATATACATACGCATCAATGTCAGAGATGAATCCTCCTGATAATCGTTGAAAGTTTTCAAAACATCGGCCTCCGTGTCGATCATATCCAGCTTTGTCGCCACCTTCGGAAGCAGCGTTCCCTGTACCGCCACGGAAAGCAGCGACACCATAAACACGATATGGAACAGATCATTTTCCAGCGCCGGAATACTGGCTACCGCATAGATGGCAAATACGATGGACGATGCACCGCGAAGTCCCGCCCAGGATATACAGCATTGCTGCTTCCACCCTGCCCTGAACGGTCGCAGCAACAGGTAAACCATCACCGGACGGCCGACAAACAGCAGAAACAGCGCTATGGCTACTGCCACACCCATCACTGAGGGCAGACGGGATGGAAATGACAAAAGCCCCAGAATAAAGAAGATACAGATCTGTGCCAGATTGGTGATACCATCAAAGAACGGCACCAGAATCTTTTTATGCCGGATCGGGCTGTTTCCAAGAATAATTCCCGTGAGGTATACGCTCAGATAGCCGTTACCGCCAACCATGGACGGCAGCGCATAGGAAATCAGAACGACCGCCACAACAAAGATCGTATCCAATCCCTCTGCCACCAGTGTGGTTTTTCTGAGGATCATCACCGTAAGTACTGCCACACCCACACCGATCAGAACGCCATAGGCGATCTGGGCAAACAGCATATAACCGATAGAGGTCTGCTGCCCTGTGATCATCGCAATGGCAATGGTTGTCAGCATATACGACACCGGATCGTTACTGCCGCTCTCGATTTCCAGCAAAGAGTCCGTGCCGTATTTCAGTGACAAATGCTTGGAACGCAGAATCGAAAAAACCGAGGCCGCATCGGTGGAGCTCAAAACCGCACCGATCAGAAAGCCCTCCATCCATTGCATCCGAAGCACAAATGTACAAAATAACGTTACAGACAAAGCCGTAAGAACAACGCCCATAAAAGACAGCAGAATAGCTTTGGCTGCCACGGGCCTGGCTGTCTTCCACTTTGTGCCGAAGCCACCATAAAACATCACAAAGGCCAGCGCAACGGAACAGATCTTCTCTGTCAGCGCCAGATTTTCATAATAGATCCCCAGCGGACCGTCCGCACCAAAAAACATGCCCAGTCCGATAAACAACAAAAGCACCGGCATCCCCGTCCGGTCTGCAAACCGGTTGGCTGCCACACATAAAAGAATAACTACCGCGATCAGCAAAAGTATGGTCGTCATGTATCCTCCTGTCTTATCCCTGTTCCTTCAGCTCTCCGAGTATCTTCAATAAAAGTCCGCTCACTGCATCCGGCAGCTGCCGGATCTCACGGATTCGGACAAAGGAACTGCCATAGATCGTTTTCAGATCATCCAGTGCGTAATTTCCGCCCTTGAAAATAGCGGCAACACGGATGCCCTGTTTCCGGAAATTCTGCACGGCTGCTCTGGTATCTTCCACGGCCAGTGTTTCCCGGTATTCCCGTCCTTTTGAAAACGTGCCCGGCACGCAGGCTTTCGTCAGATCCAGCACCACCGCATCCGTCAGTATGAGAACGATCCGTTTTCTGCTTTTCTCTCCACTGTCTGTCAACAGTGGCTGCAAAGCCGCAAATGCCAGACCGTCCCGGTTATTTCCTGCGGTAAAAAAATGGAAAATGCCATCCGCATGATCCGTACTTTCATAGCTCTTTAATTTCTGCAGGATCGTATAGCTTCTCTGGCTACGAAAGCTCGTGACCTGTACAGGAATCTGCAGATTCATCAGGCTCCGGGTAATGATATAGGCCTGAGCAGCCAGACTTTCCTGCTCCTGCACACGGGAGCTGGACGCATCCAGCACAAGATCTACGCATACCTCCGGTGACGGCTCCGTAATCTCCCGGCGAAAGACAGCCAGATCATGCATCGCCCGGATCCTGTACACTGCACCGGCATCCAGCTGTCCCTGCAGGGTATGCACGATATCCGGCTCCTGCTGTGTCTCCAGCGCATGTTTGAGGTGATCCGTAATCTGCAGAATGCAGCGTTCAAAATACCGGCGATTTGCCCGGTAATATGCCTGATTTCGTTCCAGCTGTTCCTTCTGTTCTCTGCCATATCGCAGTCCGTCCTCGCCCTGCGATACTGCTGGCTGAGTCCCGGCATACCAGAGGTGACACAGGGCATGATAGCCGGTACAGTATGCCTTTTCCAGCCTGTCCATCGTCTGCTCATCAAACAGACAGTCCCCGAAGATTTCCTGTACAAACTGCCGATCCTCTGCTGCTGTCGTCTGGTTCAGCAGATGCCGCCACAGCGTTTTCAGCCTGCTGCCATCCTCTTCCTGTGATTTTTTCTCATCTGCATCCGTTTTCAGATGAAAATCTGTATGAAGCAGTCGTCCGAGCAGCACCATCAGAAGTCCCGCTCCCACAAAGTCTGTCTGTTCCGATTCTCTGACTCTGGTAAAACGGTAATAAAAATACCGCCATAAAAGTTCCTTTATTCCGGACACCAGTGCGGCATCGTCACCATCCGCTGTATTCTTCTTTGCCAGTGCATCCATTGCCTCTGCCAGCTCGATCTCCCGCTTCGTAAAATCCGTGAGATTTTTTCCCGCCATTTTATACCAGTGCAACAATACCTGCCGGTGTTCGCTCATTTCCGGATAACGTGCCGGTGGCCGAAGTTCTCCAAGATGCTGCACGGCATACTCTCTGCGCAGCGCATCAAGTGCCGGCCGGCTGTCCTTCATCCGCAGGAACACAGCCCGCTCCAGAATCAGCTGCACATAGCAGCGGTATGTATCCGGATCTTTCCCGATCTCAATGCCCCGCAGAAATGGAAGCAGGATTTCCGCATCCATACAGACATAGCCCAGTCCCTCCAGCGTATTCAGATACAATGACGGCTCATCATCTTTCTGAAAGAACAGATACTGCGGCTCAAAATCATACTGTCCCGCAGCTGTCCAGACCATATTGCAGGCTCTTTTCTGCTGCGTATTTCTTATTTCCATGCCTTTGGTATCCTCGCTGCAATCACATCATGCACGATCTGGCGCTCCACCGGATCAAAGACCTTGTTGGTCATGCCCATATCCATGGCCTCCAGAGGCACCATGCCAAGCTTCATCAGCGCCACCGCATCGAGAAGCCCGCGAAGATCCACGCCTCTCGGGCTGATCTCCGCACTGACCGCCTTTTCATCCAGCTCATAAAAGATGGCCTCCAGCTGTTTTGCCATGCTGTGGCTGATCTCCGGATATTCCCGCTTCAACAGCCTGTCCAGCTGTTTTTCCTGGATCGTTGGCATCTGCAGCACCACAAACCGGGAGCCAAGGGCTTCGTTTAGTTCTCTCGTACCGGCATATCCGTAGTTCATCGTCCCGATAAACCGGGTCGCCGGATGCAGGTGGATCCGCTCATAGCCGGAAATTTCCAGCACGCGCCGGTAGTCCAGCGTCGCATGCAGCACGGCCATGGCCTCATTCTTTGCCATATTGATCTCATCCAGAATCCCGAAACCGCCATATTTCGCACACTGGCAGATCGGTCCCGGCCGGAACACAACTCTGTCACCATCGTAAGTATCCGTACCGATCAGATACGCCGCATCCACATTGACATGGAAGGAAATGTTCCAGAACGGACGCCCGAAGATATAGGCCAGATTCTCCGCCAGTACGTTCTTACCCGTAGCCTTCGGCCCGGCCAGCAGCAGATTTTTCCCTGCAAGAATCGCACAGATGGCCTTTTCCATGATTTCCTTACCATAATAATGAAACTGCGGCACCTCGCCCCCGCTTCTGTCCTCCGGTAACTGCTCCCCGACATATTTTGCCTTAAACTTCTCTATTTCTTCTTGCAGAGATTTTCCGATCCCTTCTTCATCCAGCCACTCCATGATCGAATGCCTCCCTTTAGTACATCTTTTTACTCTGCCAGTATAGCACATCACCGTCCTTCGGTATAGTTTCCGCATGGTATCTTTTCCTGTCAACCACCCGCAGCCCGATTGTTAACCTAGCGAAATATTTAGTTGACATTTCTTTTTGTAAACGCTATACTAAGCACGTTCGCAATACATTACGACTTGCAAAGGAGAAAACAAATGAGTACAAACACGACAACAACCTCCCGCTTTACCACAAAACGTCTGGTAACGATGGCTCTGTTCGCTGCGATCATCTGCATCGCCGCCTACATCAGCATCCCGTTACCGTTGCCGGGAGCTCCCCATATTACCCTGCAGAATTTCGTGATCATCCTGATCGCGCTGCTGTTTCCGTCCCTTGATGCTTTCCTGATCGTCCTCGTCTGGATGCTTCTTGGTATCATCGGCCTGCCGGTCTTTATCGGCGGTGGTTCCGGTATCGCTTACCTGCTGATGCCGTACGGCGGATACACCGTAGTTTTCCCGATCGTAGCTCTGCTGCTTCCGGCACTCTGTGGCAAACAGTATAACCGTCTGCGCTACACACTGGTAGCCATCCTCGGTGCAGTACTGATCGACGCCATCGGTATGTTCCGTCTGATGGGCGTTAACGGACTGACACTGACTCAGGGTATCGCCACCGGTTTCGTACCGTTTATTCCGCTGGATCTGGTCAAATGCATCGTTGCAGCCCAGATCATCCCGCAGTTCCGCAAGATCATCCAGTAAGCCAAATTGATTCATTTGGTTAATTATTGATCTGAAATATAAAAAATGCGAAGGAATGGCTACGCCGCTCCCTCGCATTTTTCTTATTTTAAGAATCCATTGATGATCTGCTCTTCGGCCTCTGCCTCGGTAAGCCCCAGCGTCATCAGCTTGATGATCTGCTCACCTGCGATCTTACCGATCGCCGCCTCATGGATCAGCGCCGCATCCAGATCGTTGGCCTCCAGCTGCGGAACCGCCAGGATCTTTGCCTTGTCCATGATGATCGCATCACACTCTGTATGGCCGCTGCACGGTGCATTACCGATGATACGGGAATCAAACTTCTGCCAGGAATGATCTCTGGCTACCGAACGGGACACCACATCAGCGCTGGCACCCTCGCCGTTTAATTCCACCTTGTACATACTCTCTGCCTTCTGGTTTCCATGGGTCATCAGACGCTCTCTGACCACCAGCTTCGCACCGGCCGCCAGCTCTGCCTTTGTATCGCGCACTGTAGAATCCACGCCGCGGATCTGTACCATCTCCATCTCCATCGTGGAATCCTCCTGCATATACACCTCTGTGCCCGGATTCAGGATACGTTTTCCCTCGCCGTCACCTTCGCCGTAATGCTTCTCCACATATTTGACCTTTGCGCCCTTGCCCACATAGAAACGGTGTACACCGTCATGCTGGGAATCCTGATTGCCACAGTTGTGGATACCGCATCCGGCCACGATCACGACATCTGCGCCCTCACCGATATAAAAATCGTTATATACGACCTCCTTCAAACCGCTCTGGCTCAAAACCACCGGGATATGCACACTCTCGTTCTTTGTCCCCGGTTTGATCTTAATGTCGATACCGCTGCCGTCCTCTTTGGAGATAATATCGATGTTCGCCGTCGTATTTCTTGCGGCCATCTTGCTGTTGGCACGGATATTGTAAGCGCCCTCCGGCACGCTGTGGAGGTCAGCTACCTCTTCCAGTATTCTCTTCTGAATCTCGTCGATCATGCCTTTTTTCCCTCCTTATCCAGCTGGTTGCAGTTGTTAACCGCCGAAGCCGTACCTAAAAGCTCCGGCAGGATCTGCTCTTTTGGTCCCTGCTTTGAGATCGTACCGCCAGCGATCACAACGATCTCGTCAGCGATATCCAGAATACGCTCCTGATGGGAAATGATCATGATGGAGCCGTTGGTCGTCTCGCGCATCCTCTCAAATACCTTGATCAGGTTCTGGAAACTCCACAAGTCGATACCGGCCTCCGGCTCGTCGAATACGGACAGCTGTGTGGATCTTGCCAGCACCGTTGCGATCTCGATTCGCTTTAATTCCCCGCCAGAGAGGCTGGCATTGACTTCGCGGTGCACATAATCCCTCGCGCAAAGTCCTACCTCTGACAGGAACTGACAGGCATCGGCCACCGAAAGCTCTTTTCCGGCAGCAATGCGCAGTAAATCCAGTACACGGATGCCCTTAAACCGTACCGGCTGCTGGAAAGCAAAGCTGATACCCATTTTCGCTCTCTCAGTGATGGATTTACCGGTGATATCCTCTCCGTTCAGTAAAATCTGTCCCTCCGTCGGTGTCTCGATACCGGCAATCAGCTTGGCCAGTGTAGATTTGCCACCGCCGTTTGGCCCGGTGATCACGACAAACTTGTGGTCATCGACGGTCAGGCTCAGGTCTTTGATAATCTCTTTCTGTCCCTTGTCGTCAGCGACATCAAAAGAAACATGCTTCAATTCTAACATGTATGACTCCTTTTCTCCCGCAGGAATAGGCAAACCAGATGCACGGCATACAACGCTGCCCGTGCATGACGTTTTAACAGCCCTCCTGCTGTGGTGTTTTTTGTTTTTCGCAGAGACGGCATGCATCACTTGTTTTCTTATGTGTGCAGGTCGGCAGGTTACCCTCGCAGACCTCATAATTACCGCCCTCGATCCAGAGCTCCTTTCCATTGACCAGACAGTCCGCGATCTTCTGGCGGGCTCTCGCATAGATCGCCGTCACACTGGTGCGCACCAGATTCATCTGCCGGGCACATTCCTCCTGCGTCAGACCCTCGTGATCGATCAGCCGGATACACTCGTACTCGTCCACCTCCAGCACACAGATGTCCTTTGCCCCCTTATTGCTAACAGGGATAAAACAATTAAACCGCGGTGGCTTGCATACTCGTCTCTTCTTCGCAGGTCTTGCCATGGAAATTTCCTCCTTTTGCGCTTTTTTTTAAAGCGCCATAACTGTAATTATACACGTTATTTTTGACATATGTCAATAAAATATGCGTATTATTTCTGACATATGTCAATAAAAAACACATCTCCCGGAGCTTTTTTATATACCAGAGCAAAAAAGAACATGTCAGCCCCAGCTGGAAACTGACATGTTCTTTTACCTGTCCGCATATTTTCATGCATGTTTCTTCTTCCACCTGTACCACAGTACGCCGGAAAGTATAACCGCAGCATAATCCGTGATCGCCTGTCCATAGATTACCCCGTTCAGTCCTGCGACAATATTCAACAGGTACAACAGCGGGATCAGCAGAAGTCCCTGCCGCATGACAGACAAAAAAATGGCCGGAAATGCATATTCCACTGACTGCATACAGTTCATATTCATAAAGAGCAGACCGATCATCGGGCCGGACAGCATATAGGCCACCAGCATCATCACGCCATATCGGATAACCTCTGGATCGTTGATAAACAAACGGATGATCGGCTCTCTGCAAATGAAAAACAGAACCGTCGCCAGCACGCCAACGATCACACAGCATTTCTTTGTATAGCTTTCCACCTCTGCAAAACGCTTCGTATTTCCGGAACCGTAATTGTAGCCCAGCAGCGGCTGTACACCATTGGCCAGTCCCATCTGCAAAAAGGTGATAAACATATTCGCCTTGAACACGATACCGACCGCCGCCACCGGCGCATTGCCATAAGCCACAAGGATCTGATTCAGAACAATGGTGGACACACTCATCAGCATCGAAAATACAGCGGTAGGCAGTCCGGAGAGGCAGATGCTCTTCAGCAGTCCCCCTTTTACGGTCAGATACCGGATATGCAGCGAAAAGTGCTGGCTCTTTTTCAGGAAATACCACAGATAATACAGGCTGGCCAGCACATTACCGATCGTTGTGGCGATCGCCGCTCCGGCGGCTCCCATCCCAAGGACACTGATAAACACCGGATCCAGCACAATATTGACCACCGTACCGATCATACTGCCAACCATTGCCTCCTTACTGGCTCCCTCGGAACGCACGATAAAACTGGCCGCTGCCGACCAGATGATAAACGGCGCACCGTATGCCACATGGAAGGTATACCCTCTGGCAAAGGCATACGTCTGCTCATTGGCGCCAAACAGCGTCAAAATCGGGCGCATACCACCAAACAACACGACCATCAGCACCAGCCCAATACCCAGAGAACCGTACGTTACCAGCGCCGATACCTGTTTCATCTTCTTTTCATTTTTTTCGCCCATAGCCATCGAAGCGGCCGCACTGCCGCCCATACCAAACATGTTGGCAAAGGCCATAAACAGAATAAAAATCGGATTTGTCAGACTGACCGCCGCCACCTGCAGCGGATCGCCGGTCTGTCCGACAAAGAACGTATCCGCCATATTATACACAACGGTCACAAGACTGCTGATCACACTGGGGATCGCCATCTTTGCCACCGCTTTTGAAACCTTTAATTCCGTCATTAATTCCTGATCAGTCATCCAGATTTTCCAACATTTTTTCTGCAATACGCAGAAACTCCTTTCTTTCGTTTTCACTGATACCCTGCAAGAGAAGCTGTTCTGTTTCTTCAATCTCTCCGCGCAGGGCTGTTTCGATCTTTGCAGCCTTCTCTCCGAAGAGAATCCTCTTTTTCCGGCTGTCCTCCGGATCAGTAATGCGCCGGATCAGCCCCTCCTTTTCCAGAGATTTCAACAGCTGCGTCGCTGTCGGCGGCCGCAGGCCGAATTCGCTTTCAATATCCTTCTGATAGACCGGCCGCGCCGCTGACTCTGCCAGAATATAATCCAGCACATTCCCCTTTGCTCCGCTGAGTCCTGTTTTCTGCTGCACGAGCTGGGACCGGCGGCGCAGCCGGTTGGAAATTTTATTGATCATTTTACCTGTCTGCATACGATTCCCTCTTATTTTTATTTAGTTTCCTAAGTATTATAGTATAAAAAAAGGTATTGAAAATGTCAATACCTCTTTTACATCATATCTGTATATATCTGCCAACACAGTATATCGCATCCGCTTACCGCCGCGTCAACAGCCCTTTGCCTGTCCGGGATACGCTCTCAGGCTTCCGTTATATGCTGCTGGAATGCGGCAATCGCATAAGGCTTACCTGCAGCATCGTTCAGGCTGACGATCCACTCGTCCGCTTCCCGGGCGATCACCGGATACAGAACATCGCCCAGTCTTGCCTGCTTTTTGTACTCTGCCCGAAGCTCCCGGATGGGAAAATTCTCCGGCAGATATTCTTCAGCGATCTGGATATATTTGGCATTGTTGACATTCTGGTTGGAATCCAGATGTGCCCGGGTGATCGTAAGCGGCTCCTTTATCTCGCCGTCTGCCGGTACACGGATCTTTCGCGGGGCGTAAAACATGGAATATTTCTCTTCGATTCCATAGGCTTCCTCCAGCTTCTCCGGTACAGCTACCGGCCGCTGCTTTTTCGTATCCATCAGCCCCCAGTTACTGTTACCCCAGGCGAGTACATGACCCTCCAGATCCTCGATCGTATGGTTTCTGTCACCCATCATCCGGTGGAAATCGTACGCCCAGGTGCTTACCCGCAGCTTCTCGCCGACCTTCGGGTACGATCCGATACAGATCTGCCAGGAGGCCAGATACCAGACCAGATGATTTTCCTTCAAAAGATCCATTCCACAGCCGATATCTGCGGAATGAAACACAGCACAGTCCTGAAAATATTTCAGCACAGCATCCAGCGTCATCCGCTCGTCAAGACCGGATTCGGAATAGCGGACTCTGGCGTCCATCGTATATTTCACGTTTTGTCTGCCTCCTTATTTTGTGGCGTCAAGCACCATTCTGGCAGAGCCGAAGATACCGGCATCGTTGCCGAGCTCGGCCAGCACGATCGCTGTCTCTTTACATGCAGGGAAACAATAGGAAGCATAAGCTTTCTCGATAACATCGATCAGTGGCTGTCCGGCCTTGGAAACACCGCCGCCGATAACAAATTTCTCCGGATCGATCGTCGCTGCGATCGCGGCCATGGCACGGCCGAGGTAATCTGCCATCCTTTCTACGATACGGGCAGCTACCATATCACCTCTGGCATACGCATCAAAGACATCCTTTGACGTTACCGTTTCAGCCATCAGCAGGGTATCCTCCTTCGCCTGTGCCAGTTCTTCTCTGGCCAGACGTACGATACCTGTCGCAGAGGTCCTCTGCTCCAGACAGCCGTTGTTTCCACAGTTGCAGGTCTCTGGATCTGCCGGATCGATGCACATATGCCCGATCTCGCCACCGGCGCCGTGTACACCGGAAACCATCTTTCCATTGATGATCACGCCGCCGCCAACACCGGTACCCAGTGTGATCATGACCATATCATCCGTACCACGGCCGCCGCCGCGCCACATTTCACCGAAAGCTGCCACATTGGCATCGTTGCCGGTCACTGCCGGGATACCCGTGTAGTCTTCCATGATCTGACCGACCTTTGTATAACCCCAGTGCAGATTTACAGCAAAGGGAACGTCGCCGTTTTTCAGGACAGGGCCCGGAACGGCGATACCGATACCGGAAACAGCCGTCTTGTCGATGGCTTTTTCTTCACATTTTGCAAGGATCGTGTCGGCGATATCTTTCAGGATACGGCAGCCGTTGTCTGCGGTATTCGTGGGGATCTCCCATTTGTCCAGCACTTCACCTTCTGCGGTGAACAGACCGCATTTTACGGTCGTACCGCCTACATCTATACCGAATACATATTTACTCATACTCTTTTAATCTCTCTTTTTGGATAAATTTGCCTGTACACGCTTGTACAGCTCCTTGGCCGCATTGTAACCCATCTTCTTCTGGCGGTGGTTGACAGCGGCAGATTCTACGATGACAGCCAGGTTACGGCCCGGACGGATCGGCAGGGAATGGCATACGACCTTGTTACCCAGGATCTCTGTATATTCTTCCTCGATACCGAGACGGTCATATTCCTTGTCTCTGTCCCACTCCTCCAGCTTGATGACCAGGTCGATGGACTGGGTATCCTTGACACACTCGACACCGAACAGCGTCTTGACATCGATAATACCGATACCGCGCAGCTCGATAAAATGTCTTGTAATATCTGGTGCGGAACCGATCAGCTCGTTGTCACTGATACGACTGATCTCCACAACATCATCACTGACAAGACGGTGGCCTCGTTTGATCAGCTCCAGAGCCGCCTCGCTCTTACCGATACCGCTCTCACCCATGATCAGGACGCCCTCGCCGTATACATCCACAAGTACGCCATGGATTGAGATAAACGGTGCCAGCTGGATACCGAGCCAGCGGATAATCGCCGACATACAGTGGGAAGTGGTGCGGTCTGTGGTAAAGGTCGGCACCTGGTACTTCTTGGCCAGCGCCAGCATATCCTCATCCGGTACAACCTGCGTTGTAAAGATAACGCACGGAATCTTCTTGGAAACGAATTCCTCGTAAGCTTTGACCTTTTCCTCACGGGTCAGATGATTGACCAGATAGGAATACTCTACATATCCGATGATCTGTACACGTTCTGCCTCAAAATGTTCATAATAGCCCGTCAGCTGCAGGGCCGGACGGTTGATCTCTGTCAGTGTAATCTTCACATCGTCTGTATTGATCTCCGGCGTTACATTTGTCAGCTGTACAGCTTCTGCAAGCTTGCTCAATGTTACACTTTTCATGGACGTATCTCCTCTTTTTTACTCTCCTGCGCTTCGCAGTATCCCTGTCAGCATCCGTCTGCGCAGCATTTTTCTTTCTATTCAGTGTATCATACCCAAACTTTCCATGCAACAATACGCTTTATTTGTCTTTATGAAAAAACGTGTAAACCGCCCGGGCGCTGGCAGCGTTCATGCTTTCTACCTGCGCCAGCTCTTCCTCTGTCACCTCACGGATATTTTCGGCAGCGCCATACTTGCGCATCAAGGCCTTGCGGCGGGCCGGGCCAATACCGGGGATATCGTCAAGTACAGAACGCACCTGTCCCTTGCTTCTGAGCATCCGGTGGTATTCGATGGCAAAGCGGTGTGCTTCATCCTGTATACGGGTCACCAGCTTGAAGCCCTCGCCGTGGCGGTCGATCGGTATCTCCGTATCACGATAATACAGACCTCTTGTACGGTGATGGTCGTCCTTGACCATACCGCAGACCGGGATATCCAGCGATAAACGCTCCAGTACTTCCTCCGCGATATGCACCTGTCCTTTTCCACCATCCATCAGTAAAAGATCCGGGAATGCGGAAAAGCCCTGCATGGCTTCATTGTCCTGCTGTTCGGTAATGCCACGCTCAAAGCGTCTTGTCAGGACCTCCTGCATACTGGCATAATCATTCGGGCCTTCGACAGATTTGATCTTAAATTTACGGTAATCGCTTTTCTTTGGCTTGCCTCGTTCATAAACGACCATAGAGCCGACGGATTCATAGCCGCTGATATTCGAAATATCAAAGGCTTCCATACGGACAATCCCGGACAGGCCAAGCAGGCGCTCAATCTCACGCACAGCGCTCACGGTACGGCCTTCCTCTCGTTTGATCCGCTCTCTGTCTCTATCAAGTACCATGCGGGCATTTTCGGCTGCCAGCTCAACCAGCTTTTCTTTCTGGCCTTTTACCGGGACGATCAGCTGTACTTTCTGGCCGCGGCGGGTACTCAGCCAGCTGGCCACGACTTCGTGGTCTTCGATCTCGTACTGGAGATAGACTTCTTTGGGGATAAAGGGCGTTCCGGCATAAAACTGTTTGATAAAGCTCTGCAGAATCTCGGGCTCTGTGTCTTCGCAGGAGACGTTCAGGTAAAAATGCTCCCGGCCGATCATCCTGCCGTCCCGGACAAAGAATACCTGGGTCACGGCATCCAGGCCGTCGTGGGACAGGGCGATGATATCCTTGTCCACGCCGCCGCTGCCGGTAATCTTCTGGCGTTCACCGATCCGCTCGATGTCCCGGATGGTGTCGCGCAGGGATGCTGCCTCTTCAAAACGCCATTCTTCGGAGGCTTTCTGCATCTGTTCCTTGAGCTCACGTACCGTTTTCTGGTAATCGCCGTTTAAAAACTCGAGGACGCCATGTACCTGTTTGCGGTAGTCTTCTTCGGTGATATAGCCCTGACAGGGGGCGGGACACTGCTTCATGTGGTAGTAGAGGCAGGGTCTTTCTTTGCCCTGATCCCGGGGGAGGACTTTGTTGCAGGGACGGATATGGTAGAGTTTCCGGAGAAGCTCGATGCTTTCTTTGACGGCTCCGGCGCTGGTGTAGGGTCCATAGTATTTTGCTTTATCTTTCTTCATCTCGCGGGAAAAAAGAATCCGGGGGTAGGGTTCCTGTATCGTGACTTTGATAAAGGGGTAGGTTTTATCGTCTTTGAGCATGGTGTTGTATTTTGGCCGATGCTCTTTGATGAGGTTACACTCTAATACGAGGGCTTCGAGTTCGGAGTCGGTGACGATGTATTCGAAGCGGGCGATGTGGGTGACCATTTTTTCGATCTTGGGGCCTTTGTTGCGGCTGCTCTGGAAGTACTGGCGGACGCGGTTTTTGAGGCTGATGGCTTTGCCAACGTAGATGATTTCGTCGTCGGCGTTGTGCATGATGTAGACGCCGGGTTTGCCGGGGAGTTTTTTGAGTTCTTCGGGGATGTTGAATTCCTGGGACATATAAGAGATCGCTCCTGGTTTTAGTAAAAATAGGGTAGGTTGTGAGGGATACCGCCAAAGCAGAGAGTGTGCCCTGTGATATATGTTCTCTGCGCTCCGCCTCCGTCGGTCCGAGCCTAGGGTCTCGGACTCTTACTCGGCAAAGTCGCTTGGATAACATATATCACAGGGCACACTCTCTGCTTCGGCGGCATCCATTTACTTTACTGACTTTAATATTTTTCTTTAAAAGCACTCGCTTAGGGTGCGTGTTTTTGTGAACTGTATGGCTTATTTTCTGGTTTTATTGTTTTACCTGCCGAATCTGCTACAGATCATTTTTTTAGAAACTCTGACAGTCAAAATATCAGTTATACAGTTGTTATATCATCCTCTGTGGATGTTTCTGTATGCTCGGAAGCTGTATTTGTTTCTTCGGTTTTATCTTCCGTGCTTCCCATAAGCTCCGGGTTTTCTTCGAGCTGTTTTTTGACGCCGGGGTCGGGGAGACCTTTAACTTCACGGAAGATTTGCATGAACTCTTTGCCGGTGATGGTTTCGCGTTTGATCAGGTAGTCAGCGATCTGGTCGAGGACGTCACGATTTTCGGAAAGCATGGCTTTTGCTTTTTCGTAGGACTCCTTAAGCAGCTTCATGACTTCGTGGTCGATCTCGGTGGCTGTTTTGTCACCGCAGTTTAAGACGGTGCGGCCGTCGAGGTACTGGTTCTCGGCGGAGGCAAGGCCCATGAGTCCGAACTTCTCGGACATACCGTACTGGGTGATCATGGCGCGGGCGAGCTTGGTGGCTTTTTCGATGTCGTTGGCAGCACCGGTGGTGACGTTGCCAAAGACAATCTCCTCGGCGGCGCGGCCACCGAGCAAGCCGACAAGCATGGCTTCAAGTTCGCTCTTGGTATTTAAGTATTTTTCTTCTTCAGGAACCTGCATAACATAACCCAGAGCCCCCATGGTACGGGGAACGATGGTGATCTTCTGTACAGGCTCGGCGTCCTTTTGCAGGGCACTGACGAGGGCGTGTCCGACTTCGTGGTAGGATACGATTTTTCTCTCTTCCTGGCTTAAGATACGGTCCTTCTTTTCTTTACCGACAAGGACGACCTCTACGGCCTCAAACAGATCCTTCTGGCTGACGGCTTTGCGGCCGTTTTTGACAGCGAGGATGGCGGCCTCATTGATCATATTGGCGAGGTCGGAACCTACAGCGCCGCTGGTGGCCAGGGCGATGGCTTCTAGATCTACGGTCTCGTCGAGCATGACGTTTTTTGCGTGTACTTTTAAAATATTGACACGGCCTTTGAGATCCGGGCGGTCTACGATGACGCGACGGTCAAAACGGCCGGGGCGCAAAAGCGCCGGGTCGAGAACCTCGGGACGGTTGGTGGCTGCCAGGATCAGAAGACCCTTGGAGGTATCGAAACCATCCATCTCAGCCAGCAGCTGGTTTAAGGTCTGCTCACGCTCATCATTGCCACCACCGTAACGGCTGTCACGGCTCTTACCGATGGCATCGATCTCGTCGATGAAGATGATACACGGTGCGTTTTTCTTGGCTTCTTCGAAAAGCTGACGGACACGGGATGCACCGACACCGACAAACATCTCCACAAAGTCCGAACCGGACAGGGAGAAGAACGGTACGTGGGCTTCACCGGCTACAGCCTTGGCAAGAAGCGTCTTACCAGTTCCTGGCGGGCCGACAAGCAGCGCACCCTTCGGCAGCTTGGCACCGATGGATGTATATTTTGCAGGATTATGCAGGAAATCCACAACCTCCTGCAGAGATTCCTTGGCCTCATCCTGTCCGGCCACATCGGAGAAGAGAACACCCGTCTCCTTCTGGACATAGGCTTTGGCTTTGCTTTTTCCCATATTCCCCATCATGCCGCCGCCCTTGCTCATGCGGCCCATGATCAGGTTCATACCCACAATCAAAAGCACGAAAGGAATCATAAAACTCAAAAGAGAAGAAACGATCATACCGGTAGAATCCGGCTCGATCTCCTTGAATTCGATATTGTCGATTTTTGACAGACGCTCTACGAGGGCTGTACTGTTCTCCATCAGAGTCGCTGTATAGGTGACGGTGATATTCTTGTACTTCTGCTCACGGGGCGTGATCGTCAGTGTATCCGACTGCAGCTGCACTGACTTGACCTCATCCCTGTCAAGCATCTGTAAGAACTCGGAGTAGGTGATCTCTTCATCCTTCTGCGCGCTGCTGCTTATATTTGACATAAAGCTCCATATCATAAGGGCTCCGAGGATACCAAGCATGATGATCAGGAGAGACTGCCTGTTCTTCTTGCCGCCGGAGCCGCCGGTATTCTGGTTGTTCTGATTGTTCTGCTGGTTCATGATGTCCTCCTTATTTCCTGTTTATTATACGGATATCCGCGACATAAATCAACAAACATATTGTGAAATTCAAGTAATCTTTCTAAAAAAAGTTTAAATATTGCTAGTCATTGCACAGTCTGGTATAGTATACTAGAAATGATTTTTTATAACCTTTTGCAACTGAAATATATAAAATAGAGGAGAATTATTATGGCAGTAAAGTACGTATTTGTAACCGGTGGTGTTGTATCTGGCCTTGGTAAAGGTATCACCGCTGCATCTCTTGGCCGATTGTTAAAGGCCCGCGGATACAAGGTAACCATGCAGAAGTTTGATCCCTACATCAACATCGACCCCGGCACAATGAACCCGATTCAGCACGGTGAGGTCTTTGTCACTGACGACGGCTGCGAGACCGACCTGGATCTCGGCCATTACGAACGATTCATCGATGAAAGTCTGGATAAAAATTCCAATGTCACATCCGGTAAGGTTTACTGGTCCGTACTGCAGAAAGAACGTCGTGGTGACTTCGGAGGGGGAACAGTACAGGTTATCCCGCATATCACCAATGAGATCAAAAACCGTTTTTACCGTAATTTCACAGACCCGGATACCCGTATCGCTATCATTGAGGTCGGTGGTACTGTCGGTGATATCGAGAGCCAGCCGTTCCTTGAGGCGATCCGTCAGTTCCAGCATGATGTCGGACATGAGAATGCAATCCTCGTCCATGTCACACTGCTGCCTTATCTGCATGCATCAGGTGAATTAAAGACAAAACCGACCCAGGCCAGTGTTAAAGAGCTGCAGGGTATCGGTATCCAGCCGGATATCATCGTCTGCCGTTCCGAGCATCCGGTTGATCAGGGTATCCGCGACAAGATCGCCTTGTTCTGTAACGTACCAAGCTCCCACGTTTTACAGAATCTGGACGTTAAATATCTGTATGAGGCTCCGCTGGCTATGGAAAACGAACATCTGGCAGAGATTGCCTGCGAATGTCTGCATCTGCCGTGTCCGGAACCGGATCTGACTGAGTGGAAAAATATGATCAATGATCTGCGCAACCCGACCAAGGAGGTCACCGTTGCTCTGGTTGGTAAATATATTGCCCTGCACGATGCCTACATCAGCGTTGTGGAAGCCTTAAAGCACGGCGGCATCCCGAATCACGTTACCGTCCATATCAAATGGGTGGATTCTGAGACTGTTAATCCGGAGAATGTCGATGAGATCCTCGGTAATGTCGATGGTATCCTCGTTCCGGGCGGCTTCGGCAACCGTGGTATCGAAGGCAAGATTGAAGCAATCCGCTACGCCCGTGAGCATAAAGTACCGTTCCTCGGACTGTGCCTGGGTATGCAGTTAAGTATTGTTGAGTTTGCCCGTCATGTCGTAGGTTATGCAGATGCCAACAGCGCAGAGATCGATCCACAGACAACGCATCCGGTTATTGACCTGATGCCGGACCAGAACGGCGTTACCGATATCGGCGGCACACTCCGTCTTGGCTCCTATCCGTGTAAGCTGGACAAGACCAGCAAGTCCTACGAGCTGTACGGTGCAGAGGAGATCCATGAGCGTCACAGACATCGTTACGAGGTTAACAACGACTTCCGTACTGTCCTGACCGACAAGGGTATGTCTCTCGTTGGCCTTTCCCCGGATGGCCGTATCGTGGAGATGGTCGAGATCAAGGATCATCCGTTCTTCATCGGTACACAGGCGCACCCGGAGCTGAAATCCAGACCGAACCGCCCGCATCCGCTGTTCAAGGGATTTGTTGAGGCTTCTGTAAAGCATATGGAAGAAAGATAACACTTCTATAATACCAAACATTAAACGAAAGATATTTTCAAAAAGCGGCTGCCGCACGTTAATGCGACAGCCGCTTTTTTATATACTGCTTATTTATTTGGTTGCATAACCATCCGGGTTCATCGACTGCCATTTCCAGCTGTCGGCACACATCTCTTCGATGTCTCTCTTGGCTGTCCAGCCAAGCTCCTTAGCTGCCTTGGACGGATCGGAGTAGCAGGCCGGTACGTCACCGGCACGGCGCGGACAGAATTTGAACGGAATCTCTTTGCCGCAGGCTTTTTCATAGGCATGCAGCACATCCAGCACGCTGTAGCCTTTGCCTGTACCCAGATTGTAGATCATAACGCCCTTGCTTGTCTCCAGCTTGCGGATCGCGCATACATGACCTACAGCCAGATCGACAACATGGATATAATCGCGGACGCAGGTACCGTCCGGTGTCGGATAATCGTTACCGAATACACCGAGGCATTCCCTCTTGCCGATGGCTACCTGTGCGATATACGGTACAAGATTGTTCGGGATACCCTTCGGATCCTCGCCGATCAGACCGCTCTCATGTGCACCGATCGGATTGAAGTAACGGAGCAGGATCACATTCCACTCCGGATCTCCGACATGCAGGTCTGTCAGGATCTGCTCAAGCATCCCCTTTGTCTGACCATACGGATTGGTGATTTGTCCCTTCGGGCATTCCTCTGTGATCGGAACAAAAGCCGGATCGCCATACACGGTAGCGGAAGAGGAAAATACGATATTCTTGCAGCCATGTTTTCTCATCACATCAGTCAGAATCAGTGTGCCGGTGATATTATTGTAGTAATACTCCCACGGCTTCTCCACAGACTCACCGACAGCCTTCAGACCGGCGAAATGGATCACGGCGTCGATCTTATGCTCGGTGAAGATCTTTTCGCAGATCTCACGATCCAGCATATCGCCTTCATAGAAGGTCAGGGGTTTGCCGGTGATCTTTTCTACCCTTTTCAGGGCCTCTTTGCTGGAATTGTACAGGTTGTCCAGTACAACAACCTCGTAGCCCTCGTTCAACAGTTCTACACAGGTGTGGCTGCCGATATAGCCGGCGCCGCCGGTAACAAGAATCTTCATAATAAATGCCTCCTTATTTTGAAAACTTACTTTGTAAATACCATGTCCTTGGAAATCTCTGACAGACTGTGTGCACCGCACATAGCCATCGTATCGGCAAGTTCGCCGCCGATCTTTTCGGTGTACGCCTGTACGCCCTCTGCTGCACCGCCATATACGGCAGTCACATACGGACGGGCGATCACTACCGCATCAGCCCCCAGCGCCAGCGCCTTGAATACATCCACACCGGAACGGATACCGCCGTCCACGAGGATCTTCATCTTGCCGCCGACAGCCAGAGCGATGCTCTCCAGTACCTCTGCAGTTGCCGGTGTCTGGTCGAGCACACGGCCGCCGTGATTGGATACGATGATACCAGCAGCTCCGGCCTCCATAGCCTTAACAGCGCCTTTGACCGTCATAATGCCCTTGACAATAAACGGCATATCCGCATAGGCAATGATCTCTTTGAGCTCCTCGACGGTCTTGGAACCTGCGGGCGGCTCCATATTTTTCAAAAACGGCAGTCCGGCAGCGTCAATATCCATGGCGATCACCTTTGCTCCGGCAGCCTTTACCAGATCCATCTTTTCCCTGATCAGCGGCAGGCTCCACGGCTTGATCGTCGGGATACCCTTGCCACCGGCTTTACCGATCGCGCGGGCTGCGGCTTTGACCACCTGCTCGTTCAGGCCGTCACCGGTAAATGCAGCGATACCGGCATCGGCACAGGCCTGCACAAGGATCTCATTATACTCCAGATCATCGTACTTGTCACCGTAATGCATCTTCATCGCGCCGACCGGACCGGCAAATACCGGATATTTATAGGTTTCGCCGAACAGATCAAACGATGTATCGATCGGACGGTTTTCACAGATCGTATCCATATTCACGCGGATCTCCTGCCATTTCTGGTAGTTGCGGATCGCTGTGTCTCCAACGCCCTTGGCTCCCGGTCCCGGTACTGTATTCTTGCAGGCTCTGCCGTCACAGACCGGACAGACCTTGCAGGGACCCATATTTCCCTTTGCATTATCGAGAATGTCCTGATATGTCATATGTATAGTTCTCCTTCGTTGCTTCTTTGGTAACTGGCTTGCGTTTCCTTAAGTTACCTTTTCTTTTGTTTTACAGTATAGCACACTTATTTCCGGGAAACTATACCGGGATTGCGCAGAAAATGCACTATATTGCGTTCAAGCCATAAACTTGCCCCGCTGTCATTGCAGTTTTCCGTGAAATATGGTATTTTACTGAGGAGCGTTATTCTTATAGTACGGCATATGCACATGCGGCCATGTCCATCCCGGATTTTACCACTGTGTTTTATTCCGTCCGGAAAATGCATCGTGATTTTCAGATCTTTTCTCTTTATTCATGAGACGACCTTTAGGCGTCTACATGCGCACCGATATATACAGGTGCAGTCTGATCTTTTTTATTTCTGATGCCCTTTCCCGTAACGTTTATTTCCCCGTATTCTAAAATGTCTGAAAGACAGGGGACGCTTTTGCGCCGTTTTATCAGACGAGAAGGAGAACTGTTATGCACACAGCAAACAAGAAATTTGACACCCGTTACATGGTGGAGCTCGCCATGATGATCGCGATCATCCTGCTGATGTCCTTCACCCCGCTTGGTTACATCCGGACACCCGGACTTTCCGTTACACTGCTGACGATCCCGGTTGCCGTCGGTGCGATCATCCTCGGCCCCAAAGGTGGTGCCGTCTGCGGTCTGGCTTTTGGTGCGACCAGCTTTTACATGGCGCTTACCGGAAGCTCCGCTTTTGCCGCCATGCTGCTGTCCATCAGCCCGCTCGGTACATTTATCACCTGCGTTGTTGCCCGTGTACTCGAAGGCTGGCTCACCGGACTGATCTTTGCCGCATTATACAAAAAGGCATCCACAAAGAAGTTTTCCTATTATATTGCTTCTCTGGCATGCCCGCTGTTAAACACCTTGTTTTTTATGGGATTTTTGTGTATCTTTTTCTATAACACAGAGTATATTCAGGGTCTCGCTTCCGGCCTCGGCGTAGGCAATCCGATCCTCTTTGTCGCTGCTTTTGTCGGCATTCAGGGTCTGATCGAAGCCGGTATCTGCTTCGTGATCGGCAGTATCATCTCCCGCGCACTGTTTTCTGCCCTCAAGCGTTCCTGATCCACACGATAAAGGAGGCACTATATGTCATTTACCCGAGAGATATCCATCAAGGAACTGAAAAATCTTCGCATTGGCCATGCCGCAGACGAAAAGGCCAAAACCGGCGTAACTGTCCTGTACTTTCCGCACGGTGCACGTGTCGGCTGTGATATCAGCGGTGGCGGCCCTGCATCCCGTGAAACGCCGCTTACCTCTCCGCTGACAGCGGACAATCCGTTCAATGCCATCGTCCTTTCCGGCGGTTCAGCCTACGGTCTGGCTGCTGCAGACGGTGTCATGCGCTATCTGGAGTCGCAGGGCATCGGATATCCCACGGGTAATGCCATCGTGCCTCTGGTCTGCCAGTCCTGCATCTATGACCTTGGCTACGGCAGTGCCGAAATCCGCCCAGATGCATCTCTGGGAGAAACAGCCTGCCGTCAGGCCATCGCCTGCACCGACAGCCGCACCGGCAATATCGGCGCCGGTATCGGTGCCACCGTCGGCAAGCTCTATGGCATGAAACAGGCCACCAAAGCCGGCCTTGGTATCGCTGCAGTCGAGCTCGGCCCCTTACAGATGGCGGCGGTTGTCGTTGTCAATGCCTTCGGTGATATTTTCAACCCGAAAAATGGCCGCAAAATCGCCGGTCTGAAAACCACCGACCGCGTGGGCTATCTGGATACTGTCGAAGAAATGTACCGGTTCATGAAGCCCCATGACCAGTTCACCGGCAACACAACGATCGGTGCTGTGATCACAAATGCAACATTTACCAAGGCTGAACTCAACAAGATTGCTTCCATGACACGCTGTGCCTATGCAAGATGTATCAACCCTGTCGGCACCATGGCCGACGGAGATTCCATCTACGCCGCCAGCACCGGACAAGTATTCGCCGACATCAATGTTGCCGGAACCCTCGCCGCCGAAGTCATGGCCCAGGCCATCCAGAATGCGATACAGACAGCGAAAGTACCGGACAAAAAGTTTCTGGCAAACTGCTTACAGTAAATCTTTATCATAATCAGAAAAGTGAGACTACCGGGGGCTGCCAGCGGATGGTGCTATATATGTTTTCAAACGATTCAAAGTGCGGTTTTAGCTTTGACGAAATCCACAGCCTACGTAATCTTACGCGCGAGCACGCTTTAGCGATCGCGTTAGATGAAGTTGGCTGTTAGTTCGGCAAAGCGTTGCACTTGTTTGAAAACATATATAGCACCATCCGCTGGCAGCCCCCGGTAGTCTCACTTTTCGTCCGTAATTCATTTTCTTACAAGACTATTTCCACTCAGCTTTTAGCGGCATATATCCCGCTTTCTCAATAAGTCCTTTGAGCGTGCTTTCTTCCTGTTTCTGCTTCATGTGGACAGTCACCTGATTCTTGGACAGGTCTACCTCACCCCACATACCTTCCTGTGTATTGAACGCATTCTCCACACGTATCTGGCATTTGCTGCAGGTCATGCCCTCCACACCGATAACCACAGTATACGGATAATGACTGGCATCACGGTCACTGGCTTTGACCTTCTTTACACTGTCTCCACCGCCGCCACAGCAGCCCTCCGTAAGTTTCTTTCTGTAGCTGATCACACCGTATATACAGATTACGACCAGTATGGCTACTACGATTACTGTACCCATAACATATACCTCTTTTCTTTTAGTCTTATCTAACCTTTCTTTTATCACACTCCTTCCCTTCTGTCAATACTCCCCCCTCCCCGTTTTCCTGTACACCCATCAGAAAAAAAGGCAAAATAAAAAAGGCCCCGACATTTTCAGCAAATGCTCTGCAAACGGCCTCTAAACAGTTCTTTCAACAACACAGCAACATCCAACATAAGGAAACCGATTTTCGTATATGACAACAATATAAGTAAGCCCGATCGATTCTTTTTTCTCTCGACCGGGCTTTTAATGAATTTCCTGTAATTTCATTGTCTACACCTTCGCTTTCATAGACTTTAGGTTTGTTACCTTATGTTTTTGTTGGACCGTACCTCCTGTTCTTTTAAGGTTTTTGCTTTGTCCCTATGGACCTCTGCCTTTCATAATGATCATCCTCTCTTAGTTTTTATAGTAACAATCTATATAAACTCTTAGGAGATTATTATTTGGATGGTAGACTGCTTATGCCATTGGACTGTACCTCGTTTCTAAGAATCGAATCCTGCTAACTTTCTTCTGTCTTCGTATGGAATAAACTTCCTTGGTTTGTGTTAGGTTTCTTTTCTTTTGTTGTCATTATACTATCATGGTTTTTCGCATATGTCAATCTATTTTTCTATTCTTCTTAAATATTCAGAATATTTTACCTGTATCATACAATTTACAGTTGTTGTTTCTATATTGATGCATTTGTGTCAATAACAAGGAAATGGTCTCCGCCGGTCATAACACATACGACGAAGACCTGTTTTCTACATTCCTAATACCTCCACCGCCCAGTTCAATGTTTTTCATGACCCCAATATAGGACTATCGTGACCACCGGGTATCCTTCCTGACTCTTCTTTGTTACAATAATTGCAAAATATCTTTTACGTTTTCTTCTGATTCATCTGTTATTTGTGCGATTTCCTTAATCATATAGCCTTTTTCATACATTTTTCTCATGATTTTCGCAGCTTTTGCAGCCTCACCCTGCTTCATTCCTCTCATTTCTCCTCTGATTTCACCACGTTTTTCGCCTCTCTGTTCCGCAATATCTAATACATCACACATATTCTTTACCTTCACTCCATCTTCATTGTAGATTGCTTCCGCAAATCTGTCGTCATGTTCCATAATTGAAAGCAGCTGCAATACCGCTTCCACATGTTTGATTTCTGTTTTCGTTGGTGTATAACTGTTGTTCTTTCGCTTTTGTACGAAATAATCTGCCACAACTTTAAAATCGGACTGAAACAGTTTTACCTGTTCATCACTCAACCAGGCCACCTGAAACAGATTCACTTTGTAGTCGCTCACATAAGGATTCAATTTTTCTGGAATTGTCAGTTTTTCAAGCAAATGCAACGGCTTGTCCCACTTTTTATCATAACCAAAATACAGCACTATTGTGACCACTGGATATCGTTCCTGGCTCCTCTGTTCATCTGACAACTGTGCTCTGTATGCTGCGCCATCATATCCGATCACTCGCAATGGCATATCTGAGTCTATAGTCGTCTGATTTTCAATCCCGATACAGGCAAAACGTACCTCCTCCTTTCCCCATCGTTTGACTACATCTCTTTCCATCTCATGTAAGACACCATTTTCTTTATAGAGGGCTTTTGTCCCTCTATCCTCTAATTCTTCCGGCTGGATTTGCTTTTGTCCGTTAAACAGAAAAACGTTGACAATATCTGCAAATACATCATTGTACGCCACAAGAATCTTTTCACTAAAATCCTTCTGTCCCATACATCTCCTTGTTCTGTTTTTATTTTCGCTTTTTGAAATACTCAGCGACTGCTAAATTTGAAATGATAACCTTTGATGACGAATTCTGATCAGAAATGCTTCGTTTATACTGTTAAATATGTAACTACTTTATTCGTCCTATTTACTATATCTCTTTTTTATCTTCCTGTCAATCCTATTATGCCAGATTCTCTTACAATATATTTTACAAATTTCCAAAGAACAGGATGAGCACCGGCAGGCTTTTCGGGATGGCTCTTCCCGGGCAAATCCCTAAAGTGAGGGTCTACTGGTTCTTGGTGCGCAGCTGACCAGAGGACAGGGGCATCAGCCGCTTACCAGGCGGCTGATGAGTGGGTCCTGAGCCGCGTTTTCATCAGAAAACGCAGCGAATCCCCACGGTACCCTGTCCGGCGGGAAGCTGCACACCTAGAACCAGCACCCGAACGTCGGGATTTGTCCGGGAAGAGCCATCCCGAAAAGCCTGCCGGTGCTCATCCGTCCCCTCCTCATCCTGCCGGATCACGCTAAAAAGCTCTGCAATGCTTCCATGCGTTTTTCGGCATCCTTGAGGCCCTCTTCGTAGACGAGCTGGAGCTTGTCGGGGTCTTTCTCAATACGTTTTATTGTAATCGGGACGGAAGGGCGGATAACGAAGATCTCACCCTTTTCTTCGCGACGTTTGAGAATGCGGACACTGCGGTTGTAGACCTCGTGGCGGTTTTTCAGCTGGGCGGCAAATTCCGGGTATTTGTGATAGCCCGCATCGATCAGCAGGGAAGACATGGGCTTTTTGCGATAATCCAGATCCCGGGTCAGGATGACAACGATGCGATCATACCCCATCTGTTCAAAAGCAGCAAACGGAATGCTATCGGCCACACCACCGTCCAGATACTGCTGGCCGCCGATCTCTACCGGATGCGACACAAAGGGCATGGAACCGGACGCACGCAGCACATCCATCTGGGCAAAGACATCCTCCACCTGCATATATTCCGGCTCTCCGGTCTTCATATTGGTCACTACGGCATAAAACGGCGTTTCGACTGTATTGGCCATATACGTCTCATTATCAAATACATCATACAGCTTCGGCACACGGTCATAGGCATAGCGGGTGCTGACGATATTGCCCTCCCGCAGCAGCGGCAACAGCCCCATATAGTCTCTGTTTCCGTTATATTTCTTATTGTAACGGATCACACGGCCACGCTGACCGGACAGATAATTGACACCGAAAAGTGCTCCGGCACTGACACCTATGATACCATCGAAATGGATCTTATGATCCAGCATGATATCAAGTACACCTGCTGTGTACATACCGCGCATGGCACCACCTTCAAGTACAAGTCCTGTTTTCATAACCTCTCCTTTACACAACGCCTGCTGTGTACATACCTAAAAACATGCCACAGTCCGCAGCTAACCTGTGAACTATGGCTTCTTTATTCCTCCATTGCCAGCGCATACAAAAGCTTCACTGCACCGGGCAATATCTCATCTGGAAAAGAAAAAGCGCTGGTATGCAGCTGCGGATACTCTTCTCCGTCTCCGATGCCAAAGAAAGCGCCCTTACATTCCTGCAAATAATACCCGAAGTCCTCTGACCAGCGCATGGGACTTTGCAGATCTATCGTCTGCATCCCCAGACCTTTGGCTGTCTTTTGCAGCCTTTCCACCTGGGCGGCGTGATTTTCCGTTGCCGGGAAATATTCGATTTCCTCTGTTTCGAGCAAAAAGCCGCCGCCCTCTGCCAGTTTGGCTGCCTGCGCTTTTATGTCAGCCAGATATGCTCTGAACACACTCTCTCTTTCCGCCCGGATCGTCATACAGATCTCACCGTCACTGGCAGATACGCCGTAGGCACTGCTGCCAAGCTCTGCTCCGATCACAGTCATCAAAAGGAACTGATCTCTCTGTACTTCGATTGCTTTTTCCTGTGCATATAAAAGGAGCTTCGCCAGCGCAATGCCCGGATTCTTACCATTTTCCGGGTAGGCGGCATGACTCGGCGTGCCCTGCATATGGATACGCAGACCGGTAGACCCACAGGCAAAGGTTCCTTTTTTCAAAAGTACCGCCCCTTTTGGATATCCAGGAATATTATGCAGGCCGTAAATACAAGCGATCTGCTTTTCCTGCAAAAGTTCCCGGCACAGCGCCGCGCCCTTTCCGATCTCTTCTGCAGGCTGAAAGATCATATAGGCATCCTGCGGCGGCGTTTTTCCGGTCAGCGCCTCTGCCAGACCGGCAAGAATCGCATTGTGGCCGTCATGCCCGCAGTAATGACCGACCTGTCCGTCAGCGCCTGCCACGGCATCCATATCTGCCCGGAAGGCGACCGGCGGCCTGTTGCCACCCTTTTTTACGGCATAAAACCAGCTGCCACGATCCACAACCTCGCTGTCTGTATGTTCCCGCAGCCAGTCCTGTATTACTTTCTTCGTTTTCTCTTCGCAAAAACTCTTTTCCGGAATTTTATGGAGTTTCTGACGCAATGCTATACATTCCATCCTGTATGTCCTTCTTTCATTTTCTCCAGCCGTCATTTTCTTTTACACTGCCATCTTCATCTGCGGGCAGCAAAAACATCCGCAGATACTTCCTGTATCTGCCCTTTATTCTTCCACAGAACGTCTGCGTTTTACCAGCAGCAGGCTCACAAGCAATGCTATGGGAAATATCACTGCAGCCAGGATACCCCTTCTCAAATTATCCCCATATACTCCGGAAACAAAACCTGCCAGCGTCGGTCCGGAGGAACAGCCAAGATCGCCCGCCAGTGCCAGCAGGGCAAACAATGCCGTACCACCACGCCGCATAGAAGCCGCCGCCATGCTGAAGGTTCCCGGCCACATGATACCGACCGAAAGACCACAGAGTGCACAGCCGACCAGTCCAAGAGCCGGTACCGGTACAAGAGCGATCAGAAGATACGATGCGATACACAAAAGCGCACTGGCTCCCATAAAACGTTCCAGCCGGATCTTATCCCCATATTTGCCATAAAATGCACGGGATATCCCCATCAGAATACCAAAGGTCATCGGTCCGGCCAGATCACCCAGCGTCTTGGAAATGCCCAGTCCACGCTCCGCCAGAGCGGAAGCCCACTGGCTTACCGCCTGTTCACTGGCACCGGCACAAAGCATCATCAGAAACAGGATCCAGAACAGTCCGTTTTTTAACAGCTCGCCAAGCTTCATCCCAGTCTCGCCCTCTTCGATCAGCGGAGCGATCGGCACGCCGATGAAAAGCAGTCCGTTCAGCACCGGGATCACCGCCCACAGCATAGCCAGAATCTTCCAGTTTTGGATACCAAATACAGCAAAAAACAGCGTGGAGACAAGGACAACGCCCACCTGCCCCCAGCAGTAAAACGAATGCAGAAGGCTCATGGCCTTTTCCTTATTGTCCGTCGGACAGGATTCCACCACCGGACTGATCAGGACCTCCAGAAGTCCACCGCCGACGGCATAGATCAGGATAGCGATCAGCAGTCCGATAAACGGGTCTTCAAAAAGCTCTGGCAGTACTGGCAAAAGGAAAAGTCCCACAGCCGATAAACCATGTGCCAGCAGCATGGACGCCCGATACCCGATCCTGTCCACAAAACCTACCGACAAAAGATCCACCAGAAGCTGTAAGCCAAAGTTAAACGTTACCAGAAGCGTGATCTTTGACAGGGGAATCCCGTAGCTGTCATGAAACGTCACGAACAAAAGTGGCACAAAGTTATTGACAATCGCCTGTACGATATACCCGATAAAGCAGGCATAGATCGTTTTCTGATATCCTTTTTCCATTTAACAGGTTGCACCTCCGACCATATGCAGCTTCGCCTCCAGGATTTCCTGCTTGCGCGCCAGAATATCATCCGATAACAGCTGTGCCTGTACATTTTCAAAGCCCAGGCGCTCGATCGTCTGGCAGAAACGCTCACCGGTATTTCCCTGCTCGCGGAACAGTAAAATCGCCTTTTCAATCACATCCAGCGCCTCTTCCTTCGATGTAAACACCTTGTCCAGCGCCCGGCCCATGGACACCTGCTTGCCCCAGCGTCCGCCGATATAGATCTTGAAGCCGTATGTACCGTCTGTGATACTGTCAAACACACAGTTTCCCACACAGCGGCCACAATGGATACAGACCTTCTCATCGATCTGCATCTTGCCATCCACAACCTTTGCAGCGCCTACCGGACAGACCTTCGCAATCGCACATTTCTTACAGCCCATGCATTCCTCCGCCTTATACTGCGGAATCCGCTGTCCGATGATACCGATATCGTTCAGATTCGGCTTTACGCAGTTATTCGGACATCCACCCACTGCAATCTTAAACTTGTGCGGCAGCTTCACCTGACGATATCCCTTGTAAAATCTCTGATGAATCTCCTCCGACAGCGCATAGGAATCCAGCAAGCCGTACTGGCATGTCGTACCCTTACAGGACACCACCGGCCGCACTAAAGAACCCGTACCACCGGTCTCCATGCCCTCCTTTGCAATAAACGCCTGAAACTCCTCGATCTTTTCATACGGAATCCCCTGCACCTCGATCGTCTGCCGTGTCGTAAACAGCACCGTACCATTACCAAACTTCTCCGCCGCATCCGCAATACATCGCTGCTGCACCGCCGTAATCTTTCCATTCACCGTGATCACCCGCGCCGAAAACATATCCGTCCCCGTATTATTCAGGAAACCCATACCCTTCACACGCTTCACATCTGCCGCACTGACTGTAGCTGCTGCCATATTTTTAATCTCCTTTCATTTTTAGTAAACAGGGGTCGAAGAACGATTCTCTGGTGTTTGGCCCCAGTCTTCACATATATATATTCTGTCCCAGCGACTTTCCCGAGCAAAAGAAACCTCCACTGGAGCTTTCTTTTCCATGCTCAGGCAGCAAGAGTCCGAGACTACAGGCTCGGACCGGCGCAGGCGGAGCGCAGGAGAGAATATATATGTGAAGACTGGGGCCAAATGCCGGAGAATCGTTCTTTGACCCCGTCCGTCCTATTTATTCTACTGTAACACTCTTGGCAAGATTCCTCGGCTTATCCACATCCAGTCCCTTGGCCACACTGACATAATATCCCATCAGCTGCAGCGGAATCACCGCCAGAGACGTAGCAAAATGCTCATCCGTTTTCGGGATATATACCGTAAACTCCGCCGTATCCTCGATCTCATAATTGCCATACGTCGTCAGACCCATCAGATACGCTCCACGGCTCTTGCACTCTACCATATTGCTGACCGTCTTTTCATACAGACCGCTCTGGGTCAGCACACCGATCACCAGCGTACCATCCTCGATCAGACTGATCGTACCATGCTTTAACTCACCGGCTGCATACGCCTCACTGTGGATATAGGAAATCTCCTTCATTTTCAAACTTCCTTCCAGACTGATCGCATAGTCGATACCACGGCCGATAAAGAAGATATCCTTCGCATTGATCTGCTTGGACGCAAACCACTGGATACGTTCCTTGTCCTCTAAAATCTTTGTGATCTTCTCCGGCAGCGTCTCCAGCTCTGTCAGAAGCTCTGTATAATAGCTGTCCTCGATCGTGCCGCGGATCTTAGCGAACTGGATAGCCAGACAGTAGGCAGCGATCAGCTGTGTACTGTATGCCTTTGTCGTGGCAACAGCAATCTCCGGTCCGGCCAGTGTATAGAATACATTGTCTGCCTCGCGGGCGATGGAGCTTCCGATGACATTGACGATACCCAGTGTCTTAATGCCCTTTTCCTTGGCCAGACGAAGGGCTGCCAGGCTGTCTGCCGTCTCACCGGACTGGCTGATGATCAATACCAGACCATTCTTGTCCAGCAGCGGATTGCGGTAACGGAACTCCGAAGCCAGCTCCACACGTACCGGGATCTTTGCCAGATCCTCGATCACATACTGGGCAGCCACACCGACATGGTAGGCAGAACCACAGGCTACGATATAAATCTGAGAAATACCCTGGATCTCTTCATCGGAAAGTCCTACATCCGACAGATCCAGCGCATCGCCTTTTTTTACAGAATGTAACGTATCTGCCACAGCTTTTGGCTGCTCATGGATCTCTTTGATCATAAAATGCTCGTAACCGGCCTTTTCTGCCGCATGGGCATCCCATTTGATCTCCACGCACTCCTTCTCGATCTCGTCACCGTCCAGATTGTAAAAGGTAATCTCACCCTTTCTCATGCGGGCCATTTCCATGTTACCGATATAGTATACATTCTTTGTATGGCTTAAGATCGCCGGTACATCCGAACCAAGATAGGTCTCACCGTCAGCGATACCCAGCACCATCGGGCTGTCCTTACGTGCGGCATAGATCTCCTCCGGATATTCCTTAAACATAAAAGCAAAGGCATAGGAGCCACGGATACGCACCAGTGCATGGTTGATCGCATCGACCGGCGTATGCTCATACTTCTTATAATAATAATCTACCAGCTTCACAGCGACCTCTGTATCGGTCGAAGAATAGAAGGTATAGCCTTTGCGGACCAGCTTTTCCTTCAGCTCCTGATAATTTTCGATAATACCGTTGTGCACACCGACAACATTGCCGTCATCGGATGTATGCGGATGGGCGTTTGTCTCTGAAGGTTCTCCATGGGTCGCCCAGCGCGTATGTCCGATACCGCAGGTTCCCTTCAGGGCGTTGCCGTTGTCTGTTTTTTCTTTTAAAGCGAGCAGACGGCCCTTTGCCTTGACGATCCGGGTATCCTCTTCGCCGTTACGCACAGCCAGTCCGGCCGAGTCGTATCCTCTGTATTCCAGCTTTGACAGTCCATCCAAAAGAATCGGCGCTGCCTGCCTGTTACCTGTAAATCCTACAATTCCACACATAAATGTTCTCCTTTTTTGTATGTTTATCTATCCAGAAAGTTCTGAAAATATGTCTGTCTTTTATTTCTAAAATCCGCTTTATCATAGCACATATTCGCATTTCTTACCATTACTTTTTCCCGGCTCTTTTCCTTTGTATTTTAAAAGTTACTTTTTTCTCCATAAATAAACCGTAATTCATTATACTGCGCGTCCCATCTTTTATTATCTTTATTGTCTGATTCTTTTCTTTTGCATCTTTTTATTGTGCATTTTAACATATGAATTTTTTTCGCACAAATTTTCCCGGAAAATCCTGCACAGTTTTTATGCGTGGTGCACATAGAACCGTGGGCATATTTGCCATATAGTTAAACCAGAAGATACGAAAAGCCAACAGAAAGGAGTGATTCTCTATGATGACATTACGTGAAAACGCCATGGCGATCTACAATCGTGAGCAGCCGGATTTTTACAGTGATCTGATGGAAGCGATCGAGCTGGTACCGGATCCGGTGCTGATGTCCGGCTTCGGACCGCAGACCGGTGAAGACTACAAGGATCCCTGGGGCGTAACATGGAGGTTCAACCCCGGCGCACCCGGCCCGCATCCACACATCACCGAAGAAAACAAAGTCATCAAAGATATCGAAAAATGGGAGGAACAGGTGACAGTTCCCGGCTTCGATGGTCTTGACTTCGGCCCGGCGATCCAGGTCGCAGAAGCAACCAACCGTAAGGAAAAATTCGTAGGTTTCATGTTTGGCGGAGGCCTTTTTGAACGGACACATTTCCTGATGGGAATGGAAGATGCACTGGTCAACTACCTTGAATATCCGGACGAGATGGCGGCATGGCTTCGCAAGATCGCGGATTACAAGATTGCCTATATCCGGCTGATGGCAGAAAAGGTACACCCTGATATCATCTTCTATCACGATGACTGGGGTTCCAAGCAGAACGTGTTCCTGCCACCAACGGTATGGCGTGAGCTGATCAAGCCACTCCAGACAGAGATTGCCTCTGTGATCCATGAATGTGGCATGATCTATATGCACCATGCAGACTGCATCTGCCAGCCAATCGTAAAGGATATGGTCGAGCTTGGCGTAGACATCTGGCAGGGCGTTATCGCACAGAACGATATCGTTAAGATCCAGGAGATCACCGAAGGTAAGCTGGCCATGGTCGGCGGCATCGACGGTCCGGCGATCGACATTGACGGCATCTCCAAAGCAGCGATCCGCAAAGAGGTCAGAAGAGCCATCGACACCTACTGTCCGGGTGGCAGATTCTATCCGGGTATTCCGAACGGTGTCTGCTACAGAGAGTGGAACAATTCGATTTTCATGGATGAGCTTCACACATACGGCAGACAGTTTGCAAAAGAGCATCCTGTCGGCTAATGAACGATGACATACATAAAGGAAAGACACGAACATATTGTTTATAAAGGGGGAAATTTACTATGTCAGATACTACGAAAAAGGTTTCCGGTATCGGTACTTTTGCGATACTGAGTCTGTACCTGGTTTCTATGGGCTTCTCAGTTGTTACACCGGCCATGGCTACACTGGCTGAACACTTTGCAGGTAAAGACGTTTCCTGGTTCTCCACACTGCCGACATTATTCATTGTCGTTGGTACTTTCGCAGGTGGTCAGGTGATGGGCAGGAAATTCAGCTGCAAATCGATGGCTATCATCGGTTCTCTGATCGCTCTGATCTTTGGATGTGCACCGGCACTGTTTGACAACTACGTTGGCACACTGATCTGCCGTGCAGCTTTCGGTTTTGGTATGGGCTTTATGTCTCCGCTTGGCAACGCACTGATCGTTGGTAACTTTGAAGGCCAGAAACAGGCTTCCTTACTTGGTTACGGTACACTTTGCATGAACGGTGGCGGTATCATCCTGCAGATGCTCGGTGGTATGCTTGCCGGTAAAAACTGGCAGCTCACCTTCTGGGGCCATCTGTTTATGGCGATCGGCCTGATCATGGCTTTCTTCCTTCCGGAACTGCCGAAGGTTGAGGCACCGGCACAGGGCGCTGTTAAGGAAAAGGTTTCCAAATCCGTATGGGTTATCGCTGTCATGCTTTTAGTTTACAATGTACTGAACTTCCCGATCATGATGAACCTTTCCGTACTGTTCATCAACAGAAATGCCGGTGGTGCTGCTGTAGCTGCTACGACACTTTCTCTGTACACGGTATTCGGATGTATCGCAGGTTTCCTGTTCGGTCAGCTCTTTAAGATCATGAAAAAATACATCATCGGTGTAGGTTTCGTGATCTGTGCAACAGGTGCTCTGATCGTTTACATCGGCCAGACAGCTACTCTGATGACTGTTGGTACTGTAATGCTTGGCTTTGGTTTCTCGATGATCTTCCCGGCCTGCATGGCATGGGCTGGTATGTCCACACCGCCGGCAACAATCGCCACAGCGTCTGCTCTGATCCTGGCTCTGATGAACCTTGGCGGATTCTTATCTTCCTTCTGGTTACAGCTGTTAAACGCAGTTGCCGGAGAATCTGTTCTGTCTGCAATCCTTGTAGAGATCGTTGTCTTCTATGTACTGGCTGTAGTCTTCTTTATCCGCAGCCCGTTCAGAGAGAAATAATCATTCGAACATTCTATACTGCAGGAGTTGCTTAGGGCAGCTCCTGTGGGATGTTAAAAAAACAAATAAAACAAAATAAATCACATATGCAACAGGAGGTATTTACTATGTTAACAGCAAAAGAAAATATGATTCAGGTTATCGAAGGCGGCAAGCCGGATCGTTTCGTCAACCAGTATGAGGCAGTTTCCCTGCTCTTCCATCCGTTCCTGATGAAATCCCCGATGGTTCCGAAGGGAACAGCTGTTAAGGACGCTCTGCCGAACGCATGGGGTATCTATTTTGCATTCCCGGAGAACACACCTGGCTCTTTCCCGGTACAGGATCAGGAGCATCTGCTGGTTAAGGATATCGAGCACTGGCAGGATTATGTAAAGGTTCCGTCTCTGGACTTTACGGATGAGGAATGGGCCGCTGCCAAGGCTATGTATGATTCTGTGGATGGTACAAAGACGATGAAGGCTCTGTTTGTAGCTCCTGGTCTGTTTGAGCAGTGTCATCATATGTGTACAATCGAGGAAGTTCTGATGGCTATGTATGAGAGTCCGGATGAGCTGCATGCGATGATCGATATGCTGACAGAGTTTGAACTTAAAATGGCTGAGGGTATCTGTGAACACATTCATCCGGAGGCTATTTTCCATCATGACGACTGGGGCAGCCAGAAGAGTACGTTCATGAGTCCGGAGATGTTTGAGGAGTTCTTTGTTGAGCCGTACAAGAAGATTTATGGTTACTATCATGAGCACGGTGTTAAATATGTGTTCCATCATTCTGACAGCTATGCTGCTACTCTGGTACCGGCTATGATCGAGATGGGTATTGATGTATGGCAGGGCTGCTTCTCTACGAATGATCTGCCGACTCTGATTGAGAAATATGGCGACAAGATCACTTTCATGGGTGGTATTGAGAACTGTCTGGTTGACTATGAGGGATGGACAGAGGAAAACTGCCGCAAGGTTGTTCGTAAGACGATCGATGCCTGCACGGCTAATGGCAACAAGTACTTTATTCCTTGTATCGCTCAGGGTGGTCCGGGGTCTGTATTCCCGGGTGTTTACAAGAGTATGTGGGATGAGATTGATAAGTATAATATTGAGAAGTTTGGATGCACACAGGAAGAACTGGATGAGGCAAGACTTCCGATCAATATTATGTTCTAAGTTTAATATTGGCAATTCTTCTCTCAGGAGAGGCAGGGGCTTTGGTTCCTGCCTCTCTTTTTGACGGACGGCGACTTCCTTTACATCCTCTTATATTGTTCTGGTATTTGCCAGAGTTCTTCACTTTATCGACTAGATAATTGACTTTCTCGGACAAGCGGCTTTACACTCGCCACAGTTTGTACACAGGCTGTAGTCGATATGCGGTACGTTGTTTTCTACCTTCATAGCGCCGTGCTGGCAGGTCTTTTCACACTTTTTACAGCCGATACAGCCGACGTCACACTGTACCATGACGGCTTTGCCGCGTTCGGTACAGCTGCAGGCTACGTGGGCGGCTGCGTCGTACGGGATCAGGGAGATCAGGTGCTGGGGGCAGGCGGCTACGCATTTGCTACAGGCTTTACATTTTTCTTTATCTACAACGGCAACACCGTTGACGATGTGGATTGCATCGAAGGGACAGGCTTTGGTGCAGTTACCGAAGCCGAGGCAGCCGTTACTGCAGACTTTGGAGCCGCCATTTGGCACGTAGGCCATCATGGCGCAGTCTTCGATGCCGGTGTAGGTGTACTGTACTTTGGACTTTTCACAGTCACCTGCGCAGTGTACGAAGGCTACCTGACGGGCGACTTCTGTGACTTCTTCGCCCATGATGGCGGCGATTTTGGCTGCTACAGGCGGACCGCCAACGGGACATCCGTTTGCGGGAGCTTCGCCTTTGGCGATGGCGGCTGCCATACCGTCACATCCAGGGTAGCCGCAGCCACCACAGTTATTGCCGGGAAGGGCTTCACGTACGGCCACTTCGCGGGGATCTGTATCTACGTGAAAGGCTTTACCGGCGATTCCCAGTAAAATACCGATCACGATACCTGTGCCGCCGACCATGACGGCGGCCAGAAGAATTGCTGTACTCATCTCTCATACACCTCCTAGATAATACCGGAAAATCCGAAAAAGGCAATGGACATCAGTCCGGCCGTTAACAGTACCATCGGCATACCCTGGAAGGATTCCGGGATGTCATTGTATTCCATTTTTTCACGAAGTCCGGCCATGATGATGATGGAGATTGTGAAACCGACAGCGGTGGCGATACCGGCTACTGTACTGGACAGGATGCCGTAACCGTTCTGTACGTTTGTCAGAGCCACACCTAAAACTGCACAGTTGGTTGTGATCAGGGGCAGGTATACACCAAGGCTCTGATACAAAGATGGCATTGATTTTTTCAAAAACATTTCTACCAGCTGCACGAGGGCGGCGATCACCAGGATAAAGACGATCGTCTGCAGGTAGGTGATATTGACCGGCACAAGGATAAACCGGTAGATGATGCTCGTCACGAAAGACGAGATCGCGATTACGAAGATAACAGCACCGCCCATACCGGCTGCCGTATCGATCTTTTTGGATACGCCGAGGAACGGACACAGCCCCATAAACTGGCTCAACACAACGTTGTTGACAAAGGCTGCGCCGATGGCGATCATCAGCAGTTCTCTCATGCTTCTCCCTCCTTCTTCTCAGCTGCCATGCGGCCACTGCACATATGGTTACCACAGTTCATACAGCTTGTCTTGGAACATGCGGTCGTACCGTCAGCGTTCTTTCTGGCACTGCCTATCTTGAACTTGTTCTGGAAAGCGATCAGGAAAGCCAGTACGAAAAAGGCTCCCGGTGCCAGAATAAAGATGGTGACCGGTGTGTATACGGAAGGCATGATCTTAAAGCCGAAGATCGTACCTGCACCGAGGATCTCACGGACGATACTGATACAGGTCAAACCTACGGTGAAACCAAGGCCCATGCCGATACCGTCGAAGATCGAAGCAACCACGCCGTTTTTGGAAGCATAGGCTTCTGCACGACCAAGGATGATACAGTTTACAACAATCAGCGGGATATAGATGCCCAGCGCCGAATACAGGGACGGAATAAAGCCCTGCAGGAGAAACTGCACGATGGTTACGAAAGAAGCTACAATAACGATATAGGCCGGCATACGGACGCTGTCCGGGATCACTTTACGAAGAAGTGAGATCATAAAGTTGGACATTGTCAGGATGACCATGGTGGTCAGACCCATACCGAGACCATTGACAGCGGCTGTAGTTACGGCCAGCGTCGGACACATACCGAGCAGCATGACAAAGGTCGGATTTTCTTTGATGATACCGTTATATAAACGTTCAATTGGTGTATTGGCTTTCATTTACTTTGCACCTCCCAGAGAACTGAATGCTGCCAGCCCGGCATTTACGCCGTTTACCATAGCTGTCGATGTGATCGTTGCACCGCTTAAAGCGTCGATCTCACTGTCGGCTGTGGAGCCAGTCTTGGTCAGTGTGAACTGTTCTACCTGTTTGTCCTTAAACCGGTTTCTGAACGCATCTGTCTTGGCGTTCATACCCAGTCCGGCGGTCTCGTTGATGGTCAGGATGGAGATACCGTTTAATGTGCCGTCCATGCGGACACCCATCATAAAGCTGATATCGCCGCCATAGCCCTCCGGATCGGTGATGGAGAGCACATAGCCCAATGCTTCACCGGAGGCATCTTTGGCCACCAGAATCTCATCAAGCGTCTGTACGGTATAGCCTGCGGCCTGCATGGCAGCTGTCGCTGTCTCCAGATCGGCCTCGTCTGCCTCAAAGGAAGCGGCGTCAGAGAATACTTCCTGACAGGAGGCGTCCTTTGTCAGCTGCTCCTGTCTGGCAATCGGTTCTTTGGTGATATAGTACACAGCACCGAGCAGGATGCCGGCGATCAGTGTGATCATCAACAGGGAAAAGGCATCTTTTATAATCTTTTTCATTATGCACGACCTCCTCTTCCAAAAGCTTTACGGATAGTAACACGCTCCAGCAGCGGAACCAGAAGGTTGGAGAAGATGATCGCATAGGATACACCCTCTGCGCTGGCACCAAACAGTCGGAAAATACCGGTCAGCACACCAAGGATGATACCATAGTAAACACGGCCCATCGGTGTGATCGGGGACGTTACATAATCGGTTGCCATAAACCATGCGCCAAGCATCAGACCACCCGTGCAAAGCTCGGCTGCCAGATACGTCAGGTCAAAGCCATGGCCGCCAAACAGCAGAACAAAGATACTGAAGGATGCGATATAGCATACCGGGATCTTCCAGTCGATGATCTTCATTACGCACAGGAAAATACCGCCGATCAGAAGGAGCAGCGCGGATGTCTCACCGATTGTACCCTTGATATTGCCAAGGAAGGCGCTCATCAGATCGATCTGCTCGCCGGATTTCAATACGGCTAACGGTGTAGCACCGGAAACAGCATCTACGGTTTTCACAAACGCACCATTCGGTACGGTAAAGTCGCACATTTTTCCTGCAAAGGAGATCAGCAGGAAGCATCTGGCACCAAGAGCCGGGTTCATAAAGTTCTGGCCAAGGCCGCCAAACAGCATTTTTACAATAATAATAGCAAAGGCAGAACCAAGGATCGGCAGCCACCACGGTACGCTGGCCGGAAGGTTCATACCAAGCAACAAGCCGGTAACAACGGCACTGCAGTCCTGGATCGAGGACGGTTTATGTAACAGCCTGTCCATGAGTGCCTCGAAACAGACGCTGGAAATGATGGACAGTGCCAGCACCATCAGGGCTCTCGGGCCGAAGACAACGACACCGCAGAGGGCCGCCGGGATCAAAGCTGCGATCACCATCTTCATCAGGAAGCTGGTATCCTGCTTCGCACGGATATGCGGGGAAGCAGAAACATTGAGTAAAGTCTTTTCTTCGGACATTTTATTTGCCTCCTTTCGCATTCTGTTTTCTGCGCTCTGCCAAAACGGTCTGGCGCATGGACTTGATCGACTGGGCGAGCATGCGTCTGGATGGACAGACGTAGCTGCAGCTGCCGCACTCGATACATTCCATACCGTACCATTTTTCAAAGCTCTTCATATCATGATGCAGGGCAAACTGGGACAGTCTGGCCGGGATCAGCTTCTCCGGACAGGCACTTACACAGCGCCCACAGTTGACGCACGGCATCTGTACCAGATGGCTGACCTGATCTTTCTTCAAACAGAGTACGCAGTTGGAGGTCTTTGTGGTCGGAATATCGGTCTGATACAGCGAGAATCCCATCATCGGACCACCGGAAATGATCTTTTCCGGTTTTTCTGTAAATCCACCGGCGGCCTGGATCAGCTCTTCCATCATCGTACCGCAGCGAATCTCAAAATTACACGGATGTGCGATGGCATCACCGGTCACGGTAACGACACGGCGCATCAGCGGCTTCTGTAAGACAACAGCCTTATAGATGGCTGTCATCGTCTCTACGTTATTAACAATACATCCTGCGTCCGCCGGAAGCTGTGTAGAATTGATCTCACGGCCCGTAGCGGCTTTGATTAGGAAACGCTCGCCGCCCTGCGGATACTTGGCGATCAGACATTTGACCTCGATCCGCGGCTCATCTTTGACCATCTGCTCGATTTTTTCGACGCAGTCCATCTTGTTATCCTCGATACAGATATAGCCTCTGGCCTGTGGAAACAGCTGCAGCACGATCTTTAAACCGTTGATCAGCTCCTGCGGTCTTTCCAGAAGCAGCCGGTAATCACTGGTCAGGTACGGCTCACATTCCGCACCATTGACAAGGATGTACTCGATCTTGTCCGGCTCCTTTGGCGACAGCTTGACTCTCGTCGGGAAACCGGCACCGCCCATACCGATCACACCGGCTGTAGCGATTCTTTCCAGGATCTCTTCTTTGCTTAACGTTGTCGGATCTGTCGGCTCCGGCCACTCTACCTCTTCGTAGGCATGGTCATTTTCCAGTTCGATGGCATCCACCACCGCACCTGTCAGTGTCAGATGCCTGCTGACGCCAAGAACCGTACCGGATACGGACGCATAGATCGGTGCGGATACAAAACCGCCCGCCTCTGCGATCATCTGACCGGCCAGCACATGATCGCCCTTTTTGACGATGGGCTTTGCCGGTGCGCCGATATGCTGCGACAGCGGATATACCAGATTCCCCTGCGGCAGATATTCACGTATCGGTTCCTGTTTTGACAGCTCTTTCGATCCCGCCGGATGAATACCTCCGGGGAACGTATGCTTTTCTCTGCTCATATTCTCACCCTTTCCTTACAGTTCACATATGTTAAAGTTTTAACATAGTCTCTTTACAGTATAGCTCTCTTTCACAGATTTTGCACCTGTTATTATACAACACTTGTTAATTTTGTAACAACTATACAAATCCTGTCCCATTTCTCGTGCACATTGAAAGAAAAAATCCGCCTCCCCCTTCTTTTTCATTATACCACCCCTTCCCCGTATCGCATAGCCAGAAAAAGGGAGTGTATAAATAGTTCACGCCGGAAACGCTTAAAAACGCCTTGCGTTTCCGGCGTGAACTATTTATACACTCCCTTTTTCGTCCGTCCTAAGCAGCTACAGGTCTCCTCTTAATGCTTATGGTACATCCTGTCATCCATCTCATACCGCGGCTCACTGGTCAGATGCAGCCCCAGACGGCTGAAAATCTGCTCATCCACAGAGGATAACAGCACCGTAGAATGTGCCTCACAGCCCCGCAGAGCTGGAAGCTGCTGCATCGCCTTCTTAGCCAGCGGATTGCCCGCTGCAGAAGCACTAAGCGCGATCAGGATCTCATCGGTATGCAGCCGCGGATTCTTACCGCCTAGATAGGACGTCTTTAAATGCTGGATCGGCTCGATCGCTTCAGGAGCCACAAGCTTGACAGCATCATCGATACCAGCCAGCGTTTTCAGAGCATTTAAAAGTGCTGCGGAAGCCGCACCCAGAAGCTCTCCCGTACGTCCGGTCACGATCGTACTGTCCGGCAGCTCGATGGCTGCAGCCGGGCCGCTTTCTGCCTGTGCTTCACGCTCCAGCGCCTTGCATGCTACGGCTCTGTCCTTGATAGACACACCGGCCTGCTGCATCAGAAGCTCCAGCTTATACAGGTCGTCTCTCGTCTCTCCGTAACGCTTGTGGTCACAGAGACATTTATAATATCGGCGGATGATCTCCTGACAGGAGGCCGCGCGGCATACTTCTTCATCAATAATACAGTTGCCCGCCATATTGACGCCCATATCGGTCGGGGACTTGTACGGGCTCTCTCCTGCAATCAGCTGGAACATGGCGTTGACAACCGGAAAGATCTCGATATCGCGGTTGTAGTTGACCGTCGTCTCATTGTAGGCTTCCAGATGGAACGGGTCGATCATATTGACATCGTTTAAGTCTGCTGTTGCAGCCTCATAGGCCAGATTGACCGGATGCTTTAACGACAGATTCCAGATCGGGAAGGTCTCAAACTTGGCATATCCGGCCTTTACGCCACGGCGGTACTCATGGTACAGCTGGGAAAGACAGGTGGCCATCTTACCGCTGCCCGGTCCCGGTGCAGTGATAACGACAAGCGGACGCTCGGTTTCAATATATTCGTTCTGGCCATAGCCTTCGTCACTGACAATATGGGCCACATCGTGCGGATATCCGGCGATGCGGTAATGGCGGTAGGATTTGATACCGAGGGAGGCCAGTCTCTTCTGAAACTGCTCTGCCATCGGCTGGCCGTTAAACTTCGTAATGCAGACACTGCCGACATAGAGTCCGGCATTCTGGAATTCATCGATCAGACGCAGGACGTCCAGATCATAGGTGATGCCGTAGTCGCCGCGTACCTTGTTGCTCTCGATATCCTCTGCACTGATGACCAGCACGATCTCTGCCTGCTCTTTCAGCTGTAAGAGCATCTGCAGCTTGGAATCAGGCTGAAAGCCCGGCAGGACACGGGAAGCATGGTAGTCGTCAAACAGCTTGCCACCAAACTCAAGGTATAATTTGTTATCAAACTGACGGATGCGCTCGCGGATGTGCTCCGACTGCATCTGCAGGTACATATCATTACTGAATCCGATCTTCATATGTTCTCTCTTTTCTTTATAGTGTAAAAAGGGGGAAAGGGCTGCTCCTTTACAGCAGTCATTCTTCCCACCCGTCATAAAATTTAACATTTGCACAGATATCGCGCACCAGCTCATTTTCAGCCAGCTGGATATCCTCTTTGTCCGTTACCGGCGGCAGCACCGGTACATCCTCTGTGAGCTCCAGCTCCAGCCAGCCGACCGCTGCCTCGTTAGCCTTCTCGATCACATCGTCGAGAGAATCACCGACAGCCTCACAACCCTCCAGATCCGGCAGCTTTGCCGTATATCTACCGTCCGTCTCCTTGCGGATCACTGCGGGATATATAAACTTCATGTCATTTCCTCCTTATGCCGTACTGTGATCTATTATAGCACTGACCGGGCATCCTGGAAAGACCGGCTTTATGCCAGCTGTCTCAGCGCCGCTACCAGACGATCATACTCCGCCGTCACATCGGCCAGCATATCCTCACAGCCTGTTATATCCTTATTCGGGCGAAGCGCCTCTGTCAGTACGGAGCTGACCTGTCCCAGCGCCGTAAAGCCAAGATTTAAGCAGACGCCCTTTAAGGTATGTGCTGCACGGAAAGCCTTCTCGCCATCAGCCTCACGCATGCTGTCCAGAAGCTCCTGATAGGAGGTATCATCCAGAAACTTAAGTGCAAACTTCTGGATCAGTCTCTCACTGCCCAGTCTTGCCAGCACTTCGTCAAAATTGGAATTTGCTGCTTCATAGCATTCTCTGATTGTCATTATTCTATCCTTTTTTCTAAAACTATTGTCAGTTTATCGGGTATACTGTCAGCCTCTGTCCGATACCCCGTCTCCCGATATATCAGTTATCGATCCGTCGGATCGCGGAAATCCACTGTTTCTTTTTATCCCTGGTATACAGTACCGTCCGGACATCGCGTATCTTCATACGCTGGCCGTCGGGTAATACCAGATGGTATTCACAGATCCCCTTTTCGTGGTTGTTGTATAATTCTCTGTCTTCCGGCGCGACCAAAAGCAGATAGCTGTCCTTGATATATTCTCTGAATTCTTCAAAATTCATATGCAGCATGGACAGACAGAAATCGCATACATAACAGATCGTGGATCCCTCATCAAACAGACCACTGATAATACCCACAGCCTGATTTTCCTTGAGCACATCGGCGATCGCCAGACTGTCCGTATGGGCCGTCTGCTGCATTTTCAGGGTGGTATAATGTACCCCTACGCGATAGAAGAACGGAATATACGCCGAGTCCATATCCTCCGGATCCGAAGGATCGTGTCTGTGACTTTCATCCAGCATCTTTACGAACTCATCCTCCGGCAACGGACGGGAATAGTAATAGCCCTGAATGTAATCACAGCTATACTGACGCAAAAACTCCAGCTGCTCGCTGGTCTCCACACCCTCTGCAACCACCTTCAGCCCCAGCTGATGGGACATGTCGATGATCGAGCGCACGATGCTGCGTGTTTTGGGATTGTCGTTGATCTGACGGACAAAGTCCATATCGATCTTTAAAATATCAAATTCACAGTTCTGTAAAAGTCCGAGCGACGAATAGCCCTTGCCAAAATCGTCCATCAAGATCTTTACCCCCTGCTTACGCATATCATCGACCAGCGTCATACAACGCATATCCATCGCTGCGTAAGAGCTCTCTGTGATCTCAAACCGTGTCATACCGGCCGGAAATGCACCATTTCGTAAATCAGTCTGGATCTTATCCATCATCTCTTCATCGTAGAAGTCGATACGGGACAGATTCACCGATACCGGCACAACTGAAAGCCCGGTTTCACGGCGTTTTTTCTGTAATTTCTGGACATGCTGGACCACATACATATCCAGCTTGGAGATATAGCCGTTTTTCTCAAGCACCGGAATAAATACCGCCGGAGAGATGATGCCCTTCTCCGGATGTACCCAGCGCACCAGCGCCTCTGCGGAAGCGATCTGCCCGGTTCGGGCATCCATGATCGGCTGGTAATATACCTTGAAATCACCGTTTTCCATACTGCTGGTCAGCTCTGAGGAAATCTCCGCATAATCAATATAGGCCGTCTTCATAGCCGTATCGTACACGACATACGATTTGCCGTAATCATCGCCATTGGCCGTCTCTGCCATACGGGCGCGGTCAATCATACCGGATACCGACATCGGCTTTTCTTCGATATGGAAGATGCCGCAGTGCACATGCATCCGGAACAGCTTACCATTCTGTTTGAATTTCTGATCACAGAGCTTGTCCATGTAGTCGTAGGTATCCTCCTGGCGTCTGACCAGACAGGCAAAATGATCAGCCTCAATACGGGCCACCGCCAGCGGTGCAAATGGTGCGTTTACCAGATCCTGATAAAACTGGCACAGCACCCGATCACCGTTTTCCAGACCGGTAAGCTCATTGACCGCTTTAAAATTCTTAATATCAAAGAACATGATCTCAAACTGGGTCTTGTCCACGCCCTTCTGGAACAGGTTCTCCACCTGGCGGGTAAAACCTTTGCTGTTTAATCCACCGGTCAGGCTGTCTGTGATATATCGTTCGTAAATAGCCAGAACATTACGGATACGTGTTCTGACGATCGCTCTGTCAAACGGCTTGGAAAAGAAATCCACAGCCCCCATCTTATTGGCCCGTCCGATCTCGGCGGAAATGATGATAACCGGCACATCCTTGAGCCAGTCACGCTCCTTCATGATCTCCAGTACGCCGTAGCCATCCAGCACCGGCATATTCAGATCCAGAAGAACCAGCTGGTAAAATTCATGGTTCTTCGCCAGAAGATCCACCGCCTCCTGCCCGTTGCAGGCTTCGTATACGGTATACTCATCCTCCAGCATACTGATCAGTATCTCTCTGCTGATCTCAGAATCATCTACTACCAAAATGTTTGACTTTAACATGTTAACCCATCCTGTGTACACCTGCTGTGTTACAGCTCTGTTTTACCCCCCGACACTATCCTGCGGTTCGAGACGATGCAGCGTTTCGCTGCTGGCTTCGCATACTCTGGTAAGCAGCCCTGAAAGCTCCTGAAGCTCGGCCTTTGTCAGACCGGAGGTAAAGCTTTCTTCTGTCTCCTGCCAGATACATGCTGCACGCTCACAGCAGGCTCTGCCCCGCTTTGTCAGTCGGGTATATTTTTTTCTTGCGTCTGTTTCATCCTGCAGCTTTTCCACCATGCCGAGTATTTCCAGCTTGTCGATCATACGGACTACAGACGCCTGGCCGATGCCAAGACTCTTTTCCAGATCCTTCAGGTACATCCTTTTGTCACCAGCCTCAGCAATACATCGCAGATATAAGAGCTGTGCCTGTGAGATCCCGTACACGTTCTGGAAAGATTTTGAACATCTTGACCATATGCTGCCGATTTCCCGGATCAGCATATTGCAGGATTCGTTTTCATTCATTGTATAGACACCTCATCTTCCCGGACGGATGCCATACTATCTGTTTCAGTATAGCACCCTGTGTTTTTTCAGTCAATGTACAGACATTATATCTGACGCAAAAAACGGTCAAAAACTGATCCGTCGGCTAAAGTATCCAGGCTTTTCCGTGTCATGCAAAAAAGAGCATGCGAACAGATCACAATGCTCCTCCTTTTGCTTTATGCAACTGGCTGCCATTTCACAGGCCCTTTAGCTTTGCGTCGCAACCTTTCGATTGTTTTGCCCTATGTACTTGTCCCTGCTACAGCCGGCGTACACGGTCGACTGCATGAACATATTCTATCATACTCCTGTTTTATTGTCCATTCCCCGGCTGACATTTTCTGCGCACTTTCGACATTTTGGCAATTTTATCAAATTCGGGCTGAAAATGCAGACTAATATAGTGAAGTCTGAGCCGTTTTTTCCAGGAATAGCTGCTGTGATCCCTGGTCACCTTCCGCAGGAAGCTTACAATCGTACGCACCTCAAAGCTCTCCAGCACGATCTGGCCGTACATCTGTTTTTCAAACAGGTGATTGACACGGGCACATTCTCCGGCTTCCACACCGTCGATCATCTCCGCGGCCTGCACATCGACGGAAACATTCTTCCAGCCAAGCCCGCTCTCCAGACCATGAAGCGCCAGGCTTTTGTGGATACAGCGGTTTAAAAGATATACCTGCTGCTTTGGCGTACACATGCTGTACTGCCATGCCTCCCATTTCCGGCAGCCCAGCCGCAAAAGCTCCAGAACCACCGTACATGCAGTAAACAGCACAACCAGGATCGCCAGTACACCCAGAGCGATCAGCACAGCACTCGGTCCATAATAGATCGAATCCTGTAAAGGCATCGCATCCATCGTATCTGATGCACTGCTTTCCGATGCATCCCCGCCTTCATCCTCTATTGCCGCCGTCTTGTGCACCGTATCCGGCAGGCTGACCATCTGACGCAGTGTCATCGTATCGTAATAATAGCCCGGCGTCACATCCACCGGCTGCCAGCCCATACCGTCAAAATAGATTTCGACCCAGGCGTGGGTATTTTCGCCGGTCAGCGTCACCGTACCGTCCGTACTTTCTCTGGTCAGGCTCTCCGGCAGATAATACCCTTCGACATACCGGGCCGGAATTCCATACAGACGCAACGCCTGCACGGCCGCCGTGGCAAAGAGCATTGCATTGCCTTCATGTGCCTCAAACAGCCCCCAGTACAGCGGCGTATCTCCCTCCGGAACCACCTCGGGGGTCTTGGTGTACTGCACATTCTTTTTCAGCACATCCCGCACATGGCTAAGCGCACTGTAAATACCATCGTTTTCCGCTTCGTAGTCCTGCCAGAACAGCTCGTCCAACAGACCCTCCATGGAAAAATCCGTCTCTGTATATGTATCGTATACAAAATTTCTGTATACCGCTTCTGCGTCGCAATACACTTTCTGTGCCTCGGTTTCCGGTGCACTGATCCAGTCCTGCAAAACCATCAGCTCCGCCGGTCTTGTACCCGAAACCTCTTCTACCGTATAGGTACGCTGTCCAAACAGTCCGGCACTTACCATGCCCTGATCTTTCTTTTCAGACAGTCTGCCCTTTTGCACCGTATCCAGAGATGCCGGTACATAGCCGTATTCTCTTGAAGCTGTGTCCACCTGGATCTGCAGCGTATTTCGCTGTGGCTGCTCCCCGGTATCCCCCAGCGCATAGTAGGCTGCCGTCTGTGCCAGCGGATCAAAGCCCTGCTTTTTCAGCCATTTGAGCATACCACGGTAGTCTCCGCTGTAAGCGTCATTTGTCAGCGTCTCCCAGCTGCCGCTCTGTTCCTCATATGTACCGCCGACAAAGCCCTTCAGATACACTGTTTTCTGCTGCTCTGTCGTTACCGTCAGACGGTCGTTATCCGCAGCCTGCAGCATGTCAGCCTTATACAGATCACCCTCCGGCAGCACCTGTTCACCGTAGCGGAGCTTTCTTACCTCCTGCTTTGCATCCTCGCGTAACGCATCCACAGTAGTCATACGCTCCCCGTTAAAAAGGATACCTCCTGCAGCCAGCAAAGCAAACGTCAGCGCACACCATCCCTGGTTTCGCCATGTCACCACCTGTCCACGCAGGGATACAACCTTTTCAAAGAATGCACCAAATAAAAACACAGCCGCCCATACCTGAAAATCGTCCAGAAGCAGCATAAGTCCTGTCCAGAACAGGACAAATAAACCACAGCTGATCTTAAAGCCATGACTGGCCAGACGCCATGTCACCATACCTGTCACGATGCCAAACGCAAGATAAAACGCCAGCGGGTCGTTCCATGTGGCATTGTCTGTAAAAAGGCGCAGCCCATCTGCATGCAGCAGATTCCAACGGCTGATCAGCTGGTTTAAAAAGGCCAGTGCTCCGCGCAGATAATTGCCCAGCAAAAAAAGCGCCGCCAGCAAGAGTAAAGGGAGAATAAAGCTTCGTCTGACCACCGATCCTGTGCGGTAAAGCTTTGCCGCCGCCATACAGGCTGCACTGAAAGCCGCGATCAGTCCCATCCCGGCCATCACCGGCATACCAAGACCCAAAAGGTGCCCGACTGCCAGCACAAAGCCCAGAATAAGCTCTGCACAAATCAGAAAATTCCAGCCCATCCGACAATATACAGTTTTTTCAGGTTTTGTCTGATTCATGCCTTCTCCTTCATTAACAGCGAATATAATATGTCTGCGCATCGGTTTCAGCCGGTATATCGATGAACTCAGAGTTGCCCTCCCTGAGGGATTTCTGCTGTGTCAGATCCTGCACCGCACTGACAACCGTTACGCCAATGCTTTCCTCCAGTCCTGCCGGCAGAGAACCATAATGTCCCGACGACAGGATCAGAAGCCTTGTAAAATACTGTTCCATATGCTCATGCATAAAATACTGCAGACTGCTGCCGCTCTTTTCAAAGACCGGCGTACTCAGCCATTCTGACATCATCTGTGCCATATCCTGCCGGTTGGAGATCTCACGGATATATACGCCATGTTCTCCCGGCAGTACCGCACCTATGGAAAGTCCGTGCCGTACCAGTTCCTCACAGACGGCCGCACCTATGGCTACCGCCGTATTGATCTCCTCACCGGTGATTTCCCCCTGCGCATTCTGCAGAGCCAGATCCGGCAGGAAAGCTACCTGATAATGCACCGGCTCGCTGGACTGCCGCAGGATCAGCGTATCCAGCTTACCGGACAACTTCCAGTGGATCGACCGGATATCATCGCCGGGCACATATTCCCGGATATCAAACATTTCACTGGGATCGCTTCCCTTGCGGTTCTGCATCTGGCTGTCATTGGAGGTCGATCCGATCGTCAGCCGGGAAAGCTCCGTCTCCACATGCAGTCTGCGCGGATAGATCATCGTACCCGAAGCAGTAAACGGCTCTACGGCCACGTTCCATATTCCCAGCACACCCTCGATCCACGCTTCCTTACAGGAAATCTGTACAGCGCCGCAGCGATCCATCGTAAACGGCAGCGCAAAGCTCTGCTCGCCGTCCAGAAGCTCCGCTTCAAAAGGAATATCCACATCTTCCCGAAACAGCGCATTATGGACATGCAGCTTCAGATGCAGCCGCTGTGCCGCCAGAATACGATGCTCTGTCTTTACCTGGATCGTGCTGTTTCCCGCTTCGCCCTGCTGTCCTCCCGGACAGATGTGCAGCTTCAGTGTAAGCGCCCTGGCATCCCGTTTAAGCAGCACCACAGACAGCGCTCCCAGTGCCAGCAGCACCAACATGCAGTAGCCCAGAAAAGACACGCTCGAAAAGAACAGTAAAACGGCCAGTATAAGCAATGTCAGTACATAACCTATACGATTTTTTCTCATAACCCTTTACTCCATTGTGGGGGCCTGCGGTTTTACCTTATGCAGGATACTCTCCAGAATCTCATCCGGTCCGATGCCCTCCACTCTGGCCTGCGGATACAGTACCAGACGGTGTGCACAGACATCCTTGTATACCGCCTGCACATCCTCCGGGATCACATAGTTACGTTCCCGCAAAACAGCATGGGCTCTGGCCATACGCACAAGTGCCAGCACGCCTCGGGGCGATACGCCAAGCTCCACCAGCGCATGGTTACGTGTCTCCTCACACAGCTCAATAGCATACGCGAGTACACTGTCCTCCATATGGATCGCAGACAGATAGTTCTGTACATCCAGAATATTCTGGGCGTCCGTTACCGTCTGCAGGGTATCCAGCGGATTTCCCTCCTTCTGGGAACGGATGATACGGATCTGGTTTTTCAGTGTCGGATAGCCGATCGACAGGCTGACCATAAAACGGTCCAGCTGGGACTCCGGCAGCTGCTGTGTACCGGCTGCACCCAGCGGGTTCTGGGTCGCTATGCAGACAAACGGCAGCGGCAGGATATGGGGCGTACCGTCAACAGTGATGGTATGCTCCTCCATAACCTCCAGAAGCGCGGACTGGGTCTTCGGCGACGTACGGTTGATCTCGTCCGCCAGAAGCAGCTGACAGCTGGCCGCACCCTCTCTGTATTCAAATTCCTTGGTCTGCCGGTTGTACATTGTGAAACCGGTGATATCCGACGGCAGTGTATCCGGTGTGAACTGGATACGCTTGTGGCTTAAGCCCAGTACCTTTGAAAAGGCCAGCGCCAGGGTGGTCTTTCCCACACCCGGGCAGTCCTCCAGCAGTACATGACCGCCGGCATAGATGGTCATCAGGATCTTTTCGATCAGATCCGACCGGCCGATAAAGGCCTTGCTGACCTCGGTAATGATCTTTTGTGACTGTTCAATGATCATTCTGTCTCTCCTTCTTTCAGACGGCTGCCTGTCGCAGCCTCTGCCTCCGGTGTCGCACCGGTGCTGTTATTCTGAGATTTTTTCTCTTCAGTTTCTTCCTCAGCTTTTGTATCGGTTTCCGGCAGTGAAGATGCGGAACCATCCGCAGGCTCTGTATCTGTCTCCGGCTGATCCTTGTTTTCTCCGTCGGTATCCGGCTGTGTTTCCGGTAAACCGTCAGAGGAAGCCGCTGCATCCTCCGGTGTCTGTACTTCTGCATCCGGAACAACCGATGCATTCTCTTCTTCCGGTTTTTTCTGTTCAACAACCTCTTTTTCCGGAACATCCATGCAGAGCATACCATCATCGATGCCTTCCAGAGTCTTCATGCCCATCATGGCACGCAGACGGTTTTCTGTTGGCAGAAGAAGCTCTGCAGCCTTCCGGCGGATCTGATTTTCGGTCGGGCCGGTCGGCTCAGACGGGGTATTACCGGTGTTACCACTGTTTCCACCAGTATTGTCTGTATTTCCGTTATCTGTTTCTTTTCCGGAGGTATCATCCGTTTCCCCGGTTTCGCTGTCACCGTTATCCGGTTCTTCATTCTCATTTACAGTACCGGAAGTATCCTCACTGTATGTCACAGGCTCTGCTTTCGGTATCTCCTCTGCAGGCGTCTGCTCATTTGCCGTATCATCCGCAGCTTCTTTGCTGTCTGTGTCTGATCCTGCCTTTTCTGTGCTGGCACTGCTGTTTCCTGTATCTTCCTTTTCCAGCAGAGCTTTGGCTTCGGCCAGAACTTCCTCTTCATCCGTATAGCCGGACAGCGGATATACCCAGGCTTTGATGTAGTCGGCTTCGGAACCGGACGGTACATCCAGATGTAATTTCTTTTCATCTACGCCAAAGGTAAACGGCTCATCCTTTGTGCCACCGATCAGCTGTAACGGCTCTGTGCCCTCAAAGTGCAGCGTCAGCTGCGAACTGTCTGCAGCACTGCCCCGGAATGCATTGGACTCTATACTGGACAGATTATCCAGAAGCGTTACCTTTTCCAGATTTTTTGCACCTTCAAAAGCATCTGCTTCCACAGAGTCCAGATACCAGACATCCGGCATGTCTATGGTCAGCGGATCCAGGGTCACCTCTCTGATCGTAGACGGAACCCCGCCCAGGGCCAGCTGATCTCCATTCTGATGCCAGATATACAGATCCGTCGGCTCACTGACTTTATCGATGCCAAGCATGCCCCGCAGATTATTCTCCATCGTCAGTACTTTCTGCTTTACCAGTGCATCTACAGCTTTATTCTCCGGAGAGGTTGAACTGTCTGCCAGTTCATTGTAGCAGTCGATCCACAGTGCCCGGAATGCCGGCAAATAGGAGCCATCCGAAAAAAGGGATGTGACATAGCCGCCCATTGCGTATCTCCACTGCACAACATATTTTTTCCGGGCGCTTTCCGGCACGACGATCCGCAGCTTTTCAGCCTGCTCCTCCTGCGTCCAGTACCCGTTAAAGCAAAACGGTCCATTCCAGTTAATAATCAGCTGTGGCGGTGTCTGGGCATCAATCTCCAGTGTCCGCAATGCCTCGCAGCCATTAAAGAGCTCGGAATACAGCGCTGCCCATTCACCCATGCTGCAAAACTGTACCGACGCAAGCTGACTGCATTCGCTGAATACATATTCGCCCAGAGACCGGATCGTTTTCATTACCTTGCATCCTGTTATTCCTGTACAGCCGGCAAATACATTGTCCTCTATCTGGATTTCTGTACCGGACTGATCCTCCTCACTGCCGCCGATCACAATATCCCCGGAAATTTCAGAGTATGTAAAGGCGCCCTTCTGGATCCACCAGAGATTTGTCATATCCTCCCAGTTTACACTATAGCCGCCTGCAGCAGCCGTTGTATCTGCAAAAGCATAATCACAGATAACCGCTGTCTCGGCGGGAAGATTTACATTGGCAGGCATCTTCACACCGCTTCGTACGGCAAGCCATGGCGTATCGTCCATATCCACACCATAGAGTATCCGGGCATCTGCCTGCCCGGCGTCTGAAATCATTTCAAAATGATCGATTCCCGGCGTTTCCCAGAGCGTATTGATATTATAGCCATAGCCCTCTGCATCCGGCAGTACAAAGAAATAATTATTTCCCTGCCATACATTGTAATACTGGTCGGAAATCAGCGGATCATACCCGTCCTCCATCGTTGCCTGCAAGGCGTTGGAAGCCACAAACCGGAGAGAAGGACAGTCATCAAACGCCTGATTTCCAATCGTAATCTCATCCCTCGCATCGATCAGCACGCCTTCCAGTTTTTCACAGTTTTTAAACGCACGGTAGCCTATGGTTTTTGTCTTTTCCGATAAAGTGACCCACTGTACCTCACTGCCACTGAATGCACCGTCTCCGATGGCATCCACCGTGACTTTTCCACCGGCAATCGTACCGTCGAATGACTGCAGATCCTGCGGCACATGGATCAGTGTTGTCTTTATCTCATCGCCTGTGCCCTCCGTATAGTAGCTGAAACCATCCTCCGTTGTTATCGACAGCTGAATCTCTATCTCCTGTCCATCTGCATTTCGCTCACCCGCTGCAGACAGCTGGCTGGAAATATTGGCAAACTGCTCCTGTGTTGCACATATAATCTGACTGATATGGCTGTTTTTCAGACAGTTTTCCCGCAGCGTCAGATCTTCTCCATTTTTCAGGATCAGCGTTGAAACCTTACTGGCATTTATAAATGCATTCTCCGCAATTGACTGTACATCTCCCGGAAGTGTAAAATTAGCGCCCACATTACTGAGCACATAAAACAGTTCCCCGTTCTGGTCCAGCGCCATATCCTGTTGTACCGAATACCGATGCTCCGGCTCTTCTATAGCCGAAATGGTGCAGCCCGCTGCCGTTGCCGCACTTCCTTTTTCTTCAAAGAACTCCAGCAGACGGTCTTTTGCAATGAACAGCTGACAGTTGTTCAGATTATCAAAATCAATATCCGGTAATGTGCTTTGCTCATCCGTATCAAAAATAATGCGGCGCAGCTGGTTCAGATACGATATCTCCACCTTTTCCGTATTGGCCGGAATTTCCAGCGTATGACATTCATAGGGAATACCCAGAAGCTGTGTCATTTCCTTATTCCACAATACACCCTGCGCGTCGCTGGCATAATTTGGATTTTGTGCATCCACCACATACGCCTTTTTAATGATCATAGACGGACTGTTCGTATCAATATACAGCACAGTGTCCGGTATTTTCAGCGTATCTGTCGTCACAGGCGTGCCTTCTGCGATTTCCACTGCCTGTATATATTTGGGCACCTCCAGAGTTTCTACTGTTGTATTGAAATTATTCCACAGCGAGAATTCCCCTTCGAGACCCGTCAGTGTCTGCAGCACACATAAATTCCATGCACTGTAATCCACATGCAGATCCTCTGTCATCCATTTTTCTTTTTTCTTGACAATATACTTGCTGTCCAGCGGAACCATATCTGCCGGTTCAAGGATATGCCGTCCTGTGCTTGTTGTATATGACCAGAACGGTGCGCTGTCACCCTCGGTCCATCCGGGGAAAAGACTGGTCATACGCTCGTCATCCTCCCCCAGAACGCCATACATATAGGAATACCTAAAAAGTAATGCCTGCGATCCCGGCTCCGGATACTGTCCCAGCGAGAAATCATCCCGGTTCAGGATATTATCCGTTTCAATTTTCTCGTTTTCATTTTCAATCTTCTTACGGAGAATATACAGACAGGACTCTTTCACCGGATATACCACCTGCGTCTCTGTCCAGTCGTTTTTCTGACTGACTCTCCAGGAAACCCGGATCATGAGATCATCCTTCTGCGTATCCGGTATTGTCACCGGAAAATCTGTCTTCCAGGTCTTACCGTTATCCAGAGAGACACTGTCTATCCGGATGTACTTGCCATAGCTCTGCGGGCCAAACCAATATGTCGTATTGTCCTGTTTCGACATGATGTAGGTCACCAGAGAACAGTAAACAGATGCCTCATCTATCGTTTCCCCGGCATATAATGCCTTGTCATAGTCATCTGCCGGACGGATGTTAAACCAGTATTTATCACTGTCATTTTCTATAATCAGATTCGTTATTTTTCCCTAATGTATTTTCTGTACTGTCCGTAATCTGTTCGTATTTGATCTTGTCCTCGCCAGAGCTGCTGACAGGCTGTTTTTTATCTTCTAAGGACGAACCCGGATCCTTCGCTGTATCGGATGGTCTGGATGGCTTGGATGGTGTACTGTTATTGTCATTCGACGTTTTTTTGTCCCCGGAATTGCTGTCATTCTTACCATTGTCGGAAGAATCCTGACCATTTCCGTTACTGTTACCGTTTCCATTACCATTCTGTCCATTGCCGTTACCGTCACCACTGCCATTGCCGGTATCGCCATTTCCCGTATCACCGTTTCCGGTATCCACATCGGTATTTCCCGGTGTCGGGTCTGTCGTCGGATTGTTGATGATCGTATCGGCCTTGTCCTTATCGTCAACCACATCGTAGATCGTATCCGGTGCCGTCGCGTTGTCCGTTGTCCCGCCCGGTGTCGGAGTGACCTGTCCCGGATCGGTTGTCTGGTCTGCGATGGCTGCAGTTTCTCCCTGCGGTGTACTGTCATCCGTCATCGCCGTCTGGTTCGTCGGATTGTCCGGTGTGTACTGGCTGTTGTCAAAGAGGAACGATGCATCATCTGCCATATGCAGCTGATCCTCGGTCTTTGATTTGTCCAGAAGCGCACTGTCCCTCTCGTCCTTCGTACTGCTGTCCAGACCATTGTCACCCTCATCGTACGGGAAAAGCACCTGATTGGCATTCAGATCCCTGTTTTCCCCGGACGGCGTGAACTCCTGACTGGACTGGTAGGCTGCGACGCCCACCACCGCTCCTGCGGTCAGTCCCAGAGTTACGGCAGTCGTATATACCTTCTTTTTCAGATGTTTATTATTGCTTTTCGCTGCGGTTTTCTTCTTTTTCACGCAGATACACTCCTATTTCCTTCTGTAAAGCCATATAATCTACCGGTTTTGTAAAATGTCCGTTCATGCCGCTCTCTTCGGAAAGACGCATATCTTCCACAAAAGCATCGGCGGACAGGGCAAAGATCAGGATATCTCCCGCATCGCTGCGGTCCATCGCACGGATCTGCCGGGCAGCGCCACGACCATCGAGTACGGGCATCTGGATATCCATCAGAATAAAGTCGTAATAATGCTCCGGCTGTGCGGCAAATTTGTCCACAGCCACCTGACCGTTTTCTGCCAGATCCACACTAGCACCCATTTCCGTCAGGATTTCTTCTGCGATCATGGCGTTGATCTCATTATCCTCGGCCAGCAGGATGCGCATGCCCTTAAAGCTGTCTGTGTTTTCCTCTGCCGCAGGCGCGGTTTCTTCCGGCTCGGCGATAACGTTCTGTGGCTGTGCCAGTCCGGTATCCTCTTTGGCCACCGGGAAATGCAGGTATATAAAGAAATCGGAGCCTTCGCCCTGCATACTTTCCACAACGATCTCGCCGCCCATCAGCTTAACGATCTGATCCGTGATGGCCATACCAAGGCCCGTACCGCCGTAGTTTTTGGAGGTTTCCATACTCTCCTGTTCAAACGGGCGGAAAATCTTCTTGATAAATTCCTGCTTCATTCCGATACCGGTATCGTGTACACGGATCAGAAGATCCACCATATCTTCCTTTAAAAGCATCTGCTGGAAGGTCACGGAGATCTCGCCTTCGCTGGTGAATTTGACCGCGTTGGACAGGAAATTGATAATCACCTGACTCAGCCGTAGCTCATCACCCACGACCTGATCAACGGTCATATCCTTAAAGTCCACATGGTAGGCAATCCCGCGGGCCTCCAGGTTCTTGGCAAACATATCGTACAGCTTCTGCCCCATGGCGCGGAGACTGAACGGCTTTTCCTCCAGCTCCACCTTACCGGCCTCGATCCGGGACATATCCAGAATATCATTGATCAGAGACCGCATATGATCCGACAGTTCTCCGGCCTTTTCGAGATACTGAATGACCGGGTGATCCGCATCCACACGGTTTCTGGCCAGTTCAAGCATACCGATGATACCGTTCATCGGCGTACGGATCTCATGCGACATCCGGGAAAGGAAGGTCGTCTTTGACTGGCTGGCCTCCTCTGTCTCGGCAAGCTTTTCTTCCAGTGCCCGGATCTTTTCGTGATTTTTCGTCGAGCTGCTCAATGTAAAGATATCGTACAGACCATCTGCGCTTCTCTCCACACGCAGGGACAGCCATTCGCCTTTCTGCATCAAAAAGTCCGTCTGCAACGGCTCTTTACCATTCCATGAAAGATAACTCTTCCACGCCTTTTTGCCATTCGATGGATCTTCTAAATAGTCTATACCTCGTGTAATATCCTGCTGCAGGCTTTCTAATGTCATTCCAAGAATATCTTCCAGCGCACCGTACGCATATACCGGCATCTTATCTGCACAGCGTACCAGAACAGTAGCTGCATCGGTACGGTTTCCAGTCTCTTTAAGAAACAGACCGGCATCGCCCTCTGCTTTCGGATTCTTTTTTCTGGATGATTTCCTGCCTGTGTACATACCAAGGAGAATGACTGCAGCCAGTATCTCCAGACATCCCACAAGGATCCACGGAAAATGCGCCCCCAGTGTGGCGAGCATCTCTTCTATATGATAGAGCATATCTGTACCTTAACCTTCCGGCATCCTGCCATATTGCATTTTTACGTATGATAATCGATTAGTTATACGTGAGAAAACATCAATGTGCAAGGTTTTTGTCGATTTTTGTCAATAATTATCACGTTTTATTGCTATTCGGCGCATTCTGTGCCGGCAACACCGTTATATGCTTATTTCTTTCGGAGAATCTCCTTTGGCGCCTTGATCTCACCTGCCAGTGTATGCTCCGTAAGCTCAGAGAGCAGCCTGAGCTTTGCATTGATCATAGGGCGCATGCAGTTTGGCACATGTTCCTGATGGGCTCGGTGGATTGCCACACATTCCTTACAATTGCCATGGTAGCGGCAGGCCTTCTGGCAGGGACAGTGATCTTTGTCAGCGTATTCCGTACGAAACGCACTGGCAAATTCTTCCTGGATCCGAAGTCCCTCCTGTCGGTTGCCCCTGTGGAACTCCTGCATAGCTCTTATTTCGATTTCGTTACCGTCAATTATCATAGAGAACCTCCTGATTTCTTAAAAGGCCAGTTACAGAGTATCTTACAGGTATTCACAACTGTATGTCCGCGGCCTACATATATTTATAGTAACACGTTGGTAGCAAAATATAAACCTTTTTGTATTTCAGACACAAAAAAGCTCCATCATCACTGACAGAGCCTTTCTCTTTTATTATTTAATTGCTACTCCTTCGGAATATCTGCCCCCCCGCAAATCCACGCAGGGTTTTCTCCAATATTGCAATATGGTAAATTTTGATTCATGAAGATTTTCGTTCCGGAGGAAAACTTTGGGCTGTACATAACGCTCCCGAGGATGTCAAGTCATTGCTACAAAAAATATGCGGCTTTTTTTGCCACGAAAATGGCTTAAAACCGCATATTTCTGTATAGAGGACGTTATATAATTGTCACAAAGTAGGTGGGGAGGATGTTACGTCATTGTCACAAAATTCTTTCGGTATCATTCCCATCAATTCCTGTGCAACGCTTTCTGATTTAATTCTTATCAGATTATCCCACGCATCCACTTTACCTAATAAATTCATTCCTTTATGCGTCTACCTTCATTGACTGTCTCTTTCTATTGAATGATTTTCCAGTATCCCTTTCGGTCAGATCCTACTCTTATAATTTTCCCTCGGTCTTTTAGTTCTTTTATAAGACGGCTTACCTTCCTCGTACTTATATCCATTTGTTCTGCCATTTGCTTTGCTGTAACAGATGCATTTTCCTCTAATAGTTTCAGAGCCTTCATTATTTCTAAATTATCATCGCCAATTTCATTGCCATTATCATCGCCATTGGCAATGATAACATTATCTTTTGGCAATGAAAATGGGAACTCAACTTTTATAAAATGTTCTGATATATGAAAAATGCTTTTATCGTACTCTTTTAAAATTCTGCTCATTCCTGATCCTAATTGTTCTACAAGACCCACATCTTTAAATACGCGCATCAATTCACGATTTCTTGGCATACTACTACAACTAAAAAAATCTTCCTTGCTTTGCCCCGGAAGCAGTCCACCATGAGATGTAAAAATCATTTTGTCATTAAAAATTTCAAAAACAGGGGGTATCTCTCTTGTAAAATCAGAATGTACAATTGCATTTATCACAGCTTCACGCATTGGAATAGGTGCAATTAAATTTTTCTCCAATCTCTTGGTGTTCGTTACTTTTGCTCTGGTTACATTTTCGATTTTTAACTTTTCCAACACTTGATGTGTAGCCTTAATCAAAGAACAATAACCATATTCTTCATTCTCAATCAAATCCACTTTGTCAGTTCCAGCATATTTTGCAACCTTAATAGACACTCCATTTTCATCAGCAAGCAAATATGCAACATAATTGAACTTACCATCAGGGGTTAAAAGTTCCAATGAATTTGCAAACTTTTCATTCAGTTCCAATCCTCTTTCCTGATAATATATCTTCAATTGTGCAAAAGTAAGATCCTGTCTGGGCGATGTAATATTTCGCAATGTATTATGAATCCTTTTGCTATAAAGATCGTCAATCATTACAGTTGACATTGGTTGAGATGATGTCCCCATTCTTATAAAGCAACCATTTGGTGACATTCCCTGTCTCTTTATATAATATGGTTTTTCCAATCCACTGGAAATTAAGATTTTAATTACAGAAATATTATCTATCTCTTCCGTAACAATATCAAATAATCCCAAAGTTGATGGAAGAATATTATTTTTTATACGATCCGCAATCTTCAACTGTGTGGAATCAATATCTGAGATTTCAACTGGATTTCCGTTATCATCTACTCCAATGTATAAAATGCCACCTTCTTTATTATTCAGAAAAGCCACCACTTCTTTTTCCAGTTTATCATTCAATTCCACTTTAAATTCTATGCGATTACTTTCTTGGAGCATTAGTCGTCCTCCTTCTATATCATCAACTAATTTCACTGTACTTATTATATCATCCCACATCTAATAGTAGTTGTAAAAATTTTGCATTTTTCAAGTCAATCTCTAAACTTTTTCTTACTTTCTTGTATTTAATATATGAGAGATATCATCTGCAACTCCTACTCCCCCATTTGTTTTCACTCTTGAGGAAGACTTTTCGCTGTACACAACGCTCCATACCCCACCCGTGGGTCAGGATATACCGTAATTCCCGGCAGGGGACGGGCACCGGAGATGAGGTAGCTTTTGACCTTCTGGCCGTAGAGATAGGGATCGTTGCCGCGCAGGATACCCCATTCCATGAGAAGAGCCGCGGCACCGGCGACGAAGGGGGTGGCAAAGGATGTGCCGGTGACCCTGGTGTAACCACCCCCGGCACGGGTCGTTGTAATATTTACGCCCGGGGCAGCCAGTGTAGGCTGGATATCGCCGGGAAAACCGGGAAAACCACGACCGGAGAAGGGTGCGTAGGCAAATGTAGATGCATCATAAGCGGCAACGGCAATGCTTCCTGATGTCCCGGACGGTTCTGTGAAGGTACGGTCCGGATCCGGTGAAAGGAATGCTGTACCGGTCTGGATCTCCGCTCCCGAAGGCAGCCACAGATCATACTGTCCCGTCACAACACGCCGGGGATCTGCGACAATGCGCCAGACGCCGCTGTCCACATACCGGCCATCCGGCACAAAGGCCAGATACAGCTCCTTCCTGCGGCTATACGGTGTCGGTTCACCATAATACAGATACACCCTCGTATCTCCCAGTCGATATTCCTGTGCGCCCGGCTGATCATCGATCACAACAAACTGCTGACCATCCGGGTGCACCAGCGCAAACGTCACCCGTTCCTCGTACTGCATAAACAGCTGTACATTAAACGCCGTCTGGGACGCCTGCACTGCCAGCTCCGTCACCTGCAGCCGTCCCTCTTCCCAGATCCCGGATGCATGCCGAGCCATATCTCCCTCATTTCCCGTACCAATGCAGATCACATTCCTGCCATAATCCGCGGCAATATCGAGATAAGAGGACAGTATCGAATCGCCATTATGTGATCCATAGCTGTTGCCAAAGCTGATATTGACCGCCAGTGGCTGTCCCAGCCGGGCCGCTGTCTTTACCATATAATCTACCGCAGTCATCAGCTCCGACGTCCGCGGAAACGAACGGTCCCCCGGATTGCCCAGCTTTACAAAAAGGATATCACTCTGCCATGCCGCGCCACGGTTTTCCACATTTTCCCGTCCATTTCCTGCTGCAATCCCGGCCACAGACGTTCCGTGGCCACCCGGATCCAGCGTGCGGCGAAAATCCGTATCATTTTCCAGCAAAAGTGTGTTAATTTCTTCTTTCGTATATAGCCGCCCCGTCCGGTAGCCATCGGGCGGCGTTCCCGTCACTGTCTGATCCCAGAGAGCCGTAAGCCGTGTGCTGCCATCGGGATTACGAAAATCCGGATGGAAAAAGTCGATACCGGAATCCACGATACCGATCAGCACCCCCTTACCATACAGCTCATACGGAACACTCTGCACCGACAGAAAACAGGAGCTGATCTTTCCACGGCGGACAGCAAACTGCAGCTGCCGCGGTTTTTCTACATAGATGACCTGTGGCAAAGCGGAAAATGCAGCAATGTCGTTTTCCCGGATCCGCACGATCGCATAACCGCCAAGCAAAAGTGTAATCTCCGCCATCGCTCCGGCAGCCGCTTCAATATCCCCGATATACCGGACGATCAGTGTCCATCTTTCCTCTACAGCATTATATCCCACATCCAGATCCAGCGATTCCTCTCTCACATTCTCCGGTAAAGAAAGCGCCAGCTGTAATTCATTATCCAGCTTCTGACTGTCCATTATCTGGTTTCCTTTAAAATATCATCTATTATATATATGAAACTTTCTCCGACATATCGTTTTTCCATGCAATATTTTATAGTACGACAAAATGGCTCACTGGATTATTTTTTCATATACATAGCAATAAAAGAAGCCTCCACTGGAACGTTCTTTTATATACTAAGGTAACAAGAAAGTGGCTGTCTGCCCTGCATATTTCTGTCGTGAAACAGTACTATACAGTACAAACAGCCACTTTTTTATGACATAAAGCTTACAAACCGCACATGTGCATCCATCCAGTCGCCGATCCAGCCGATCACCTTGCCCATCGTAAAGGCCGCCAGGATCGTACCGATACCCAGACCGTCCAGCTGTCCCAGTAAAAGGACAGTCATCACACCGGTAATCGCCAGACAGATCACATCATACGATACCTTGATCCGTGAATACCGGATTTTGGTGATATCTGCCAGCTCCCGTGGAAACAGATCCGTCGGAATGATCGGCAGGCCACAGCGGTTCGATAAAGCAATACCGATACAGATCAGGATATAACTGATCACAAAGTACAGGATCCGCTCCGGTATAGAAGTAGGCAGCGTATCTACCCACAGCTTATGTACATTCAGCATTTCACTGAACGCAAAACCTACCACAAAGCTAAACAGATACGACGGCACAAACTTACGCCGCATAATCATCAGCGTCAACACCAGCACGCCCTGAAAAATATAGGTCCACGTTCCCAGCGATAATGCCGGAAATACTTCAGAAAAGGCATACGGTACACTGGATATTGCCGATATACCGGAACCGGAATGAAGCATCAGCACGACGCCAAGGCTATTGATAATGACCACGACCAGAAGCGCCAGTTCACCACGAAGAACCGGCATCGTCGATGTCTGTTGTTTTGTTGCTGTATTTGTCATTTGCATGTTCTTCTCCTCCTTGCGTACAGCTATTTAGTTTAGACCTGTGAAGATGATTTTGCAAGAGGGAGTTTCGGCAAACAGGCTTTCGCTTTTATCGTATCCCTTAACAGGCCATGCCTGTCAGGTTCTGCAGTTTTTTCATAAAAAGTGCATTGAATGCAGCGATTACGCGGCCGACGCCCAACACGGACAGTACGGTTCCGAGACCAACGCCGATCAGATGATGGGCAAAACCAAGGCTCAGTACGATCGTCAGACAGATATTGAACAGATCGAAGCAGTTCTTTGTAAAGCCTACCGATTTATGTACGGTATCCGCGATTGTCTGTACGATACCATCTCCCGGATTCGGAATGATACGCATATCCAGAGACATGGCAGCACCGATGCCGGTCAGAGTGATACCGGCCAGAAGCACGAGAAGCTGCCAGCCAAAGCCCTCCGGACTCGGGATCCATGCGGAAAAGAGGTTCATAAACCGTGTAAATACGAGACTGAGCGGCAGCTGCAGTGCATCCATTCCCAGCTGTACACCCATGGATTTCCCACTGGGGCTTTCTCCCTCGGTGCGATACATATGTATATGAAGCAACAGCTCCACAAGTACAAACACAGCATACAGAAGAAACGTCATATTACCGAAATTACTGTTCGTCAGCGTCGCAATGCTGTAGGATACCGAAATAATGGGCGATACCCCCAGCCCCGATTTTGTATTCAGGATAATGCCAAGCGCCAGCAAAAGAAGCCCGGCAACGTAGCATACTCCCCGCATAAGTCCTGTCTTTTTCATCTTATTTTCTCCGTTTTCTCTACCTTTTCCCATACACGGCAACATGAAAAACACCATATACAGCCGCCGTGGTCTTCTGCTGCATATGGCGTTTACTTTTTAAAACATCCCGTAGGGCCAGCCAATCAGACTGCCGATATCGTAAATCTCCTTGTAGCCGTATTCGATCAGCTTCTGTGCCGCTTCAAAGCTGCGGTGACCGCTGCGGCAGTATACCAGGATCGGGGTATCGTAGGAAGGGATACGCTCAGCAGCGGTATCCTCGTCGATATCTGCCAGTGTAAAAAGCTCGGCTTCCTGGGCATGTCCTGTATTGTACTCGACCTCTTCCCGTACATCAAACATGATGCAGTCTGGGCGGGTGTCGAGGATCTGTCTTGCTTCTGCAAAGGTTACTTTCCTGTAGTGTTCATCCATAGTCTTTTGTTCATCCTTTTCATATTGTCCGGAGGTATTTTAGCACAATGAGTCCGCAATGAAAAGCATATTTTTTATTTCAGGAAAGCAAACGGTTCTTCATCATGCAGAAAGTGCATCAGCATATACGAACATAAAAGCGCCGTTTTTTCTTCTCTAAGGATTCTCTCTACTTCCCTGCGGTCGGCCAGAACGACTTCGATGTCCTCGCTGGCTTCCATCAGATCCAGTGAGACTTCACCGCTGGCGTAGCCGTAGACGGTGGCACAGCTTTCGTCGGTCATGCCTACGCTGGTAAAGTACGGTTTTTCATAAATGGGATCGGCTTTGATGGGGGTCAGGGTGAGGCCGGTTTCTTCGTGCAACTCACGGACAGCTGCCTCATGGAAATCCTCATCCGGTTCCACCAGACCGGCGGGAAATTCATAGACGTAATCGCCCAAGGGATAGCGGTACTGGCGGATCATGACGACCTTATCCTTCTTTTCACCGTACAGGGCATAGATGGCAACGCCATCCGCATGTACTTTTCCGGTATGCAGGGTCATATTCTTTTCCTGCTTTGCCCGGGAAGCCATATAGTAATGGCTTTCTTCGCCGCCCTTATGGGTCACCTCTAGATCATAGAAATTCAGATACGGGGTATCGGTACGTTTGTGCACTTTGCGGATGCGTTCCATTGGTGTATGTCTCCTTTTCCTTGCTGCCATTTTGCAGCATCCCCCCGGCTTCACCGGCTTTTGCTGCCCGTTTTCCGGCAGATATTTCCTCTGTTATACCAGATGCTGTGTACCCTTGATGATCGGTGACAGTCTCTTGTATACCAGCAGTGTGATCACTACACTAAGCATACCCTTGATAAAGGTAAATGGCAAGTTAAAAACAATCAGACACTGTAACAGCGTGTTGACATGCGGATTGATCACCTGATATGCAGAGATAATGGCTTCCATCGGCATAAAGTTTGTATACATCGGATATACAATAAAATAATTGGTCACAACACTCATCAATGCCATGGCGATCGCACCGGAAAATGCGCCGATGATCGCTGCCTTTTTAGTCTTATGCTTTTTATAAATAAAACCGGCTGTACCGACAAAGATTGCACCCAGAATAAAATTGGACAGCTCACCAACACCGCCGGTAGACGTACGTGTCAGATGCAGCAGATTCTTAACCAGACAGATTACAATGCCCTGTACCGGCCCCATGGCGAAAGCGCCGATCAGCGCCGGCAGCTCCGACAGATCCATGGCGATAAAGCTTGGCATCAGCGGCACATTAAACTGCAGATACATCAGGATAAAGGCTATGGCAGACAGCATACCTGTCATAGCGATGGTTCTTGCACTTGTTCTCGGGTTACTCATTTTTCTTTCCTCCTGTTTCCGGAATCCTCCTGGAAAACATGAGAGCGGTACTTACATCTGCCGCCCGGAAACGTCCACATATTCTGACCGATTCCGGCTCCCGGCGTTAAAAAAGCTGCCTGAACATCACACACGGGACATTCAGACAGCTTCATTTACTGTTCTCATTTCTTCTCTCATCCAGACTGTAACTGTCGGTACTGGAATTTCACCAGTTCAGCTGTCCTGTGACAGGTCGCGGACTGTACCGCCGGTGGGGAATTGCGCCCCGCCCCGAAGATTCCTCTATTTGTTTTACGGTCATACTATAGCACAGCAGTGTGGTATATGCAATACTTACTTTTTTGTACTCAGTTCCCCTGTGTGCAGTTGGCTGCATCAATCGCCAGTACCAACATCAACGCCATGATTTCATCCTGTGGATCAACAATATTGATCACATAGGTGTCCCCCCAGTGTAACCATTCTTTTGAAATATGTCCGGCCACGCTGCAACCTGCATATATATCATAATCCCATGCCATAAAATCGCCTTCACAGCGCCAGCCATTATAATCCAGCTCATATTTGGGTTTGAACAGGGTAAATCGTTTCTGTACACTGCCCGCCTGCCGTCCGCCGATTTCAATATCAAACGCCGGAAGCAGCGTCAGAAGTCTCTGCTTCACCATGCCGATCTCGTGTTCAAAACGATCGTATACATGCAGCTGATGCCCCAGAGAGATCAACTCCGCTTTGACAAAATATTTTGCCTCCCCTTTTTCATCATAGACATCATAGGTATCCGACCAGGAAAATACTCGCTGTTTGATCAGAAGTTTCATAGGATTATCCTCTCTTTTTTCATTGTTGATAAATATCACAGTTAATATGCATCACTCAACAGAAAATCTGCCACATGCATACTCTTGATCCCCTCATAGTTTCCACCCGCAAATTCATCCGTACGCAGCACATATTTTGGATAATTATCACGGATTTCCAGCAGTCTTTCGTACTCTCTGCGTTCGGTCTTTTCCGAACGAATCTCCTGTGTCACCTGCACATAGATTTTCTCGCCCTGTCGTTCAGCGACAAAATCCACCTCGCCATCCGGAGTTTTGCCGATATATACCGTATATCCACGGCGACACAGTTCCAGATAGACGACGTTTTCCAGACTTGCCGCCACGCTGTCCGTGGTATACCCCAGCACACTGTAGCGCAATGCCGTATCTGCCAGATAAAATTTTTCCTGTGTACGCAGTATTTCTTTCCCCTGCAGATCGTACCGGGAACAGCGATGCAGCAAATATGCCTTTTCCAGTTTTTCCAGATAGCTGTACACGGTTTCATTATCCAGGGTCCGACGTTCTGCTTTCAGATAATCGGCAATAGATTTTGCCGAAAATGTATTGCCAACATTCGAAAATGTATATTTCACAATTCTTTCCAGCTGGTCAATCTTGCGAATATTGTTTCGCTTTACAATATCCGAAAAGATGGTTGCATTATAGATATCCCGGACAATCGTATAAATCTCGTCCTGTGTATGCACCTGTAAATGCGTTGCCGGAAATCCACCCAGCCGGATATATTCAACCAGCTCTGCGTGTACATCTTTGATTTCCGCATACTGTTTCTTAAACGTAAGATATTCTACAAAAGACAACGTATAAATTCGAAAAGCAATATACCGCCCTGTCAGATAGGTAGCGATCTCGGATGACATCATTCTGGAATTTGACCCTGTCACATATATGTCCGTATCAAAATCTGTTGCCAGCGAATTGACAACCTTTTCCCAGCCGTCAATTTCCTGCACTTCATCCAGAAAGAAATAGGTGCGCCCGTTCGGATAAAGCTTTCCCTTTGCCGCAGCATACATATCCTTTGCCGTCATATCTTCATATTCCATGGAATCAAACCGCATGCTGACGATCTGCTCTGGCAAAACCGCTTTTTCCTTCTGCAGCTTTTCCATCAGCATTTTTAATATTGTAGATTTGCCACATCTTCTGACGCCTGTAAGCACTTTGACAAACGGTGTATCTGCATAAGCCATAATTTTGTCGGTATATAATGGTCTGTTTATCATCGAAATCACCTCCTGTTTCTATTATAATACTCCGTTTTTGTGCAAAAAATCAACAGGTTTTGCGATTATTAATCGCAAAACCTGCCATTTTTTATATTTTCTGCGGTTTTTTAATCCAAAATCATCGACAATCCGATTCTCTTCTTTGCCAGATCCACGGAAATGACTTTGACATCCACGATATCTCCTACTGAAACGGCCTCCAGCGGATGCTTGATATATTTCCTGGTCATATGGGAAATATGCACAAGGCCGTCCTGATGGACACCGATATCCACAAATGCACCGAAGTCGATGACGTTGCGGACGGTACCTTTGAGGATCATGCCCTCCTTGAGGTCTTTCATCTCCAGAACATCGCTGCGCAGAATCGGCAGTGGCATATCCTCACGGGGATCACGGCCCGGACTGGACAGCTCCTTGACCATATCCCGGAGGGTCGGCTCACCGATGCCCAGCTTCTGGGCTGTCTTTTTGTAATCTTTAATAAAGAATACACTCGGCCCGTCCAGCAGATTCTCCGGCGTCAGACCGGTTTCCTTTAACAGCTTTCTGGCAGCCTCATAGCTCTCCGGATGGATACCCGTTGTATCCAGCGGCTCCTTACCGTCATGGATACGCATGAAACCTGCACACTGTTCGTAGGCCTTCGGCCCGAGCTTTGCCACCTTTAACAGCTCGCGGCGACTGTTGAAACGGCCATTTTCCTCACGGTACGCCACGATATTCTTCGCCAGCGTCTTGTTGATGCCGGACACATATTCCAGCAGGGAAGCAGACGCCGTATTCACATCCACGCCAACACGGTTTACGCAGTCCTCCACAACGCCGCCCAGCGTCTCACCCAGCTTTTTCTGGTTCATATCGTGCTGGTACTGGCCAACACCGATCGCCTTCGGATCGATCTTGACAAGCTCTGCCAGCGGATCCTGCACACGGCGGGCAATACTGGCGGCGCTTCGCTGTCCCACATCAAAGTTCGGGAACTCCTCCGTAGCCAGCTTACTTGCAGAATATACGCTGGCTCCGGCCTCGTTCGTGATCATATAGGAAACCTTTTCCGGAATCTCATGCAGCATTTCGGCGATCACAGCCTCCGACTCACGGGAAGCTGTACCATTGCCAAGGGAGATAAGCTCCACATGGTACTTTTTGATTATCTTCTTTACCGTTTCTTTCGCTGCGGCGATCTTGGCCGGTGTTGTCGGCGCTGTCGGATATACAACCGTCGTATCCAGCACCTTTCCGGTCGGATCGACAACAGCCAGCTTACATCCGGTACGGAAGGCCGGATCCCAGCCAAGCACTGTCACTCCGGCGATCGGCGGCTGCATCAGAAGCTGTGTCAGGTTCTTGCCAAAGACCTTAATCGCGCCGTCCTCGGCCTTTTCTGTCAGATCGCTGCGGATCTCACGCTCAATGGCTGGAGCGATCAGACGGTGATAGCTGTCAGCCACCATAGCTTTTAAAAATTCCGTTGTCTGCGGATCCTGCTTTTTAATAATGCGCTTTTCCAGCCATGTTAAGATCTCTGTCTCCGGTGCTTCCAGCGTAACCGTCAGGGTTTTCTCCTTCTCACCACGGTTAATCGCCAGCACACGGTGTCCCACAATACGTTTCACCGGCTCGCTGTAATCATAATACATTTCATACACCGATTTTACTTCCGGCTTTTTGGCCGTTGTCTTTATCACGCCCTCTTTCACCGTCATGCGACGGATCGCCGTACGGTAATCCGCTTCATCGGATACCTGCTCTGCGAGAATATCGGATGCACCGGCCAGCGCTGCCTTTGCATCCTTTACATTATCATTGATATAAGCCTTTGCCGTCTCTTCCAGCGACTGGGTAAGCATCTGGGATGCGATCAGCTGTGCCAGCGGTTCCAGACCATTCTCCTTCGCGATCATGGCACGGGTACGGCGCTTCGGACGGTACGGACGGTACAGATCCTCCACAGCCACCAGCGTCTGTGCCTCTTCAATCTGCTTCTTCAGCTCCGGTGTCAGCTTTTCCTGTCCCTCGATGGCTACGATGACCTGTGCCTTTTTCTCTTCGAGATTGCGCAGGTATGTCAGACGCTCACCGAGATTTCTCAGCTCCTCATCGTTTAAGGAACCTGTTTTTTCCTTACGGTAACGGGCAATAAAAGGAATGGTACAGCCCTCATCGATCAACTCGACAGCAGCCTTGACCTGCCAGTCCTTTACGTCTAGCTCTTCACTGATTTTTGCAATAATATCCATATGGTATCTCCTTTACATTGTATACATTCTCCGGTCACAGCCCGCCAGATATCCCCGGACTGCGACTGTAGCCATACAGACAGTAACCGTTGTGTTCCTGTCCGCATCGTGCTAAAATATCAGTATATCTGCAGCTTCCGGCTGTCTGAAACCGCCGGTGCAGAAATATTGACGAAAGAGGTTTTTCATTATGCAGAATACTTCGAATGGTTTGTCTGTAGCGGCCCTGATCTTAAGTATTATCGGCGTCCTGACGATGTTGTTTGGCGGTTCTGTCGTTCTTGGCAGTCTGGCCATCCTGCTGGCCCTTTTATCCCGCGGCTCCGGCCGTATGTCCGGTCAGGCAAAAGCCGCCGTCGGCATCAGTATCGTCTCCATCGTTCTGGGCATCCTGATTCTGGTCGGTGCATTTATCTATGTATTTACTTCGTCCGACGCCCAGGAAATGTACCGTGATTATCTGAATTACTACGAAGATCAGCTGGACGATGACGATCTGTACGACTATTACAACGATTATCTCGACGACTATCAGGATCACTCCGATGAATATATAGACTATACATCCCCCGGTCTGAACCACGTACCCTATCATCAGGATACCGTCCCGGGTGTGACAAACCTTTAATATCTCGGCATATTGTTGTATTATACCATGAACTGACCTCAAGGTCGACACTTTCATGGTGGACTTTACTTTGATTATTCTATATGCAGACATCATTTCTGCGGAAAGGATCTTACATGAAACGCTCATCCAAAGAATTAAAAGCCCTTGCCCGCGAGGCTTTACTCGGACATTACGGCTCTCTGATCGGTGCAATGTTCCTTCTGGGCATTATCTCCGTTATTCTGGAATCCATTCCCGTCAGGATCACCCACAACAGACAGGATTCCACCTCCCTTATCATCCAGTTTCTCGTCACCCTGATCGTCAACATCTTAGTCTATCTGCTGCAGATTGGCATGTCTGTCATCGTCCTTCGCATGACACGCCGCCAGACCTGCAGCCTTGGCGATCTGTTTTATCCCTTCCGTGCCCATCCGGACCGCTTCATCATCGTGTCCGCGATCCAGATCGGCATCAGCATGGTACTCCAGATCCCGGCATACATTTTTCTGGTTCTGTATCCCGGCAACGCCATCTATCGTGTACTTTTATATCTGCTTCTTCTTCTGGTCGGAAGCATCGTATCCACTATCGTCCTGCTCGGCTTCACCCTGTCCGACCTGCTGCTGATCGATAACGAAGACCTCGGTGCCATCGACGCCCTCCGCCAGAGCTGGGCCATCATGCACGGCAGCAAAGCCCGTTACTTCTACCTGCAGATCAGCTTCATCGGCCTCGCCCTCCTCTGCATCCTGACCCTCGGTATCGGCCTCCTCTGGCTCTACCCCTACATGATGACCACCGAAGTCTTCTTCTACCTCGACCTCACCGGTGAACTCGACCACCCTCACTACGATCAGGCCGACACCTACACCAGCTACGGATCAGGCTACGATGACACCTACAACACCCGCTACGACAACACCTACGGCGGCCACACCTACGACAACACAGATACCAAGTCCGGCTACACCCCGGACAGTTACACCTACGGCGAAGACAACCGCTACGAATAACCGTCCCCAAAGTCAGGCAGAACCGGCAGCAGCTTCTTCATCGGGGCATGTCTGCTCTGTCACGGAAACATAAAGTGCGGGCTTAGTAGTTCTTAGCACATAAAAGGTCAATATACAGAAACAGATGCTGCTCTCCAAAGCAGCATCTGAAGGAGCCTTGAGAGGTGTTTTCATCAGAAAACACCTCGAATGCGACTGATTTCCTGTATATTGGCCTTTTATGCGCTTAGAACTACTTGCCCAAGCGTCTGTTTCCGTGACAGAGCAGACATGTCCCGATGAAGGAGCTGCTGCCGGTTCTGCCGTCCGTCCCCCACACTCAAAAAAGGTCCACCGGACCTTTTTTTCATATGCATGGCAACACAAAGAAACTGCCATACCGCACAATACAGCAGTTTCCCATATCTTACAACTTTTAGAATCTCACCCGGATCATCGACAGCACATTATCAAACTGCGCCACCTTCTCCTTGTAAGCTCCCGCCGTCATCTTCTCCGTAATAAACGCAAACTCATCCGCCAGCTCCGGCACCGACAAAGCCTGCACCTTGCCAAACACCTTCTCCACACGGCACAGATTATCCACCAGCGTACCCTTCATCCGGACAAAGAACCGATTCTCCACATCATCGATCGACATCAGCGGCAGATGCTCCTCATCCCACGGCTCCGCCATACAACAGTGCAGATGCTTCGCCTCATCCACAATATCACTGACAACCGCACTCGCCGTAGGCAGCTTACCAGCGCCCTTGCCATAAAACATACAGTCGCCCAGCATATTACCATGGACAAATACCGCATTAAACACATCCATAACACTGTATAACGGATCCTCCGCATCGATCATCACCGGAGATACCATACCATAGTACTTATCGCCGACCTTCTTGCTCGTAGCCAGAAGCTTGATACGGGCATCCAGCGCCGTAGCATACTTAAAGTCCGCAGAACTTACCTTCGTGATACCCTCTGTGTATACATCCTGATAATCCAGATACTTGCCATACGCCAGAGAAGACAGAATCGCGATCTTACGGCAGGCATCATGTCCCTCGACATCCGCCTCCGGATTGCGCTCCGCATAGCCCAGATCCTGCGCCTCCTTCAGCACATCCGCAAACTCGGCACCCTTTAAGCTCATCTCCGACAGGATAAAATTCGTCGTACCGTTTAAGATACCCGTCACCTCATCGATCACCTCGGCACTCAGACACGTTCTCAGCGGACGAATGATCGGAATTGCACCGCCACAGCTGGCTTCAAACATATAATTGCACTGCTTTTCCTTCGCAATGCGCAGAAGCTCCGAACCATGGGCAGCCACCAGCGCCTTATTGGACGTGCAGACAGACTTGCCTGCCTCCAGCGCCTGCTTTGTAAACGTATAGGCCGCACCTGTTCCTCCCATCACCTCAGCGATGATCTTAACCTCCGGATCGTTTAAAATCACATTGTAATCGTGTACAAGGATCTTTTCCACCGGATCACCCGGGAAATCTCTGAGATCCAGCACATATTTGACACAGATCTCATCACCCGTCTTTTTGGCGATCGCCTCTTTATTTCTCTCCAGGACCTCGACAACGCCGGAACCGACGGTACCGTAGCCCAGTACTGCTACTTTAACCATTTTGATTTTCTCCTGTCTTTCTGTTCGTTGCCAGCATCTTCAGATAGGCATTGATAAACGGATCGATCGCACCGTCCATGACCTGTCCCACATTGCCGCTCTCCTCATTGGTACGCAGATCCTTGACCATGGTATACGGCTGCATAACATAGGAACGGATCTGGTGACCCCAGGCGATATCGGTGACCTCACCACGGATACCGGAAAGCTTCTCTTCATTCTCCTGCTGCTTTAACATATACAGCTTGGCTTTCAGCATCTGCATGGCTTTGTCTTTATTCATATGCTGGGAACGCTCATTCTGGCAGGTTACAACGATACCTGTCGGGAAATGGGTAATACGGATAGCCGAGGACGTCTTGTTGATATGCTGTCCACCGGCACCGCTCGAACGGTAGGTATCGATACGGATATCGTCATCCTTGATCTCCACCTCAACATCATCACCCATATCCGGCATAACATCACAGGATACAAAGGACGTCTGTCTCTTGCCCTGCGCATTAAACGGTGAAATACGCACCAGACGGTGCACACCCTTTTCCGATTTCAGATAACCGTAGGCATTCTCTCCGTGCACCTCAAAGGTTACGGATTTGACACCGGCCTCCTCACCGTCAAGATAATCCAGCACCTCCATCTGGAAGCCCTTTCTCTCGATCCAGCGGGTATACATACGGTACAGCATACCGCACCAGTCGCACGCCTCCGTACCACCGGCACCGGCATTCAGCTTGATGATGGCATCTTTTTTATCGTACGGACCGTTTAACAGCGTCTTGATACGGATATCGTCAAAGGTCTGTTTGAAGTCATCCAGCATCTCCTGGATCTCCGGAATCAGTTCCGGATCTTCATCCTCATAGCCCATCTCGATCAGAGTCTCCATGTCCTCTTTCTCAGAGATCAGCTTATTGTAGACCTCAAGGTCTGATTTTAAAGCATTTAATTCGATGGTCTTTTTCTGTGAGAGCTCCGGCACATCCCAGAAGTCCGGCATCTCCATCTCTCTCTCTAATTCTTCGATCCTGCGCTCTTTGTTAGCGAGGTCAAAGTGAATCCCTCACTTCCACTAACGGCTCTGTATAGGAATTCAGTATACTTTTAAACTGATCTAATTCAACCATAGCTTCACCTTCTTTCTAAAATATTCCCGCAAGCAGGAACAGCCTTTTGCTCCGGAGCTTTTCTGTGAGCATACTTCAAAACCCCGAAAGCACAGCACTGTCTGCTATTTTATTTACAATGTGCGTTTACGCCTTACGGCCGCAGCACTGTTTGTATTTCTTTCCGCTTCCGCACGGGCACGGATCGTTTGGATAGACTTTGATTTCCTTACGCTGCTTCGGTTTACGCACAGCGGAATCATCCTTGTTTGTACCTGTAACCTTGGCTACCTGTTCACGCTCGACCTTCTGCTCTACACGGACATTGTAGAGGAGACGTAACGTATCCTGCTGGATCGCCAGCGTCATCTCATCGAACATCTCGTATGCGGCCATCTTGTACTCGACCTTCGGGTCCTTCTGACCGTAAGCCTGCAGGCCGATACCCTCACGCAGCTGATCCATATCGTCGATATGATCCATCCACTTGTTATCGACTACCTTCAGTACGATCACACGCTCCAGCTCACGCAGCTGCTCGATCTCCGGGAATTCGGCTTCCTTCATCTCATACAGTTTAACAGCCTGCTCGTTTAAGTACTGACGCAGCTTTTTCTTGTTCATGCCCTCGATCTTTTCCTTGGTGATCTTTTCCAGCGGAATGATCGGCAGTAAAAGCTCATTTAACTCTGTCAGATCCCAGTCAGCGGCATCGACTTCGTCGTTGATACACATATTGACAGCATGATCTACGACATCCGTGATCATCTTGAAGATGGCATCACGCATGTTTTCACCGTCCAGAACGCGGCGGCGCTCTTTGTAAATGATCTCACGCTGTTCATTATTGACCTGATCGTACTCGAGCAGGTTACGGCGGATACCGTAGTTGTTGCTCTCGATCTTCTTCTGTGCCTTTTCGATGGCGCTCGACAGCATCTTATGCTCGATCTGCTCATTTTCGGCTACACCAAGGCCCTTGAATACATTCATCAGACGCTCAGAACCGAACAGACGCATCAGATCATCCTCCAGGGAAATGTAGAAGCGGGATTCACCCGGATCTCCCTGACGACCGGAACGACCGCGCAGCTGGTTATCGATACGGCGGGACTCGTGACGCTCTGTACCGATGATCTTTAAGCCGCCGACCTCTCTGGCAATATCGTCCAGCTTGATATCTGTACCACGACCGGCCATATTGGTGGCGATCGTAACAGCGTCATGCTGTCCGGCCTGGGCTACGATCTCGGCCTCGATATCGTGATATTTGGCATTCAGTACCTGATGCTGGATACCCTGACGCTTGAGCATCTTACTCAGCATCTCGGAGGTCTCGATCGTAATCGTACCAACCAGTACCGGCTGATGCTTTTCGTGGGATGCGATGACATCCTGTACTACAGCATGGAATTTTTCTTTCTTGGTCATATATACGGCATCGTCGTAGTCGATACGGGCTACCGGACGGTTTGTCGGGATCTCAATAACGTCCATGCCGTAGATCTCACGGAACTCCTGCTCCTCGGTAAGAGCTGTACCGGTCATACCGGACTTCTTATCGTATTTGTTGAAGAAGTTCTGGAAGGTAATGGTTGCCAGAGTCTTGGACTCACGGCGTACCTTTACATGCTCTTTTGCCTCGATCGCCTGATGCAGACCGTCGGAGTAACGGCGTCCCGGCATGATACGGCCGGTAAATTCATCGACGATCAGGATCTCATCATCTTTGACTACGTAATCCTGATCCTTGAACATCAGGTTATGGGCACGCAGGGCAAGGATGATATTGTGCTGGATCTCAAGGTTTTCCGGATCGGCAAGGTTCTCGATATGGAAGAACTTCTCGACTTTCTCGACACCCTGTTCGGTCAGATTGACGATCTTATCCTTTTCATTGACGATGAAATCGCCGGTCTCGGTGATCTCTTCGCCCATGATGGCGGTCATCTTGGTCATTTCGCCACTGGCTTCACCGCGCTGGAGCTGTCTGGCGAGGATATCGCAGGTCTCATACAGCTTGGTGGACTTGCCACTCTGGCCGGAAATAATCAGCGGGGTACGGGCTTCATCGATCAGAACGGAGTCGACCTCATCGATGATGGCGTAGTGCAGGCCACGCTGTACCAGCTGTTCTTTGTAGATGACCATGTTGTCACGCAGGTAATCGAAACCAAGTTCGTTGTTAGTGACGTAGGTAATATCACAGTTATAGGCTTCACGACGCTCTTCCGGGGTCATGGCGTTTAAAACAACGCCGACTTTTAACCCCAGGAATTCATGAATGCTGCCCATCCACTCGGCATCTCGGTTGGCCAGATAGTCGTTGACGGTAACGATATGCACGCCTTTGCCTTCGAGGGCATTTAAGTAGGCGGGAAGGGTGGACACGAGGGTCTTACCTTCACCGGTACGCATCTCTGCGATACGTCCCTGATGCAGGATGATACCGCCGATAAGCTGTACACGGTAGTGCTCCATACCGAGAACACGTTTGCCGGCTTCACGGACGGTGGCGAAGGCTTCGGGGAGCAGATCGTCGAGGGTTTCGCCGTTTGCGAGGCGTTCTCTGAACTTTCTGGTCTGGTCGCGGAGTTCTTCGTCGGACATGTTCTGCATGGTCGGTCGCAGAGCTTCGATTTTATCTACGATCGGATAGATACGCTTCAGCTCGCGCTGGCTGTGCGTTCCAAATAATTTTTCGGTTAATTTCATATTTTTTCTCCTGATTTTGAAGGTTAGAAAAATCCAGATTCTATTCTAGCACGTTTGTGGGGGGCGGGCAACTGGAAATGAGTGAAATGTTTATAAAGTGAGAAAGGGCTGGCCTCAAAAGCCAGCCCAATGGGTTTTAGTCTGTTGTGGTGGATCCAGTTACTTCGCTGGTCTCGCTGACACTATTGCTGAATTCGGCAGTTTCGCTGCTCTCGGACGCTTCACTGGCCTCGCTGGTGGTGCTTTCCTCTGTTTTTTCCAGGGTGCTGACATCGCAGTCGAAGGTGGTTACGAGGGTGGTATCTACGAGATAGACGTCATCGTTGTCGCTGGTTTTCAGGTAGTTGCCGCCGGTGATGTCGTTTTCGTTGCCGAGGGTCAGGGTTGTGGTGGTGTCGGCTGTGGTGTAGGTGATGACGTTTGTTGGGACGTCAAAGCCGTAGGTGGTGTCATCTTCGGGGTTTTCTACCTGCTGGGTGGCTTCGAGGGAAGCTACGGCATCCAGGAGGGTGGTTACCTGATCGGTGTCAAGGGTGAGGTCTGGCTGTTCGGTGCAGGTCCAGGTATCCTCGGTTTTGGTCAGGTGGATGGTTTCACCGTTGTATTCCCAGCTGAGGGCGGTGATGTCATCGGATTTTGTCTGGTTGACATATACCCTGGCGGCTTCGTCGGCAGCGGTCTGTTTTTCTTCGGCTTTTTTGTTATAGAATTTGAGGCCGAAGAGGGCTGCGACCAGGAGAACCAGGGCGACCACAATAGCGATCGCCTGTTTTTTCTGTTTGTCTGTCATTTAGCGTTTCCTCCTCTTTAACCAGATGATGATACCCAGTACGACCAGGATCAGCGGGATCAGGACGATGAAGGCGGCGCCATACAGGATCTGGGTGGATGCGGGTACGGTCATGGTGGAGATATTGTACTCTTTGACCGGGATCACAACGGAGCCTGTGCTTTCTTCGGTGGTATCCACGAGCTGTCCCAGAGTGGAGGCAAACAGCGTGGAGTTGTTGCCACTGACCATCTGATCGGCGCTGTCGGTGAACATCACGGTGGATGTATAGACAACTAACGTGGATGTTGTGTCTGTGTCGATGGTCTTTGCCGCAACAAGGCCGATGGCGTAGCTGCCCTGCTGATCGCCGTCTTCATAGTCGTAGCTGGTGGCGTTCTGCACATCGGTCTTTATAACAGCCTTGTCGGAGGTCTGTAAGAGCGGTGTGTAGGTGATCGTATCGGTGTCTTCCGGTACGGTCATACCCTGTGCATACGGCACGAAGATATATGCGCCGGAGGTTCCGGAGGTGAACAGACTGCTTTCTACCGTCGGCAGCAGGTAGAACGGATTCTGATAGTACATCGATGTATCAGACTCGGCGATCATACCTTTTTCTACGGTGATACCGTAGGCGCTCATGATTTTTTCAAAGTTTGGCATATCCTCTGTGGCTTCACTGTTCGTCATCAGCAGGACATTGCCGCCGTTATTCATATAGGTAATGACTTTGTTGGCATCGTCCTCAGAAAAATCGGAGGTCGGTGCGTTGATGATCAAGCATTTGGCATCTTCCGGTACGGTATCGGCATCCATCAGATTCAGGGTCTCACTGGACAGGTTGGCTTTCTCGATGGCTTTGGAGAAATTGCCGCTCAAAGCTGTCTCACCGTGGCCGGATACCTGATAAATCTTCGGCATGCTGTCACTTGTAACATACTGCAGGGCGCTGGTGATCTGGCCTTCACCGTCGTAACCGGTAACGCTGGAGCTGTAGGTGGAGTAATCAAAATCACTCTCAAACAGATCGTTATAATCGATCACCTTGGACTGCTCGCCGCAGACGACGATCAGACTGCCTGATGAAATCGAACTGTCGGTATACTGCTGGTAGAAGGTCGGGGACGTTGCCGGATCCTTGTATTCTACTTTAATATGTGAAGACGCATCCTCATATCGTTTCAGTGTTTCCGATACCGTAGAATCCAGACTGGCTTCATTGGCCACAGCATAGATCGTGACGTCCTTATCCAACGTTTTCAGATAATCCTTTGTATCCTGCGTCAGGGAATACAGCTTGGACGAGGTCAGATCGATGGAAGTCATGGATGAAGGCAGCTCTGCCACGATCAGGTTGACTACCAGAGCTACAACGATGCCGACGGCAATAAATGCCGTGCTGAACACACCGGCAGACAGCTTTTTGCTCGTCATCTGCCAGCGGCGTTTCTGGATCGACTGGGTTGTCAGGAACAGAAACAGCACGATCATCGACACGTAGTAAATCAGTCCGGTCACAGAAAAGCAGCCGTCAAAAAAGCTTTCCATATATTTCCGCAGGTCATAGCATCCCATGATCTTTGTCAGAATATTACCCGAGGATGAGATCAGATCGGTAATACTGCTCATCATATAGCCGATAAACAACGCGCCAAAGGTCAGCACGGCGGAAATGATCTGGCTCTCCGTCAGGGAAGAGACAAACAGACCTACCGCAATACAGGTCAGACCGTACAGAGCAAAGCCAAAGACAGCGATCAGATTCTGCTTGGTGGGCGCATCACCCAGCGTATCCAGAAGCAGAGCCATGATCGTCATGATCACAATTACGATGGCATGTACGCAGGCCATCGCCAGATATTTGGCTGTCACGATCTTTCCTACCGATACCGGCGCTGTCAGGATCAGCTGATCCGTCTTTGTCCGCCTGTCCTCCGACAGGGAACGCATGGTCAGCACGGAGACTGGGATCAGAAAGATAAAGGACACGCCGCTGATCGAATAATAGATCTGGGGTGCACCGTAGTTTAAGTTGTTGGCAAAATAATACAGGCTGAATACAGCCATAACTACCGCAATATAGATCCAGCCGGTGATGGTCTGAAAATAGGAGCGGAATTCTCGTTTCCATATCGCTATCATAACTTGATCTCCTCCTTAACTTCCTTTATTTCTGTCAGTTCAAGGAAGATATCTTCCAGTGTACGGCCAGTGCTTCGCATTTCCAGCAGGTTAAGACCGGCATCGGCTACCTTTTTGAATACTTTCTTACGGATATCGGCACTGCTGTCCGTACTGATCAGAATGTGGCAGGTAAGATCGTCTTTGTCCTGCACTTCCACATGGCTGACGCCCGGAACTTCATACAGTACGCTCACCATGGCATCGCTGTCCTCGTCTGTCACCAGCTCGATCTGCTGATTTCCCTGTACCTGGGTCAGCAGATTTTCCGTTGTATCGGAAGCTACCAGCTTGCCCTGGGAAATAATAAAGATATAATCGCAGACCTCTTTGACTTCAGAAAGGATATGGGAGCTTAAAATAACCGTATGCTTCTCTCCCAGCCGGCGGATCAGGTCACGGATCTCAATAATCTGCTTCGGATCCAGACCTACGGTCGGCTCATCCAGAATAATGATCTCCGGATATCCCAGCACCGCCTGTGCCAGACCCACACGCTGTCTGTAACCCTTGGACAGGTTGCGGATCAGCCGGTCCTGCATCTCCGTAATATGCGTCAGCTCCATGGCTTCCTCCACATACCGGATACGCTTATCCTTTTCTACTTTCTTAAGCTCTGCCGCAAAAATCAGATATTCCCACACCGTCATATCCTCATATACCGGCGGAATCTCCGGCAGATAGCCAATACACTTTCTGGCCTCCTCCGGCTCCTTGAAAATATCATGTCCGTTGATTTTTACTTCTCCCGACGTAGCACCAATATACCCCGTCAGAATATTCATCGTCGTAGACTTACCTGCCCCATTCGGCCCCAGGAATCCATAAATCCTTCCCGGCTCCACCTTCAGCGACAGATCATCCACAGCCGTATGATCGCCATACGTTTTCACCAGATGGTTGATCTCAATCACGCTTCGTTCCTCCTTTATCCCGCACAGCACGTAACTCCTGCTGTACATCTTTTATCACTTTACGCAGAAATTGTGTTGAAATGCAGACGAGATTGTGAAAATTGCGTGATGAAGATGTGAACTGTGGATTATTGTGGTTTTAAATTTTCACTCATACTGAAACTTAGCGAAACTTAAATTTTCTTCATTTTCAATTGAAAAAGCACTGTACCTCTCAAAATCAAAGGGGGTTCAGTGCTTTTTTACATAATATCGATATAATTTTTCTTGTTTCTTTATACTCGCGAAACTTAACGGAACTTAGCAAGCCATTCTCTTATATTTTTTTATATTTTCTCTTTTTTGTTGTTGCTGTAGTTGCTATCTTTTTCATATCTGCAAGTTCTTTCAGCAGCTGCCGCGTTCGCGATCCTTTCAGGGCAAGAAATTCTGCAATCTCCTCTGCACTGTATTCTACACCTTCCTCCATAAAAGATAAAATCTGCCGCTGTCGTTTAGATAAACTGTGTCCCACATTTTCTGCCGATTTTTCTGCCGATTTTTCTGCCGATTTTTCTGCCGATTTTTTTATTGGTTCTTGTGTTTGATCCAATGTTTTCATCAATTCCAGCACATCTTCTATTGCTTTCTCTTCCTCTGTAATCATCCGCAGCGTTAATGTCACCTGATTTAACTGCGTATCTTCTTTTAACACAGGCTCAATCCATCCGCTTTCTTTCCATGTGGCCAGAATTGCCGGAAATCCCGACCCGGCATTATCTCCAAAACCTACCATTCTTAGCATTGTCTGCATACGGGGATTTCTTGATTTTGAATTTCCACCACGATAAATTTCCTCAACCGGAAGCTTCAATATCCCTGGATTGGTAAATTCAAATCCGTCCGATTTCTTAATTACTTTCAATGTAGCTGAATCCGCCTGATAATCTGCATGAATGATCTGATTGACAAAAGCTTCTCTTACCGCTTTATGAACCGGTGTTTCATCAATTCGTTGAATTCCGTCAAGTTTAAATGGTTTTTTCAGATCCTCTGTCAATTTTGGTGTCACCTTTGTAAAAAAATTAAACAGATTATTTTCCCATGTGCCATCATAGGTTATTCTGTCATTCCATCGAATATCCGCCGTCACCCGGCTTTCATTTCGATAGTCCATAAAGATATTGTCAAATTCATCACGTATGGCAAGGCCATCTCCAAACATCAAAAGCCCAGCCAGTGTTAATCCTTCTCTATCTTCTCTTCTGTCCTTTCTGTACCCTCCCAGCTTTTCAAGAAATGTTTTATCATCTAATGAGTTCCACACATGCCCGTCATTTAGTATTTCAAAAATCTGACGGTATTTACGCAATGTTTCTTTATCAATATCCTCCATCGTGTAATATTCTAAAATCATGCCATCATTTCCCTCCGGACTCTGATCCCGGATCATCGCCCGAACCTCATGCTCCGTTGCATGATAGTCGCCCTCATGATTTCTTTTGTATGTTCCCTTATATGGATTCTCACCAACATACACCGGACGTAGCTTATACGTTGCCCTCGGTACATGAATCACAATCAGTTTGATATTATTCTCTTCTACAATGCATACATCTTCATCTTTCAAAATATTGACATTAACTTTGCTGCTATTGATCGTATTCCAGAAATCCTCCAACTGTCTCCTCGGATTTGAAATTCCCTGTATAATAAATCTTTTCTCCGGTACACTTTCCCTTTTATCCTCATCAATCCCCAGAATAATATATCCACCCTTTGTATTCGCAAAAGCTGAATATGTTTCATAAGCAGATCTCGGCACAGAACTTTCCGCTTTCTTACATTCCACATCTACCTTTTCACCTTCATAAATGAGCGTCCTTACCTGCTGCATATCCATCCCCGTCACCTTCTTTCTTTTTTAATTCAACATTTCGTTTTTATAGTATTTTTCTTTAACTCTATAATTTTCTGTCCGCACAAATATATACTAATTCTACCATAACTTTCCCCAAATTACATTTTGTTTTTACTCTTACTTTCCTAACAACCTACTACTATTGTAATTTTTTTCCCCCACCACTGCCGTACCTCAAACCCAGCGAGCGAAGCAACGCGTCCCCCTCCCCCTGTCTGTTCTCCGGCAAAACCCTCCGAAGGCGTCGGCACTTAGCGAGCGCAAGCCGCAGGCGCCGTCGCGAGCTTAGTACCGCTACGCCTGAGGCGGAGCGAGAGCGCGTTTTGCTGGAGAACAGACAGGGGGAGGGGGACGCGTTGTTTCGTGAGCGTCACTCCTCACACCCTACCTATATTCACTTATTCAAAAAATCAAAAGTCCGGTTCCAGTATCCCATACGTCCCATCCGTCCTCTTATACACCACATTGATCTCACCTGACTGCGCATTCACAAAAGCAAAAAACTCATGCCCCGTCATCTCCATCTGCAGGCAGGCATCCTCCGGATACATCGGCTTCACATCAAAGCGCTTGCTCCGTGTGATACGGATCTCATCCTCCTCGCCTTCCTCCTCCAGAAACTCATGCTGGAACGTATTCGTCTGGTACTGATCGATCAGTTTCTTACGGTGCTTTTTCAGCTGACGCTCCAGCACCTCCTCTGCAAGATCGATGGAAATATACATATTGGAGCTCGACTGCTCCGTCCGGATCGCACCGCCCTTTAACGGGATCGTAACCTCGATGATCTGGCGGCTCTTCTCCACACGCATGGTCACTTCCACAAGTACATCTTCCTGAAAGTATTTGCCCAGCTTGTCCAGATGCTCGATCACGGCGTTTCGTAAACCGTCAGTGACCTCCATTTTCTTTCCTGTGATACGATACTTCATACTCATGTACCTCCTTTTTGCAGCTCTGCAGTATAAGCCGTCTCATTTCCCCTAAAGCGGGCAATGATACAGCCAACACCTCATCTATATTATACAACACCTGCTCACTTTTGTCAGAATATTCTGTACAGTTTCTCTGAAAAAATCATACCTGCACATTCTCTCCCTGTTACACTTCAGCCGTATCTGCACACCACGCCAATACCTTTTCAAACGACATTTTCCCTCCAAAAAGATCCAGCGCACTGCCGATTGTCACATCGATTTTATTTTTCCCGGCTTTGCGAAGCTCTGAAAGATCAGCGAAGTCACCGACACCGCCGGCATACGTCGCCGGAATATCTGCATGGTCCGCCAGAAGCTTTACCACCTCCGTCTCAATCCCGGAGCTTTTTCCCTCAACATCGACTGCATGCACCAGAAATTCACTGCAGTACCCGGTCAGTCTGTGCAGTGTTTCTTCATTTAATATCACATCCGTAAACTTCTGCCAGCGGTCCGTCACTATATAATAGATCCCGTCTTTTTTCCTGCAGCTTAAATCCAGCACCAGATGTTCTGCTCCGATGCATTCCTTTAAATGCTGCAGATGTTCCCAGTAAATCTGCCCGTTTTTAAACACATAGGACGTCACGATCACCTTATCCGCACCGGCATCCAGAAATTCCGCTGCATTATCTGCGGTAATGCCACCACCGATCTGCATACCGCCCGGCCATGCGCGAAGCGCCGATACTGCCTGTGCCTTTGTAGCCTCATAATACGGCGAGGTTACAGGATTTAAAAGAATAATATGGCCACCCTTTAAACCTTTTTCTCTGTACAGTCCGGCAAACCATGCCCCGTCCTGCTCCGCCACAAAGTTTTCCGTGGCTTGATCTCCCTGATCGGTGAGGCTGCCCCCTACGATCTGTTTTACTTTTCCGTTATGTATATCAATACAGGGACGAAATCTCATCTGTGCCCTTTCCGGCTGTTCTCAGCCTGTTCCTTTTCTTCTGTATCCAAAAATCTCCGGCCATTTCTGACCGTATAGCAAAGATTCCCGGATAATGTCTTATCCGGGAATCGTATTATCTGTTGGTTGTGCCTGTTACATCGTCCGTGATATCCTTAACGCCCTGTCCGATGTCCTTGATGCCGGAACCTACCGCATCACCCACATCGTCCACAGCATTTCTGGCATCCTGACCGACGTTACTGCCGTCTGTGCCACCTTTCGCACCAGCTGCATTACTGTTGCTGCCTGCACCATTGGCTGCTGTATTATTTCCTGTGCCATCGGTCGTTCCCGGTGTTGTCTGACTGTCAGATGCCGCACCGTTTTCCACCGTGCCGTCCATACCGGTATCCCCGGTAAGTCCATCCGGATTCACACCCAGATCATCCGATCCGGCCGCCGGTTCATCAGCGATCATGCCGTCATCCGGCGTCTGCGCATCCTGCGTTGTATCCGTACTGCCTGCCTCCGACGATGTACCGGATTTGTCCGTACCCTGCGTCTGACTGTTTCCACAGCCCGTTCCCAGACAGAGCACCAGCGTCAGAAGAGCTGTAAACAACACCATTTTTCCATGTTTCATAGCGAAGTCTCCTTTTCTTTATCATTCATAAAATGTGGTAAGCACACAAACGGTACTCTTCACATTTTATGTATGTAAAAAAGCTTCTCTACGAATCTACTATGTGCAGTACTCCCGGATCTTATACCTGATTTTACCGGTATTTATTTCTGTGCGGCGATCACATCCTGCATATCGTAATAGCCCGGCTTTTTGCCTGCCAGGAACTTACCTGCCTGTACAGCGCCTTTACCGAAAATAGCCTTGGAATATGCCGTATGCTTGAAGGTGATGACCTCGTCTGTACCGGCAAAGATCACCTCATGCTCGCCGACGATCGTACCGCCGCGCACAGCACTGATACCGATTTCCTTATCATCACGCTGCTGTCTCACCTGGCTTCTGTCATAGACCATATGATACTCGTTGTCCAGAGCCTCATTCATGCAGTCTGCCAGAGCGATGGCTGTACCGCTCGGTGCATCCAGCTTCAGGCGGTGATGCTTCTCAACGATCTCCATATCAAAGCCTGCCGGAGCAAGCACCTTTGCTGCATCCTTTAACAGATTCATCAGTGTATTGATGCCCAGAGACATATTGGCGGATTTTAATACGGCCACTTCCTTGCTGGCCTCGCGGATCTTATCGAGCTGTTCGGCGGAAAGACCCGTCGTACACAGTACAGCCGGAAGCTTTCTGTCCACACAGTAATCCAGCAGGTTGTCCATTGCCTTTGCGGAAGCAAAGTCGATCAGAGCATCCGCTTCTACGTTACAGTCCCAGATATTGGTAAATACCGGGTAACCATTGTCTCTGTTGTCTACGATATCAATACCGGCTACGATCTCCGCGTCCGGATCCTGTTTTACCAGATCAGAAATGACCTGTCCCATATGGCCATTACAGCCATGCATGATCAGTTTAACCATTCTTATGTCCCTCTTATGCCAGTGTAAGTCCGAAGTCTTTCATAGCCTGTGCCAGTTTTTTCTGATGCTCCTCTTCCATAACAGTCAGCGGTGCACGCAGTGGGCCGACTTCCTTGCCCATCAGATTCATGGCAGCTTTGACCGGAATCGGATTGACTTCACAGAACAGAGCGTCGATCAGCGGAAGGGCATCCAGCTGGATCTTTAATGCTTTTTCACGGTCACCCTCCAGATATTCCATAACCATGTCATGGGTCTGCTTCGGAGCTACGTTGGACAGTACGGAAATAACGCCGATACCGCCAAGTGACAGAAGCGAGATAACCTGATCGTCATTACCGGAATATACATCCAAGCTGTCTCCGGCCAGTGCTTTGAGCTTGGCCACCTGGGAGATATTGCCGGAAGCTTCTTTGATCGCTACGATATTCTTAACGTTCTTTGCCAGATAAGCGGCTGTTTCCGGCTGGATATTACATCCGGTACGGCTCGGTACATTGTACATAACAATCGGAAGAGACACGCTGTTTGCAATTGCTGTGTAGTGTGCGATCAGACCATTCTGCGTTGCCTTATTATAGTACGGTGTAACTAAAAGCAGGGCATCTGCACCGTCAGCCTCTGCCTGTTTTGACAGCTCGATGGCGGTCTTTGTACAATTAGAACCTGTACCTGCGATAACCGGAATACGCTTTGCCACTTTATCGATGGTGTATTTGATAACATTCGAGTGCTCAGCCTCTGTCATCGTTGCGGATTCGCCTGTCGTACCGCAGATAACGATCGCATCTGTACCACCTGCGATCTGTTCTTCCAGAATCTCTGCCAGCTTGTCGTAATTTACTGATCCATCCTCATACATCGGTGTAACGATGGCTACACCTGCTCCTTTAAAAATTGCCATAATTGTCCTCCTTGGCTCATTTAGAAATTATTTGGATCCTTATCCTTTCTGGTAACGTTCACCTGCACAGGCAAAGAACTGAAAAACGATCCAACGGATCATTTTGCCTGGCAATAAAAGAAACCTCCACCGGAGCTTTCCTTTATATACTAAGGTAACAAAACAGAGACCGGAATTGCTGCCGGTCTCTATACGTATCTTTACGTGTGTATCATACTACCGGATAGCTCTCCATCTTTCGATGACAGTCATACAGCTGTTCGCTGCATGCCCAAGAAAAAAGCTGCAGCTTCTTTTTTCTTTCGGCGTATAGTCCCTTCCCGGTATCTCACAGGGCCTGCTGCCTCCTTACCGGTACTCATACGATACGCGACCTCTATCTACTTCCCTAAATATAGCATCTGTCCATTTCCTTGTCAATGTTCTCCACGGAGTTCTTTCGTTTCTTCCTTATATTTATCATTTTGTCCGGATGATCTACTCGACATACTCCAGTTTGCTCACCGATACCTCGTATGCTACCCTCTTTTCACTTTCTTCCTCACTGAGCCGCTTGATATATTCCCGGCTCTGGATTCTTCCCCAGATCATCACATGGCCGCCCACCTGGAAAGCCGATGCAAACCGGGCATTTCTGCCCCAGCAGATGCAGGGAATATAGTCCGACTTGCCATACGGCCGGTTGACAGCCATCAAAAGATCGGCGATCTCGCGCCCCAGCGGCGTTTTCCGGTAGACCGGCGGTTTGCATATGTAGCCATCCAGAAAGATCTGGTTTGTTTTCATGGATTCGTCTTCCTCCTCCACGAAGCTGATCTCTCTGGCGAATACGGAGAGCACTAGCCGGTTTCTCTTTTCCTCATGCCGGTTGTATGAGCGGAACTGTCCGATCACATGAATGTACTCACCTATATAATCCTGCGTGATATCCATTAGACGCTCCGATATCATCACAGGGATACAGTCCTCCGAATCGCTCAGCCGTTTCACCAGCACATCCACCAGATAAAAGCCCTCGCCAAATACCTGATGACTGAATACAAATTCTGAAGCGATTCTTCCCATGATCTCTACCTGATTGTTTTCCATGATCTTATCTGCCATTGTTTGTCTTATCTCCTTTGCTCTGTATTTTTACCCTTACTCAATCTATGTGGCCATACCTGTTTTTAGAACAACTGTTGCCGTAAAAATGTTTGACATTCTCTTCCCCTTTTCGTCAAAAAAATTTCATTTGTTTTTTCTAACCCCTTGTTTTCTGGAAAAAATGTGATAACATTTAAAGGATGTGAAGCTCTATGCTCATTTTGCGCAAGCTGACAGTTACTGATACACGAAGGGAATCTGCAGTTAGAAAGGATATATGTATGAAAACCAAAAGAGAAGATATCCGTAACGTGGCGATCATTGCCCACGTAGACCATGGTAAAACCACACTGGTAGACGAGCTGCTCAAGCAGAGCGGTGTATTCCGTGCCAACCAGGAGGTCCAGGAACGTGTCATGGACTCCAACGATATCGAGAGAGAAAGAGGTATTACTATTCTCTCCAAAAATACAGCTGTACATTACAAAGATACCAAGATCAATATCATCGATACCCCAGGCCATGCCGATTTCGGCGGCGAGGTAGAGCGAGTACTGAAGATGGTTGATGGCGTTATCCTGCTGGTAGACGCTTTCGAGGGTGCTATGCCCCAGACCAAATTCGTTCTGAAAAAGGCGCTGGAGCTGAACCTCAAGGTTATCGTCTGCATCAATAAGATCGACCGTCCGGAAGCCAGACCGAATGAGGTTGTCGATGAAGTTCTGGAGCTTCTGATGGATTTGGATGCTTCCGATGAACAGCTGGATTGCCCGTTCCTCTACGCTTCTGCAAAGAAGGGTATCGCCATGCTCGACCTCAACGATACACCGGAAAGCATGGAGCCGCTGTTTGAGACGATCCTCAAATACATCCCCGCTCCGGAGGGTGATCCGGATGCCGGTACACAGGTACTGATCAGTACGATCGACTACAACGAGTATGTCGGCCGTATCGGTGTCGGTAAGGTTGACAACGGTAAGATCGCTGTCAATCAGGAGGTTCTGTTGATGAACCATCACGATCCGGATAAGAAAAAGAAGGTAAAGATCAGCAAGCTCTATGAGTTTGAGGGTCTGGATAAAGTAGAAGTCAAGGAAGCCACGATCGGTTCGATCGTAGCCATCTCCGGTATCGCCGATATCCATATCGGTGATACACTGTGCGATCCGGAGCATCCGGAACCGATTCCGTTCCAGAAGATCTCTGAGCCGACGATCGCCATGCACTTTATCGTCAACGACAGTCCGCTGGCCGGACAGGAAGGTAAATTCGTTACCTCCCGTCATCTGCGTGACCGTCTGTACCGTGAGCTGAATACGGATGTCAGCCTCCGTGTCGAGGATACGGACAAACCGGAGATCTTAAAGGTATCCGGCCGTGGTGAGCTGCATCTGTCTGTTCTGATCGAGAATATGCGCCGTGAGGGCTATGAGTTCGCAGTCAGCAAGGCAGAGGTTCTGTACAAGGAAGACGAGCGTGGCAAGAAGCTGGAGCCGATGGAGATCGTCTATGTGGATGTTCCGGAGGAGTTTTCCGGTACGATCATCCAGCAGCTGAGCGAGCGCAAGGGTGAGCTACAGGGTATGAGTCTTGCCAGTGATGGTTCTACCCGTCTGGAGTTCTGTATCCCGTCCCGTGGTCTGATCGGTTACCGTGGTACATTCATGACCAGTACCAAGGGTACAGGTGTTATGAATACGCTGTTTGACGGCTATGCACCGTACAAGGGGGACATCAGCTACCGTAAGCAGGGTTCTCTGATCGCCTTTGAGAGTGGTGAGTCTGTAACGTATGGTCTGTTTGCTGCACAGGATCGTGGTACGCTGTTTATCGGACCTGGTGAGAAGGTGTATGCGGGTATGATCATCGGACAGAGTGGTAAGAGCGAGGATATTGAACTGAATGTCTGCAAAACGAAGCATCTGACCAATACACGTTCTTCCAGTGCGGATGAGGCGTTGAAGCTGACACCGCCGCGGATCCTTAGTCTGGAGCAGGCGCTGGATTTCATTGATAATGATGAGCTTCTGGAGGTTACGCCGACGAGTCTGCGTATCAGGAAGAAGATTCTGGATTCCAGACTGAGGAAGAGAGATATGATCAGTAAGGCTGCTAAATCTGGGAAATAATTGAAATAACGGACGAAAAAGGCCCGGATGGTGAAAAGGTGAAAAAAGAGGATAAGCGCTGACATGAGTCAGCGACTTATCCTCTTTTGCATTACAATAATCAGAATTGTTTTATTTTATTCCTCGTCGGCGGTGGAGCTGCTGCTTTCGCTGGAGCTGTCGTCGTCGGAAAGGGTTTCGCCGTCCATGACTTTCTGGATCAGGTCTTTGGCTTCGGCTACGCTTTCGTCGTTCGGGATCATGACGTAGTGGTTTAATCTCGGAGACGAGTAGGTTTTGGCGCTGGAGTCGGATCCGGTTACAGAGTGGGATACGATGTTCCAGCTGGCCATATCAGACAGCTGCATCTTGACCAAAGCCTGGATCTGCTCGGTGGTCATGTTGGTCTCGAAGCTTTCGGAGACGCTGTTCATGATGGATGCGTAGTTGGTCAGCAGGGCGGTGGACTGCAGTTTCTTTACAACGCCTGCGATGACCTTCATCTGGTTGCGGCCACGCTGTCTGTCTCCGTCGGAGAAGGCGTGACGTTCACGGGAGAAGGCCAGAGCGGAATCACCGTCGAGCTTGTTGATGCCTTTCTTGAAGGTGTAGGTACGGCCTGTACTCTGGGAGCTGGCGTTGGTACCTGCGGTGAAGGCTACGTCGGAGTCAACTTCTACGCCGCCCAGGGCGTCGATTACGGCTTTGAAGCCGGTGAAGTTAACCTTGAAGTACATGCTGACATCCAGACCATAGAAGTTGCCCAGTGTATCCATGGAGACGTCGATGCCCCAGATACCGGCATGAGCCAGCTTATCCTTCATGCCGCCTTTATTAATAGACAGCTCAACAAAGTAATCACGCGGGGTGGAAAGCAGAAGAATCTGCTTTGTCTCCGGGTTGATCACGGCAAGGATGTTGACATCGCTTCGACCGCGGGTGGAGATATCTCCGGCCTGATCACAGCCGCTTAAATACAGTACGAACGGCTTGGATACGATATCGTCTGCGCTGATCGTAGACTCTACCTGCTTGGATTCTGTCTCGTGCTGTACGGTGGAAAGCGTTCTCACCTTGGAGGAGAAATCGTCATAACCGTCTGTATCTTCCAGTACGGAAGCATAGGCTTCGTTGATGATGATCGCACCGACCTCCTGTGTATACAGGCCGTCTGCCAGAGCGGTCATATCGTCATATTCTTTCAGGGTCAGGGACTGTCCTGTAGTTTCCTCGATCTGGGATACGGTATAGTCCGTATTGTCACGGTCCATGGCACCCAGAATACCAAAGGTATAGGAAGCGGCATCTTCAATGCTCGTTGCTGAATCCTCATCTAGAACATAAATATTCATCTGTGCTACTTCTTTGCTGGTCTCTGCATCCGCTGTGATCTTGTTCAGTGCGGCATTGGTATTGGCAAGCATATAACAGCCATAGCCCAGAACCACACAGAGCAGTATTGCCAGGATCTTGCCGAACATGCCGGATACGACCCATCTTTGCAGGATCAGATTCAGTAATACCAGAATCAGCAACACCAGTGCCACGATCAGCAGCCAGTCGAGTGTCAGATAGTTGGAAATATATAAAAATCCACAGAACACAACGGACATGACCAGCTGAAGCAGCACCATAATCATTCCGATCATTTTAGCTACTACTTTTCCCAAAACTGTTAATTCCTTTCATCTAAAGTATGTATTATAGTTGCCTGTAAAAATTTGCTTTTGTAGCATGTATCTGCCTCAAAGCATCTAAAAAAGCATTTTACATCTTATCATCATTTTTTCGGTTTGTAAATCATCTTCAGAAATTCTTTGCATATTTTTAGCGGATTTTGGCTATTCTGAGAGAAATACATATGAATATGTATGAATTCCCGCCGAAAATAATTGCATTTCTCGGAAGTTTGACAGTTGAATAAAGGAATAATCTCTGCAGGTATTGATTTACCTGT
>CAVCMG010000004.1:0-106656 GCA_963603285.1 Ruminococcus bromii
ATTTTCTCCTTGCAATACCCTCTTTCATATGCTACGATAAACGTAACCGAACACCGTGTTCGATTTCATCGGATATTACACTGACTATTATACATACAGGAGTTAACATACTATGCCCAACGGAAAGATTACAGAAAAGCAACAGGAAATCCTTGACTTTATTAAAAATGAAATTTTAAACCGCGGCTTCCCCCCGTCCGTCCGTGACATCTGCGAAGCTGTTCATTTAAAATCAACTTCTTCAGTACATGCGCATCTCGAAACGCTCGAACACAACGGCTATATCCACCGCGATCCTACCAAGCCCAGGGCGATCGAGATCATCGACGATGCCTTTAATCTCGTGCGCCGCGAGGTTGTCAACGTCCCCATCGTTGGCCGTGTAGCCGCCGGAGAGCCGATTCTTGCCGTGCAGAACATCGAGAACTACTTTCCCATCCCTGCCGAGTATATGCCCAATGCAGAGACGTATATGCTCACCGTCCACGGTGACAGCATGGTCAACGCCGGTATCCTCGACGGCGATCAGGTTCTCGTCGAAAAGCGCTCCTACGCCAGCAACGGCGACATGGTCGTAGCCATGATCGAAGACAGCGTCACCGTCAAGACCTACTACAAAGAAAACGGCTACTACCGCCTCCAGCCCGAAAACGACTACATGGATCCCATCATCGTCCACGGCGAATTAACCATCCTCGGCAAAGTCATCGGGGTATTCCGTTTCATTCGCTAATTTATTTACAATAAAAGAAACTTCCACTGGAGCTTTCTTTTATATGTCAAGACAGCAAAAAAGAGAGCCGAAAACAAAGTGTTATCCCATAACACCTGTGTTTTCAGCTCTCTTTTACCTTTTCCAATAATCCACAGCGCAAACAATTCAACAGCTATTGATACTATATTCCTCTTATGGAAATTCTTCAAAAATGATATGTATAAATAAAAGTCGTTTGAAAAATGTTATTTTTATCAAACGTCGTTCAAAAAGTTTCCACTACGCTTCCAAACTTCCTCGAAAAACTTCCCCTCCATCCCTCCAAAGTCAGAAAAAGCCCCCGGCCCCTCCAGACATATATATACTTTTCAAGCGACTCTAGCGAGTAAGAGTCCGAGACTACAGGCTCGGACCGACGGAGCCGGAGCGCAGAAAAGTATATATATGCCTGGAGGGGCCGGGGGCTTTTTCGTCCGTCCGTCAATCATCACAGCTCATCCGCTGCCACGACCTTCCCGTCTCTCCAGATCCTCTCCAGATCATAGAACAACCGGTTCTCTTCATCAAACAAATGCACCACAATATCCCCAAAATCCAGCAGGATCCAGTTCGCAGCCTCATACCCTTCCGTCTTGCACTCCATATATCCGGCTCTTCCCAGCTTCTCCTGCACATTATCGCACATCGCCTGCACCTGGTTTCTGTTCGAACCACCCGCGATGATAAAATAATCCGCTAGAGTAGAAATCTCTGCAATATCCAGAATTTTGATATCCGTTGCCTTCTTATCCTCCAGCGCCTCCACTGCCAGTTTCGCCATTTCATTTGCTTTCTGCATAAGAGTAGTAACCTCCTGTTTATTTTTCTTCGTCATAAAGAGACCTGTAATAGTCACACGCCCTCTGTGTCATCGGATCGATCTGCGCGCCGCTCTCCTCCAGATAAACAAGCGTATCCCGGCAGATCACATACATACACCGGTCAAGATCCTGGAATGCCAGTTTGCGCACCTCAGGCAGGTCAGAAGCCTTGCAACGTCCCGGCTCCATATAATCCGCAATAAAGATGATCTTCTCCAGCTTCGTCATCTCAGGCTTTCCTGTCGTATGCCACTTGATCGCACTCAAAACCTCCGGATCATGCACCCCATAAACCTCCCGCGCCAGCACGGCTCCCAGACGGGCATGCAGCATAAACGGATTGTTCTTTTCGTAAGTGCTGACTTCCAGATGCTTCTGCTCACAGAGCTTTAATTTCTTCTTACTTGGAATACATTTCGCACAGTCATGCAGAAGTCCTGCTGCCTGTGCCTGCATAAGATCCCCGTCATGTGCCATGGCCAGCGCAGCCGCCGTGTACATAACGCCGAGGGTATGCTGGAAGCGTGCGCCATCCAGCTCTTTTTTCAGCTTTTTCTGCAGAGCCACAAAATCATATTCTGCCAAAGCATCCATCTCCTTTATCTTATGTTCTTACAGCTACGATACACAGACATCTGCCTGTCGCAGCCTTTTCTTTTTACTTGTAGATTTTTTCTTTCTCAATATAAGCGATCACACTGTCCGGCGTGTAGTACCGCACAGAGCGCCCCTCTTTGATCCATTTGCGCAGCTGCTGGGACGATATATCGATATTGTCGATACAAAGCTCCTCAAAACGACCATTAAACCACTGGCTGTTCATTTCCAGCTCATAGCGCAGCAGCTTCTCATCCGTATGGTTTCTGGTAGCTACAAGGATCGTTGCGCAGGCACAGATCCGCTCCGGCATACGCCAGCCTTTGAAATCATACAGGGAATCCGCACCGATGATAAAATAATATTCCGTATCCGGATGCTTTGCTTTAAGCTTTTCCAGCGTCAGATAGGTATAGCTGTAGCCCTTGGCGTGCATTTCCAGCATGGAAAGTTCAAAGTGCGGATTATCTGCAATCGCCATGCCCGTCATCGTCACACGCTGTTCATTCGTGGCACGGCCCTCTCTGTTTTGCTTGTGCGGCGGATTTCCTGCCGGCATAAACAGAACCTTTTCAAGATCAAACTGCTGGCAGGCCTGTTCTGCGATCAGCAGATGACCAATATGGATGGGATCAAACGTTCCGCCCATGATCCCCACTTTTCGTTTTACACCCATATCATTTTCCTTCGGTAACAATTTTCTGCTTTCCAACATAGCGCCAGACAGCCTCCCAACCAAAGAAGTCCTAACGCCTTATCGTATGCCGGTTTTGTCATGTTTACGGAAGAACGATCTTCTTTTTATTATCCTTGCCCTCACGGTACAATACGATCTTCTTACCGATGACCTGTACAACCTGGGAATGGGTACGCTCGGCTAAAACGGCAGCGATCTCCTTCGGATCGTCCATGCAGTTCTGCAGTACACTGATCTTGATCAGCTCTCTGGCTGCCAGAGCTTCATCGATGGCTTTTGTATTTTCCGGTGTCAGACTGGATTTTCCCATCTGGAAGATCGGATCCATCGTCATTGCCAGACCTTTTAAATATGCTCTCTGTTTACTTGTCATATATTTATCCTCTTACTTAAAATAATCAAATTCCAGACCATACATGCGCACAGTATCTCCCTCGGAAATTCCCTGTGCCTCCAGATCCTTTAAGATACCGCTTTCCTTCAGAAAACGCTGGAAGAAAGCAAAGCCCTTTTCAGAATCCAGGTTGGTATAGCCCAGCATCTTCTCGATCTTCGGTCCCTCCACAACAAATACCGAACCATCGCTCTCTTCTACACGCTCGACCGTGTACGGCAGGGATTCGGTAAGAAGAGCATCCTCCGGGAAGAATTCCTGTGCAAATACGATTGACTCCTGCTCACAATTGTTCAGAAGCTCTCGGATCTTATATAATAACGGCTTTACGCCCTCACCTGTCACGGCGGAAATCGCAAACACCTCGATACCCTGCGGCTCAAAGGTACGTTTCAGGCGGTCGATCGGATGCTCCTGTCCCTCTTCCACATAGATCGCATCGATCTTATTCGCAGCGATCACCTGCGGACGGGCAGCAATCTCCGGATTATAGGCACGAAGCTCCGCATTGATCTTTTCAATATCATCCACCGGGTCACGACCCTCGACAGATGCTGCGTCTACGATGTGCACCAGCACGCGGGTACGTTCAATATGGCGCAGGAACTCATGGCCAAGACCAAGTCCCTCAGATGCGCCCTCGATCAGACCGGGAATATCCGCGATAACAAAACCGCCGCCATCCAGATCAACAACACCGAGATTCGGATTCAGCGTTGTAAAATGATAGTTGGCGATCTTTGGCTTTGCATTGGATACACGGGACAGGAAAGTGGATTTGCCCACGTTCGGGAAACCAACCAGTCCTACATCTGCGATCACCTTCAGCTCCAGACGGACTTCCAGCTCCTGGGCAGCCTGTCCGGCCTGTGCATATTTCGGCACCTGCATTGTGGCTGTAGCATAGTGCATATTGCCCTTGCCGCCGCGGCCACCGGTCAGAATGACCTGTTTTGTATTGTCACCGGACATGTCAGCGATGACCTTGCCCGTATTTTTTTCGTAAATAACCGTTCCTTCCGGAACCTTTAAGATACAGTCAGCACCGTCCGAACCATGGCAGCGTCTCTTGCCGCCCTCCTGGCCGTCCTGTGCTGCAAATTTATGCTTATGTCTGTATTCCGACAGGGTGTTCATACCGCGGTCTACCACAAAGATCACATCTCCGCCACGACCACCGTCTCCGCCGTCCGGTCCGCCGTTCGGTACATAAAGCTCACGACGGAAGCTGACATGACCGTCACCACCCTTACCGGATCTGATAAAAATCGTTGCTCTGTCTGCAAACATAGATTACCTCTTTTATATATTGAAAACAAAATAACTTGATAAAAAGGCTTCAAACCAGGATATGATTTGAAGCCTTGTCATGAATTACTCTGCAGTTACCGGTTCGATAGAAACCTGTTTCTTATCTCTGCCTTTTCTCTGGAATCTTACAACTCCGTCTGTCAGTGCGAATAAAGTATCATCTTTACCCTTACCAACGTTTACGCCCGGATGAATCTTTGTTCCGCGCTGTCTGTACAGAATATTACCAGCCTTTACAAACTGTCCGTCTGCTCTCTTCGCCCCCAGTCTCTTGGACTCGGAATCACGGCCGTTCTTTGTAGAACCAACACCTTTTTTATGAGCGAAGATCTGAAGATTCATGTTCATCATAATCTTATACCTCCTTGGTCACAATGTCTAAATAAGCATCTCCGTAAGTTTCCCGTATACTTTTCAGCCCGAGCCGTAAGGACTCCATCAGAAGATGTGCGCCTTCGGACGCTCCCTCCTCGATCGCAATCGCCACATAGCCATCGTCCTCTTCGCAGGTAAAGCCATCCTCTGTCAGTGTCTCGATCGAATTGGCCGTATTGACCATCAGCACCGAAACGGCTGCACAGATGATATCCTGTCCTTCTTCGGCATATTCAGCATGCCCTTTTGTCACGACCTGTATGCACCGGGAATTTTTTGTTGCTATCCGGATATGAATCATATAACGGATTAAGCGTTGATCTTTTCGATCTTAACGGCAGTAAACTGCTGTCTGTGTCCGTTTTTCTTGTGATAACCGGTTTTTCTCTTATACTTATACACGATAACTTTTTTAGCTTTACCGTTACCAAGTACGGATGCAGTTACGGTTGCATCTGCAACGTCGCTACCGACTTTAAGCCCTTCATTGCTTACAGCCAGAACCTGATCAAATGTAACTGTCTCGCCAGCCTCAGCGCCCAGTTTCTCAACCTTGATAATATCGCCTTCAGCTACTTTGTACTGTTTACCACCTGTTGCAATAATTGCGTACATATGGCACCTCCTATGATCATTACTCGCCAGATATGGTGTCCGTTGCCGGAGCTTATACCTCTCTGTGCGGCATACTTGATAAACTTAGCATATAAATCCGCCGCCGTCAATAGATTTTTTCTCTTTTTTGTCATAAATTTGCAAAACAGCCGGTGCCAAAATGTCACCGGCTGTTTTATGGTCATTTTCAGACATTTTATCCAATCTTTACACGCTTTGCGCAGGCACATGCCAGAGCGCCCGGCCCGATATGGCAGGATACGCTGAGTGACAACGGATCCACATGGTGGATCGGTACATCCGGGAATACAGCCTGCAGCTCTGCCTTAAAGCTTTCAGCTTCGGCATCGTTATGCGTATGGGCTACGGCAAGCTCCATCAGCCCGGCCGCACGTTCCTCGGCAAATCGGGTTTCCATATCCTTTTTCATGGCCTCGATCATCGTCTTTTTGGCCTGCTTCTGGCCACGCACCTTGGCAAAAGCATCGAGCTTTTCGCCCTGGATCTGCAGCACCGGTTTAATCTTTAAGACCGTACCGAGCATCGCAGCTGCCGGTGTGACACGGCCGCCCTTTTTCAGATACTTCAGCGTATCTACCATAATATAGATACTGGCGATCAGCTTCTCCTCCGTCAGGATCTCCTTGATCTCGGCGCCGGTCTTTCCAGCCTTTGCCAGCTCGATCGAATCATATACGGACATTTTCTGGGTAACAGAGATACGCTGATTGTCGATCACATATACCTTGCCGTCATAATCCGCAGCCAGCATCGTCGCCGTGGCACAGCTGTTACTTAAACCGCTGGACATCGGGATATAAACGATCTCATCGTGTGTCTTTAACTGCTCTTCCCACAGATCGATCAGATCCCCCGGGGAGGGCTGGGATGTGGATACATTGCCGTCCTCGCTTAAGATCTGGTAAAAATCTTCCTGAGAAAGGTCAATCTCCTCATAATGCACTTTTTCATCAATAAAAAACGGCATCGGCACGACGGTGATCCCAAGTTCTTTGGCCTCGGCCTGTGTAATGCCCGAATTACTATCTGTAATAATTGCAATATTTCCCATTGTATCTTCTCCTGTAAATACCGCTGCATAAACAGCCTGCTGTATACTATCTTTTTATTTTACAAAATCCCGACTTGTTCTGCAAGCGGTTTTCGGGTCTTTTTACGGGTTATTTCCACAATCCCCAGCGGTGTCATATCGATCACCACGGTTTCGATCGGATCCTTTGCCGCCAATATGCGCAGCTGTGCAAGCAGTTCTTCCTGATCCTCCGGTTTCTTCATATTGATAAAGTCCACCAGAATCATACCCGACAGATTGCGCAGACGCAGCTGGTGCATCAATGCATCCGCCGCTTCCAGATTCATCTTGCGGTAGATTTCCTGCGGCTGCTTTTTGCTGCTGTATTTTCCCGAATTGACGTCCACCGAGACAAAGGCATCCGTCTGCTGGATCACAAGAAATCCGCCACTTTTGAGCCATACCTTTTCGCCACACACTTCGTCGAGTACCTTTTCCAGACGGTACAGCTTGTATAGCGGCAGCAGGGCATCCTCATAGAGGCTGACCTGTATATCCTCTGCACTTTGTACTTCGTCTGCGATATCTCTGCAGTCTGTCCGCAAAACAATACCGTCCTTTGCATACTCCTTCAGCATCGCCATATAACCGCTCTCTGCCTTTTCCAGTACCGAAAACACAGGACGGGTATCTGCCATGTGCAAAATACGCTTATAACGCTCCAGCAGCCGTCTGTATTCCGCCGCAAGCACTTCGTCCGGTACACCCGCCGCATTCGTGCGGATAATCAGCTGTGTATCCGCCGGACGTTCAAACGTCTGGACAAGCGTACGCAGCCGGTCACGCTCCGGCTGTGGCAGTTTCCGGGAGATTCCGGTCTCATCCTTACCTCTTGTCAGTACCATGTGCGCACTGTGCAGGGAAAAGAGCGCCGTCACCCGCGGATTTTTCTTGCGTCCGGCCTCCTTTGTGACCTGTACGGCCAGCTGCGACATACTTTTTAATGCTTTTGCTTCCTTCTGGTTGGGCTGGTATGCCAGCTCCTGCTCCGCCAGCTCCATATAGCAGGAGGTGTCCTTATCGATCATAACGAACGCACAGTTCATAAAAGCCTGCACGCGATCCACCTGCGCCAGATAAATATTTCCAAGAATCTCGTCACCGTTTTCAGACCACATACGGATCTCTGTGATCTTTTTATCTTCCTCGAGCGCCGCCGCCAGAAATTCCCGGCCCCTGTAAGGAAGCTTTGTAACGACCAGCTTACGCAATGGTCTTACCTAACGCATCCAGCGGACAGAAATCATGGTCGCCACGGTCCGCATAGACTTCTTTTCTGTGGATCATCAGGGAAAACTCATCGACCGGCAGCGCATACGCTCTGGCAAAAGCTTCGATAACCAGCTCCGGGCGAAGATTATCACTGCTTCCGGAGGATACCTGCATAAAGATACCGTCCTCTTCGAAATGCCATTCGTAGACAAGCGGCCGGATATCCATTTCCTTCTCGCCCTTTTTCGTTTTCTTCGTCACAATAATGGACGTCTGTTCCATAAATGTCGTGAATTTATTCTTCCAGTCCATTCCCAGAGCTTCCGACTCACGGAAACGAACGATATAGTCGGCAGCCTCCACCAGAGACATCGCCTTGCTGGCTTTTTCCTCCGGCACCTGCACAACATTCAAGACGCGCATCCCCTCCACCATAACAGCATTGAGCTTAGCAATCAGCTCATCGGAGGTATACGCATCACTTTTTAACATCAGATCAAAATATTCTCCCTCACTGGTCAGTCCGACGCCCAGCGGATTGGCAAAGGACATGATCATATGCGGGCTGAAGCCCTCGGAATACGCCACATCAATACCAGCTCTGCGGATCGCTCTCTGGAAGTACCGCATGATATCCAGATGGCCGATAAATTTCATCGCACCCTCTTTGGCAAATTTAACTCTAATTTTCATAGCAGACACCTCCCTTATAGGATCTCGCACCGCAGCCTGCGCATTTCATCCGGCAGTTCGGCGTAACAGTCTCCTCCTGTGCTCTGTGCCATTCCCGCAGCATAAATGCCTTGGTCACACCGGCATTGATGAAATCCCACGGGAAGATCTCATCCTCAGCTCTCGTACGGCAGACATAGAAATCCGGATCCACATGACAGGCTGCAAAAGCCTCGTCCCAGGCCTCCTGTTTATAATATTCACCCCAGGCATCAAAGCTCTGGCCATGCTCGTAGGCATACTGGATCACATCGGCCACCTTGCGGTCACCACGGGCCAGCACGCCCTCCAGAACACTGACATCAGCCTCATGCCAGTTGTACTTGATACTCTTCTGGTTCAGCTGCGCATGGATCTCACGGCGCACGATACCGGCACGGTCAAGAAATTCTTCCTTTTTGCACATCGGTGCCCACTGGAACGGTGTGAACGGCTTCGGCACAAAGAAAGATGTGCTGACAACGATCTGCACCTTACCGTTTCTCTGATCCTTCGGAATCTCATAGTAACGCTCCGCAATCTTTTCTGCCAGATGGGCGATCGCTTTCATATCATCCTCTGTCTCTGTCGGCAGTCCCAACATGAAATACAGCTTCACGCGGTTCCATCCGCCCTCGAAAGCCTGTCCCGCACCATGCAGGATATCTTCCTCTGTCAGACCCTTGTTGATAACGTCGCGCATACGCTGGGAACCGGCCTCCGGTGCGAACGTCAGGCTGCTCTTTTTGATATCCTGTACCTTCTGCATGACATCCAGAGAAAAGGCATCGATACGCAGAGATGGAAGAGAAATATTCACGCCACGGCGGTTACACTCGTCAATCAGGAAATTCACCAGCTCCGGCAGCTGACTGTAATCACTGGAGCTTAAAGAACTCAGGGAAATTTCATCATCACCCGTAGCATCCAGCATCGCCATTGCACGTTTTTTTAAGAAGTCCAGACTGCGTTCCCGCAACGGGCGGTAGATCATACCGGCCTGACAGAAACGGCATCCACGGATACATCCACGCTGGATCTCGAGTACGACACGATCCTGCGTTGCCTTGATAAACGGAACAACCGGCGCTGTCGGATAGTAGGTATCGCTCATATCCATCACAACCTGCTTGTCGATCGTCGTCGGCAAAGACGGATCCACCGGTGTAAAGCTGTCGATGGTTCCATCTTCTTTATAGGTTACATTGTAAAGGGATGGTGCATAGATGCCCGGGATTTTACCGGCTTCCATGAGAAATTCTCTCCTGCTCCATCCTTCTTTTCTGGCTTTCTGATACAGGGCCAGCAGTTCAAAATAGACCGTCTCACCCTCTCCGATATAAAACAGATCGAAAAACGGTGCGATCGGCTCCGGATTGTACGTGCACGGGCCGCCACCGATCACGATCGGCACACCCCAGTCACGATCCTCGGCCCGCAGCGGAATACCGGACAGATCCAGCACCTGTAAAATATTGGTGTAGCACATCTCATACTGGATCGTGATACCAAGGAAATCAAAATCTTTGATCGGATCCTGGGATTCCAGAGCAAAGAGCGGAATCTTCTCCGCCTTCATCACCTCTTCCAGATCCGGCCACGGGGAATAGACACGCTCACACCAGACATCATCCTCCTGATTAAACATATCGTATAAAATCTGAATGCCCAGATGGGACATACCGATCTCATAGACATCCGGGAAACACATACAGAATCTTGTAGAAACAGCCTCTTTATCCTTCATCACGGCATTGACCTCATTGCCGATATAGCGGGCCGGTTTTTCAATCTTTAATAATATCTCATCGCTTAACGCTAATTTTCGCATACTTTTCCTTTCCATAATAAAGCGGAATGCATAGAATCCGTAATAGTATACTGGATTTCACTGTGAACTGCAAGAGTGAAAAGTGCCGGAATCAAAAATGAATAGTGCCCAAAAATAGGGAGTGATTTTTGGTGAATATTACTTGAATTCAAACAAGAAAGTCCACCTGAAACGTTCATAATTTCAGATGGACTTTCCTATTACTTTACCTGTAATACAGCCTTTTCAAACTCCTTAATTGTATCAGTACTCATCGCAAGCAAAATCCAACGGTTTAAAATTTCCGGATCATGTACTTTTTTTATGATTTCACTTAGCTTTTCTGATAGCCCACCCTTCAATTCCAGAACATCGACAAGAACACTATATAAGGTTTCTGCTCTTCCTTCTGCTCTGCCTTCCTCGCGTGCCTCTTCTCTCTGCACTGCAGTATCTCATGTCCTGCGTTCGAATTGATATTGATAACCTTTACTTTCAGCTCAAGCATCGGATCCGCCACTTTCACGAGATACGATTCTGACAGTTTCAGTTCACTTTCTGTCGGGAGAATACTGTTTTTTACCAGTCTGTTTTCTTTTGCCTGATACGGGAACATATGGATATCTTCTCTGGAATTGACTGTTTCTCTTTTCTTACGTGTCATAAATCATCCGTCTCCTTTCGTCATTGGTCAGAAGCAGCTGTACAACACTTTCTTAATACTGCAAAAACATATTACTGTTTCTATCAGAACTACATTTTCCCCAAATCCATATTCACATTAATAATTTGCTTTGCCTCTGACAGGCTGCATCATTATTCTGTTATTCATCAAAATGGAATATCCTGCCGACTGGCTTTGAAAAGATATATAAGATTTGATGTGCTCAAAGTATACGTGTCAAGAAGTAATGATATAATTCAAATAATAAATTACTATTTTTGTAATTTGATCATTTTTCACACTCTATACATGTCTGAAAACATGCGAAAAGGGAAACAGATCTGACTCTGTTCCCCACTTGCTGTACTTAAAAATTATTTTGTAACCGTCACGTTGACTTTCACACTCTTGCTTCCGGAGGTTACTGTGATGGTGGCTGTTCCTGCTTTCTTCGCAGTTACTTTACCTTTTTTATCCACTGTGGCAACTTTCTTGTTGGAAGTCTTGTAGCTCAGTTTATCCTTGGATGTGAACGGTGTAATCGAGGATACCAGCTGGAATACGTCACCCTGTACGAGCGCGATTTTCTGGTATTTACTGTAATACCTGTGGTCTTGACATAGCCTGTCTGTACCTTGATCGTCGCTGTCAGGACAAGGCCGCTGGCCAGTGTTGCCGTTACCTTGGCTGTACCTTTCTTTTTACCGGTGATCTTGCCATTGTTTACAGTAACAACCTTTGCATTGCCGGTGTTCCAGGATGCTACATAGTCACCTGCTGCCATATCTTTTACGGACAGTGTTGCGGACTGTTTTACCTTTAACGGTACATTTGCCGCATTCAAGGAGCCAGTAGCTGCCAGACGGGCGATCGCTGCTGTCTCCGCATATCCACATCTGGAACAGGTTCTGGTCTGTACACCATCAGCAAGGGCTGTCGGTGCCTGTGTGGCTACCCAGCCGCCCATAGCGTGGCCGAGAGCCGGGGTAGTCTGTTGCGGTACGGTTACTGTGCCGCATACGGAGCACTTCTTGCCTTCGGTTAATCCGGCAGCAGTACACGTCGCTGCTTTTGCCGGAAGTGTTGTCAGCTTGTGACCGGTTGCCGGGATAGATTCAGTGTAACTTCTATCGCCATCTTTACATCTGTAGGTGCGTACGCCAGCTGTAGTGCAGGTCGGTGCTGTTGTCACTGCGGAAGTATACTCATGCGTATGTCCCCCAACTTGACTGATGTTAATTGTACGAGTTAATCCATATGAAGCAACATGGTAATAATATTCCGTACCGGCTTTTGCTATAAGTGTTATTTGTTTTTTCTCGTAATCATCCTCAACATCTTCTGCGCCTTCAAGTTCCCCATCATTATAGATGTCTATTTCATCATCCAATGTACCATAATAGTTTCCATCAGCCCATTCATATTTACCATCATCCGAAAAGACATATGTGCCATCCTTTTCTGGTACAAACAAATAATATGTTTCCTCCAGATGTCTTATATCTTCATCTTCCGGATCTACAGTTTCCTGAATGCTCACATTATTTGCTCCCAGCTTCAATAGTCGACCACTATCTGACCAGTCTTTTTTGGTAGGCATGTTTACTGTTATATAGCCCTGTGATTCACGATTATCCCAGTCCGTACCAACATTAACCTCATATGTACCTGTCGCGCCGCTATAATAATTTTTCGTTTTATTGGAAACTGTACAGTAAATTTCATTTCCGTAATCATCGTATGCCGGATCGTACTCATAACCAAGCAACTGATTAAGCAGATATTTTCTCGTTGACTCATCCTCGTATGTAAGAGTCAAAGTCCAATCATTAAGTATAGTATCTACTAAAGCAGTATATGTTGCCTTACCTTTTTTAGTAATTTCGCACGCTTTAATACTTTTGTTTGCAATAAACTCAATAGTATCTTTTTTTATCTCATCATAATGTGTGAATGTAAAATAATAGACATCATCCTTTTTTACATCAAGGATTTCACGAGACATATTTACCCATCTATCCTTGGTATATAAATAACAATCTGATGATTTCTGGGAACTTATGTAATATTTTCCGTCCTGAGTTGCTGTGAACTTATAATATTTGTAATTATTACTGCCTGATTCTGTAACTTCTACAATTTTCGCGCCAGTTGTCAGTTCTGCTTCAGTTACACTTAGAGCAGCAAGACTTTTTACATTAATCGTGTAATCCTCTGCAGTAGCTAATTCAGTCCCATCAGTATTACAGATAACTAATTTATATGTACCTACAGATAAATTTGAAAAATCAACAATTTTTTCATTTTCATTTATTAACTCAACTTCATAAGTATCATTATATAAGCCCCTGACATAATAGAACAGCTCATCATCATCGTCATTATACTCCCAGTAAAGAGAATCACCCGATGTTATTTTGTCATTTGCATAATTTAATGTATATTTGATCTTCAGGCCTTTTCCGTCTAATGTCTGTTTCTCTGCCAGAGTACAGGGATCTCCCTCTACAGTAATCGTAGCATCTTTGATCTGACTGGTTTTCACCAGCTTAACAGTTTCATCTCCCATATAATCATACTCATCTAATGCACCAAAACAGAAATAATAAATTTTTCCTGCAACTAAATAAACCTTATTATCAGAAACCGTAACTGTTTCATTTTCACAATACCCACTGATATTCGCATCGATATTCTTAAAATAATATGTTTCACTTTCTGTAGGCACGAATTTATAGTAATAAACAGTCGCACCACTTGAAATTGTAACGGGTATATCTTCATCTAGTACCAGCGTACCTGCATCTTTGCGTTCTGCATTCGTCCCAGTCTGTACATCGTCCTCAGACTGTGTCGCTATCTGTTCCTCTAAATTGGGATTTCCATCTTTTGAGTTATTCTCTGATGTGCCATTACTGTTTTCAGTCTTAGCTGAAATTTCTACTGATGTTGAATTGTCGTTGTCTGCACTACTATCTGTTGCAGCACCATCAACTAAAGTGCCCTCTCCAACATCCTGATTTGCCCCCCCCGACACATTTTCGTCAGCTGTCGCGGTCTCTTCCGGGGCACTGGTTTCGACAGTGGATTCTTCCTCTGTCACTGCGGACTGTACTGCTGTCTCAGTTTCCGGAAGCTCGGAAGCCATGGCCGGTACGACACTGGTAAAGGTCAGAGTACCACAAAGCAGCATAGTCATCATACGTTTTCCAACATTGGATTTTCGTATCATACTTTTCTCCTCCTTCGTATGAATAAAATAAGACTATTTTATTTTATCACACATCATGTTCACGTCAATGATTTTGGTTGGGGAATAATAACCTAAACTTTGCATAATATTTTATGAACTTTTGACAAAAACAAAAAGGACACGTTTTCGATCATAACAATCGAAGCGATGTCCCTTTCCGCCAACTGAATGGCTATACGATTATGGATTCTTTTACGAAATCAAGAACTTCCAAATTCTTTTTCTGGATATTCTCATCTTTTTCCATCTCCTGCATTGTCATCCAATAGTAATGTTTATTACCGATTTTAAAATCCGGTTCTTTTAAAGCCTCCGGCAAATTCTCGATGGAAATCTCATATAATCTATGATTATACACTCTGTTTTCCTGATGACTGACCGAATACTTTTCCTGTACCCTGGATGAAACATATGTACATTGCAAGCTGTCACGATCAAGATTTAAATCCGCAGCCACACGCTCTGTAATACCCTCTTCATTGTTTCTCCTTTGCGTCTTATAATTCAGAAAAAGCTTACAATCCCAACGTTCATCATAATACAAAAGAAACTTATCCCTTTTCTTAATGACAACAAGCGAATGATTGTGTTCGATCTGATTAAGATGTTCAATGTCTTCCAACAAATCTGTATGATGATAATTCTGCGTATAAGCTTTCCATAAATCGAATACAATTTTTGCCATATATGCAATACCGATTACAGCAAATATCGTCTGTAAAACAATTCCCGGAAGTCCTAAAAACGATGTATAGGTTGCGGTGAAAACTGACAAAAGAAACGACACCCCTGCAATAACCGTATCTACGGTAACATCTTTTCCGATATATGTTCGTTTCTTTTCTAACAATAATTCTAACTCTTTATCATCTATCAATAATCTCATATATGGTTTCCTTATCATTTCTTATTAGAATTCCAAAAGATTATATCATATTTCCAAATACACAAACAATATGATTTTATATTTCCATAAATAAAATTCCCGGAGACGGTATCATCTCCGGGAATTCGTGCACTATTTCATGCTTTATGTTTCCTATTTTGTAACCGTCACGTTGACTTTCACACTCTTGCTTCCGGAGGTTACTGTGATGGTGGCTGTTCCTGCTTTCTTCGCAGTTACTTTACCTTTTTTATCCACTGTGGCAACTTTCTTGTTGGAAGTCTTGTAGCTCAGTTTATCCTTGGATGTGAACGGTGTAATCGAGGATACCAGCTGGAATACGTCACCCTGTACGAGCGCGATTTTCTGGTATTTACTGTAATACCTGTGGTCTTGACATAGCCTGTCTGTACCTTGATCGTCGCTGTCAGGACAAGGCCGCTGGCCAGTGTTGCCGTTACCTTGGCTGTACCTTTCTTTTTACCGGTGATCTTGCCATTGTTTACAGTAACAACCTTTGCATTGCCGGTGTTCCAGGATGCTACATAGTCACCTGCTGCCATATCTTTTACAGTCAGTGTTGCGCCTTTAACGGTACATTCGTCGCATTTAAGGAACCTGTGGCTGCCAGACGGGCAAGCGCTGCTGTTTCAGCATAACCGCATCTGGAGCAGGTTCTGGTCTGTACGCCATCAGCTGTCGGTGCCTGTGTGGTTACCCAGTTGCCCATAGTATGTCCAAGCGCCGGGGTAGTCTGCTGCGGTACGGTTACTGTTCCACATGCAGTACATTTCTTTCTGTCAAACCTGTAGCTGTACAGGTCGCTGCTTTTGCCGGAAGCACTACAATATTTGTATGATTGTTTTTGTCAACCGGTATAGTTGTTGTATACGAATTTCCACATTTTGTACAGGTATATGTTTTCGTACCAGTTGCAGTACAAGTGGCCTTTTTTGTTACCTTTTCGGTATAAGAATGTGCGCATTCGACATCTGCAATTTTCTCAATTTTTACTGTTTTGATTGATGGTACCACACAAAGATACAAATTCCCATTCTGGATTTGCGTATCATACGTTTCTCTCCTCCTTGTAGTATGGATATTTATATCCATTTCATTGTACTCTTTACCAGTTGTTCACGACAATGTTTTATATCAATGCATATTTACCTAAATTATGCATCCATTTTTGTATATTTTTCACAAATTATTACACATCTTTTTCAATCTGTAACAGAAACTTACATAGCCTTTTTCACATGTTAAAAACTTTTCATATTCGTAAAAAAATTGTAAAACCTGTCCGATTGTACTCATCCTGTATCTGTGATAGAATTATGCATATTTATGTGTATACTATAAAACATACAGGAGATAAAGATGGCTTCCAAAAAGAAGAAAAGAAAAGAAGGCTATCAGGAAATCACACCGGATATCACTGAAAAGCCGAAGAAAAAGAAACTTTCCAGGAAAAAGCGCCGTTTAAGACGCATCCGCCGGGCGATCATCACAGTTGCGGTACAGGTCGTTCTGTACCTGACAGCGGTATTTTCCAACATACCGTTCATTGCCAAATGGCGTACGATCTACATACTGACAGCCATGACGACCAACAGCCATCAGTGGCTGGCTACAATGTTTATTCCACAGAGCGTGATCGACCAGGCACTGCAGGCACAGGAGGATGCCCTGAACCGTTCTGCAGATTTCAATACTACCTGGAATGATGACAGCGAGATCACCGAACCCGGACTGCTGGTACAGGGCGAAGCGATCACCGACGATACCGGCGCACAGGAATTTTACGAAAAATACTGGGAGATTGACAGCGACACCGTACATCAGTATCTCGAAGAAAATCCGGATCTGCTGACAGATGGTTACGACTCTCTTCATATTGAAGATTTCGATCAGAAGCTCGGCTTAAAAACCGTAGAGGGTGATCCGATCCTCGTGATCAACGCCCCGAACAACCTGCTGATCATCGAAACAGACGGCTCCAATTACAAAGGCAAGCTTGCCATCGCCAAAGAGCCCTCTCAGGTCGATCTGGTCAAAGCCAAACAGCTCGGCACCCATGGTGACAAGATTGCCACCTTCTGCCAGGACAACGACGCCATCCTCGGCATCAACGCCAGTGGCTTTGTTGATCCCAAAGGTGTCGGCAATGGCGGCAAAGTCAACGGTTCCCTCGTTGTAGACGGTGTCGAATACGGCGAACACAAAATGGCTCCCGCCTGGAAATTTGTCGGTCTTGACAAGAAGAACAAGCTCTATGTTGTCAACTACAAAAACACCGATGTCAGCGACTATCGCTGGGGTCTTGAATTCTATCCTGCCCTGATCGTTGATGGTGTAGAAGCCGTCAATGAAGGCTACTGTATGGGTATCCAGCCCCGTACCACCCTCGGCCAGGAAAAAGACGGTTCCCTCCTGATGCTCGTCGTCGACGGCCGCCAGCCCGGCTACAGCCTCGGCTGCTCCGTTGCCACCTGCACCCAGATCATGCTCCGCTACAAAGCCTACCAGGGTATGAACCTGGACGGCGGCAGCTCCGCCGTCATGTACTACGATGGCCGCCAGATTACCAAATCCAGCTCCGTCTCCGGCAAAGGGCGTTACATGCCGGATGCTTTGCTGGTCAACAGGATTGCTGATTAATATATGTAATACTTTATCTGCCATATATTATTTTGGTTCTGCTGAACAGTTCTTGATCGTTTCTGACAAAACAAAACCTGCCATAAAATCCAGGGTTTAGATTTTACGGCAGGTTTTCTATTGTACTTCTATCTTATTCTGATATCACCTTTGCCTGCATTTCATGCTTTCGCTTTCTTGCTACAAATCTTAGCCAGTATACCGGATAACAGCATACAGCAGATACCCATAACCGTTGCATAGATAAAGACTTTATTGTACCCTTCTGTACCGGTTCCACTATCCAGCCAATGACCAACCATTGTGAACATGAACACATCCGGCAGATATCCGAAAGTGGACAGGATTCCGGATACACGCCCGGTCACGTTGACATCAATACCCGCATCGTCAATATCTGCAAAATACTGGCTGCGGATTGCGTACACCAGAAGCACGCCGATAAAGAAGTTTGCCACAACCGGCATCAGCATCGAAGTCTGTACCGGGATCAACAAAAAGACCGCCCAGCTGATGGCAAGAAGTAAAGATGCACCAGAGATGACCTTTAATCTGGAATGGATCTTATCTGCCAAGAAACCACCGGCTACGCCTCCGATACCCTGCATCAGATAACGGATACCGCCAAGATTGGCTGCCATCGTCTCTGACATGCCATAATGGGATACCAGATACGTATTGATGTAGCTCATCAGACCATAGACACTGTATGCCGTAAATACGATACCTACCAGCATCCAGACTCTTGGCAGTTTCAGACATTTCCACATACCTGCAAATACGTCTTTTAATGATTCTGTCTGACCAGCCTGATTTCCATCGTCAATCACGAACCAGCAAAGGACACCGATCACCAGTAAAAGGATCGCACATAAACGGATCGCCATTGCCGCACCCACAACATTATCTGCAAATCTGGCATATACAGCTGCCATCACAAACACCAGCAACGCATTCAAAAATCCTCGTAAGCCCTCCTGAAGCCCGAACAGACGTCCCTGTTCATCAGAAGACCCCAACATACGGACTGCCTTGATAACAGAGCTCCAGTAAGTAAGCACTGTCGTTATGCCCATCAGTGCAAAGATCAGCTGGCCGACCTGATATCCTGGGAACATGGAAAACCAGATACCCAGAAGTCCCGTACTGATAAAGGAAAATGTCAGCATGATCTTCGGAGAAAATTTATCGGCAACGATACCACCCAGAAAATAGGCCGGTGTCGCCACAATGGCATACCATCCGTTCAAAGATCCCATCTGTGCATTTGTCAGCCCCATGGCATTCTGAATCGGGATGTAAAAAGTCTCACGGATAAACGGCAGCTGGAAAATGAAACCTGCACCACAGGCCAGAAGCAGCAACGTACCATACTTTTTAATCGTTTCTTTCGTCATATTCATTCCAACCTTTCTGACTGTTTAGCCTATGCGCTGTATCAGGTTCTTGCAATATCCTCTTCCTTCATGCCAAGACCTCTCATCAGTTCATCCAACGCCTGTCGTTTGCCCTCTTCCAGTTCCGGACGTTTATATTCATCCAGCAGTTTCTGGATTCTCTTCTGAATGGACTCATACAGGGCTTTATTCGGATCGCCCTTTGTCACTTTGTGGATAGCGACCTGACTGTACCACGGATCGATACGGCATCTGTCAAAGGTATGATCCAGTGTTACGAATGTTCCGTTTTCTTCTTCGATGGCCTCTTTGATCGCATCAAAGGCCATAGCCTCTTCATCTGTCGGAACGTCATCGAAGTAATATTTCATTCTCGTATAAGTCTCGATATCCAGCAGGAATTTTTCGATGCAGACCGTATTAAAAGAATGCAGGGAACCGGTCGCATGCATCATCAGGTTCGCTCTCTCCTGGAAAGATTCAAAGAAACTCATCGCACTCTCCACACCAGCCTGTGCCGTCAGTCCGTTGGCATCTGACATACCGCCGCCGCTTCTGCAGGGAACACCATATTTCTTTGCAAGCAGAGAACCGTATTTTGCCTGTTTTACAAATCCCGGACTGGCATTGGATGCCTGCATGTTGCGCATATCGCTGACCGTTGATGCAAAACCATAGATGATCGGCGTACCCGGACGTACCATCTGTGCATAAACATTCAAGCCAAGGAATTCCGCATTTGCCTCCGAAACGTTACCGGCCACGGAGATCGGTCCTGTCGCTCCGGCCATATTTCCGGGGGCAATGACTAATGGCTGACCATTTCTGGCACATACGTCCATCGTATCGATCGTGTTCTTTGTTACGCCAAGCGGACTTAACGGAGAAATCAGATTAAATGTACAGGGTGTGTCTGTCAGATCCTCACCGAAAATAATTTTCATCATTTTCATAATGTTCTCCGCCTGCTCTTTTCCACCACAGACAGAAAACAGTGCCTTGTCCGAACGACAAAGTGTCGCATACACCATAACTTCTGCCGAGATTTCTGCAGCAATATCTGACGGCTGCGCCAGGATACCGCCATTGATGGAAAATTCTTCACTTTCCTGTACGATCGTGGCCAGTTTCAGAAAATCATCAAACATGGCCGGTCTGAGTGTGCCGTCCACCTCACAGACAGTCGGGCTTCCGTAACCCGGTGTCATATACAGATCCACCGTATTCATATTCACATTATATTTTGGATTGCGCGCATATACGGTAAATTCCTTTTTTGCCACATCCAGTGCATGCATCACCTGCTCCGGTGTAAAATATGCTCTGTTTCCTTCGACTTTCACACCATTGCTGCGAAGAAGCTCCAGCGCTTCTTCACTTAAAAAAGCTATACCTATCTCTTCAAGAATCCTTAATGTATTCTGATGAATCAGCTCAACGATTTCCTGATCACGTGCAACTTCAGCTTCTTTGGTTCTCATATGACTTCCTCTCTTTCATATTTGCAAACTGTTGTAAAAGTAAAACATCGTTAAAGTAATCACGATTACTTTTGAAATATAAATAAATGCTGATACAACGATCAGCCAGTGCAAAATCAATTTCTTACATCAATGTATGATACATATACCATAGTAAATAATCACTTTTCCCTGTTCTTTTTTCTTCATATCACTTTCAAAGGTTCTCTTGATTACCTTTGAGGGTAATAAAAAAAGATATGTACAACCATATACCCGAAAATGCCATATCTTTTCTTACTCTATCCTGTGATGCCACTGATATCAAGAGATGTCCCCGGTGCAACAAACCGTTTGAACAGCTCATATATTAACTGATAACAGTCATCTACCGCCATCTGCAACATACCTTTGTCATTCTGCATATCAGGATATTGTGAAAACATACCTCTGAAAACGGCTGTTGTCAGACGGCTGAGCGTAAATGCATTTTCCATCGTGATCAGTCCTGCATTTGCGGCTCGCCTGAGACGGATAAATTCTCGTTCGTTCAGATCACTGCTCAGAATGATACTGGCGCCAAAACCATCCATCTCTTTTTCATTTTCAGGAAATAAAGAGTAATATTCGTAGATACATTTTTCCAGCATATCGGTGTTTTCACTGAAAAACATCATCTCATAATAAATTTTGTTTGAAAACGCCTCTCGTATAAAGAATTTCCAGAGATACAGATCCATCTGTATCGATGTAATGTCCGTTCTCTTGGTAAATTTGCTCAGTTCCATCGTATACGGGGCAAGAAATTCAACAGAAGCTACCATAATCAGATGCTCCAGGTTATCAAAATGCTTGTATAACACTGCGCTCGTACAGCCGGCCTCTTTCGCAACACGCCGGATGCTCACGCCCTGCATCCCCTCCGTTCTTAAAATCTCGGATACGATCCGTACATATTTTCTTTTTCTATCAATATTGATATTCATACATCTGTTCCTTAAGGGTAATCGCGATTACTATGATTGGAGTGTAGTATAGTTTCCAACGAATGTCAATTGATTTTCCTTCGCTTTTTTCTTTTTGTAGAGGTTGCCAAGGTTTCTTCCGAAAAACAGTCAAACCTCACAAACTTTTGAGCTAATGCAGACGCATCAGCCCATCATATCCTGTATCTCTTTGTCCTGACCATGCCGGATCATATATACCACAAACAGAATCACCATGACAATTCCGATAAGAAGAATCGGAAATCCGGCAATCGTCTTTACGATCTTAATGCCGTCAATATTTCCCGTCAGTGTAAAGATCAGGGAAGCCGCACCCATGAGAATGCCCCAAAAAATTTTGATCGGGACTGGTGCTTCTTCTATGTCTTTGTTGTCTGAGATCGACATTAATGATACTGTCGATGTCGTTGAATCTGCCATTGTCACAAAAGACAGAATGATCAACAGCAATACCAGCGGTTTGAGTATGGCAGAGAACGGAATAACCTCAATGACTTTCAGCATAACGGCTTCATTTCCATATTGCTGCATATAATCAAACAGCGAGGCGCAGCCCTGAAGATCAATCTTTCCGGCATACGTCGCAAAATTATACTGAATATCCAGTGCCAGCCCGCCAAAAATCGCAAACCATATGATGCCAAAAACAGCCGGAACCACACAGTTCATGACCACATACTGACGCAGTGTACGTCCCTTTGCCAGTTTGATGGAAAACAACCCGATGATCGGTGCAAAGCTTAAGAAATCCGCAAAATAATACTGATCCCACCACTGCGACCACAGTTCACCTGTCTGATGCCATACACTGCCTACGGCCTGTGCCGTATCGCTGAAAGCGCCCACAGACGTGATATTCTGTATGAAACTGCCAAAGAAATCACCGATGGATTCCACGAAAAGATTACAGATCCACTGCGTCGGCCCTACCACAAACGCAAGGGACATAAGGATCAGAAACATCCATGCATTTTTGTCACTCAGCCAGCGGATTCCTTTGTTCATGCCGGAAATACTGGATAAAGTGAACGCAACAACGATAAACAGGCAGATCAGCACATACACAACGGTGCTCTGTGGGATACCGAAGATCATATGCATTCCACTTGAAATCTGCAAAAGTCCATAGCCCAGCGATCCGGCACAACCACCGGTAATCGCAAACGCCGTCAGGCTGTCGATCACACCCCGAAACGTCTTTTTCTCCGCTTTTTTTCCAAGCATCGGATAAAAACCGGCACTGACTGAAAAATCCGCACCGAGATTATAAAACGCAAACGCTATGATAACGCCAAAGATCGCATATTCCGCATACGGTGCAAATGACCAGTGCAGATAGCTTTTGCTCAGTGCCCAGATCACGGCATCCCTTGTTCCACCAACAAATCCCGTACTGAGCTGTGGCTGTACGGCAAATTTTAAGGGTTCTACAGGTCCCCAGAACACAATACCCGTACCGATACCTGCACAGAGTGAAATCGCAAACCAATTCCAAAGACTGTATTCCGGTTTTGCATCTTTACCGCCCAGCCGGACACTACCAATAGGATGAACGATTATCACAACAAGAAAAATGATAAATCCCAGCGTGCCAAGCGAAATCAGCCACCCACCATTTACCATTAACGATATAAACATGGAGCGCAGCATTGTTATAAACATATCTCCATTGATCATACCGAGCAGAATCAGAGTTCCAAATATAATAAGCGTCGTCAGCATGACAGCAGGGCGCAGCCCACGCCGGACGGCTTCTTTAAACGTAATTTTCATACGTGCAGTCTCCTTTGCATTTTGAAAAAAGCCACAGTAAAACACTTCCTTTTGTACTATTATCATACCAAAACAGTGACACACATGTATGGTATGCACAGCACAAAAAAGAAATAAGCCGTCACGAACAGCTTTGTGCATACTGTAACTTTTTTATAATCCCAAAATGCAGTTTGACTGCTTTTATTATACCTGATTCATCTCCGTTCCACAATGCTTATCTGCATATATCGTCATTTATTTTATTTCTGTATAGAAGCAGCTATGATTCCCCGTATGACAGGCCGCCCCTGTCTGCTCCACCTTCGCCAGCAGCGTATCCTTGTCACAGTCAAGCCGAAGCTCCTTCACATACTGAAAATGCCCACTCGTCATCCCTTTGATCCACAGCTCATTCCGACTTCTGCTCCAGTACGTCATCGTCCCCGTCTGAAGCGTCTTCTCATACGCCTCCCGGTTCATATACGCCACCATCAACACTTCATCCGTGGCCACATCCTGCACAACCACCGTCAGCATCCCATCACTGTTCAGCTTTAACTCCTCCCAGTCCAAATGCATCTTACCCATATCCAGTATCCTCCATACTTTTTTCTAAAAGAAATGCCATCCCCTCACATCACCTGCAAAGGCATGGCATTTTCCATTCACCGTTCTTTATAAAGATCCCTTCGTCGACAACACACTCTCGATCCGGTCATCATACTGCACCGCAGCGTCCAGCGCCTTCGCAAACGCCTTAAAGATCGCCTCGATCATATGATGGTTGTTCCCCGGTGTCAGCATCTTCACATGCAGATTCATCCCCGCACTGTAAGAGATCGCATAGAAAAACTCTCTGACCATCTCCGTATCCATATCGCCAACCTTATCAGCCGTAAACTCAGCGTCAAACTGCAGATACGGTCTGCCCGACAGATCCACCGCGCACAGCACCAGCGTCTCATCCATCGGCAGGATACAGCTGCCAAACCGGCGGATACCCTTCTTGTCACCGACAGCCTCCTTGATTGCCGTACCCAGCACGATACCCGTATCTTCGATCGAATGATGGCAGTCCACCCATGTATCACCGTCACATTTCACATCCAGATCAAACAGACCATGGCGGGCGAAACCGTCTAACATATGGTCAAAAAATCCGATCTTTGTATTCAGGCTGCTCTTTCCACTGCCATCCAGATCCAGCGTAACCTCGATCTTTGTTTCCTTTGTATCACGTTTTACTGTTGCCGTTCTGCTCATTTTTCTGGTCTCCTTCAGTACTCCCGACACCTCTGTATATCCGGTTTATTTTTCATCCTCGTTCTCAAACCGCACATGGATCGAATTTGCATGTGCCGTCAGATGCTCTGCCTTTGCAAAAGCCTCGATGTCCTTATGGATCGGCGAAAGCGCCTCTCTGGAATAATAGATAATCGAAGATTTCTTCACAAAATCATCCACCGACAGCGGCGAGAAGAATTTAGCCGTGCCGTTGGTCGGCAGTACATGATTCGGACCTGCGAAATAATCGCCCAGCGGCTCGCAGCTGTACTCGCCAAGGAAGATCGCACCGGCATGGCGGATCTTCATCATCACCTCAAAAGGATTGGCGGTAACGATTTCCAGATGCTCGGAAGCAATGGCATTGGCCGCATCGATGGCTTCCTCCATATCGTCAGCGACTAAAAGATAACCGAAATTGTCCAACGATTTCTGGATAATCTCACGGCGGGAAAGCTTCTCCAGATAGACGTCTACCTCCACGGATACCTTCTCTGCCAGCTCCCGGCTCGTTGTGATCAGGATCGCACTGGCCAGCTCGTCATGCTCTGCCTGGGACAGAAGATCCGCAGCCACATAGTGTGGATTTGCTGTCTCGTCCGCCAGCACGAGAATTTCACTCGGTCCTGCAATGGAATCGATCGCTACGTGGCCAAAAACAGCTTTCTTTGCCAGCGCCACATAGATATTTCCCGGACCTACAATCTTGTCTACCTTCGGTACACTCTCCGTACCGTAAGCCATAGCGGCGATCGCCTGCGCACCACCGGTCTTGTAGATCTCATCCGCACCTGCCTCGTTGGCAGCCACCAGTACCAGCGGATTAACCTTACCCTCAGCATTACACGGCGTGGTCATGATAATACGGCCCACACCGCCAACCTTTGCCGGAACAATATTCATCAGTACGGATGACGGATATGCCGCCTTGCCACCCGGCACATATACACCGACCGTATCCATCGGTGTTACCTTCTGGCCCAGCATCGTACCCTGCGGTGTGGAATTGAACCAGCTGTTCTGCTTCTGGTTGGCATGATAATCGCGGATATTGACAAGTGCTTTTTTGATCACACCGATCAGATCCTGATCGACTAGTGTATACGCCTCTTTAATCTCCTCCGCAGATACACAGAAGGTCTCTTTCGTCAGCTCCACATGATCAAACTGCTTTGCATAGGAAAAGATCGCTTCGTCGCCCTTTGCCTTTACCTCTTCCAGAATAGCGGCCACACGGGCTTCGTATTCGCCGTAATTGTTCGGGCTACGTTTCAGCATGTTTTCCAGAATATTTGCTGTCGTTTCTTTTGTCAGATTCACGATTCTCATAATCTTATTCTCCTTTGTCAATTACATCTTTTAACTGACGGATCAATGCTGTGATTCGTTCATTTTCCATACGCATGCTCACACGGTTGACAACCATGCGGGCAGAAAGCGGGCAGACCTCTTCAAGGACCGTCAGGCCATTTTCCCGAAGTGTCGTTCCCGTCTCCACGATATCCACGATCACCTCGGACAGGCCAACGATCGGGGCCAGCTCGATCGAGCCATTCAGCTTGATGAACTCCACGGTCTGGTGCTTTTTGTTATAAAAATAATCCTTGGCGATATTCGGATACTTGGTCGCCACACGGATAAACTGGTTGTGCTCCAGATATTTGCGGGCACTCTCCGGTCCGCAGACACACATCCGGCATTTGCCAAATTTCAGGTCAAGTACCTCATAAAGCTTGCGGCCTTCCTCCATAATCGTATCGGCGCCAACAATACCGATATCCGCCGCACCGTACTCCACATACGTCGGCACATCCGGTCCTTTGGCAAGGAAAAACCGCATTTTCAGATCTTCATTGACAAAGATCAACTTCCGGGACTCTTTATCATACATTTCATCGCAGTGTATACCGACCTTTTCAAATAAAGCCAGCGCATTCTTGGCCAGACGCCCTTTTCCGAGGGCAAAGGTCAGATAACGGTCTGTCTGCTGCATCTTTTACCTCCTGTAGATGTTCCTTTTTCAGAAACATCGCTGTATTACCATGTCCAGTATCATCGTACTTTACAGAGCGCTTACACTTCTGTCACAAAACAGCACACCGACTGGTGCTTTGCCGCCATTTCTTCATACTGCGCTGTACTGTAGTCTGTATCATACGCCACCAGACGGACGAAATATCCCTCCCGGCGTTTTTCCTTTGCCTGCTCCAGCGCTCTGGCATAACAGGATGGCGTATAGACGATCATCATCTTACGGTCAGCCAGTGGGATCTCTATATTCTGTCTTTCCAGAGCGTTCATCAGATACTCGACCACAAGACCAAATCCGATCGCCGGCATTGCCGGGCCGAAATGCTCGAGCAGTCTGTCATAACGGCCGCCCTTTAATACCGGCTCACCGGAGCCATAGGTAAAGCCTTGGAAAATGATTCCCGTATAGTAACGGTAGCGGGTCAGCATGCTCAGATCAAAGGACACATACGACTCCACACCGTACAGCTTTAACACCTCATAGATCTGTTCCAGGCGATCCACAGCCTTCAAAGCCGTCGCGTTGTCGGTCAGCTGACGGGCCTTTTTGAGGATCTCCGGGCCGCCAAACAGCTGCGGAAACTCGCGGAAAGCCATGCGAAGCTTCTCGCCCAGCGGCAGCTGATCCAGCATCTCCTCTGCACCGAACATATTTTTATTGGAAATATAACTACGCAGACGTTCTATTGTCTCCTCATCCAGACCGGCCTCCTCCACGAGTGCACGGAAATAATTGACCTCACCGATACTGATCTGGAAATCGGTAAATCCGGCCGTTTTCATCGTCTCCACAGCCAGTGCCAGAAGCTCACCATCTGCTTCTACACTGTCATCCTTCAGATACTCCACACCGATCTGGGTCGACTCGTTGAGACGTCCCTGATAACTGTGGCCGTTTTCAAACGTCTTGCCCTGATAGCACAGACGTACCGGCAGCTTTTCATCGCCGAAGTACATGGAAACTGCCCGGGCGATCGACGGCGTAAAGTCCGGCCGCAGCACAAGCGTATCCCCGATCCGGTCAAAAAACTTATACAGATCCCTCGATGACGTTGTACCGATCTCCTTGCTGAACACATCAAAATATTCGATCACCGGCGTTTCGATATCCTCAAAGCCATAGCTTCGAAGCATCTGCATCAGCCGGTACTGGAGTACCTTTTTTCTGCGGCACTCGCCATTGTATATATCGCGCATACCTTCCGGTGTGTGTATTTCTCTTTGCACGGTATCCCCTCCATCATTTTACTGTAATAAAGTGATACAGTATTATCACAACGAATTTTATTATAACAGAATGTCCCTGTTTGTCAATCCCTGTTTGCCAGATCAGTCTTGATTCCTTCCAGATACGGTACAAAGATCCGCTGATTCTTCAGCAGAAAATACTGCGTATCCAGCTCCTCGTATTTGAAATGCTTCCGGCCGCCTGTCTGCGCCCTGTCCCAGAACCGGCGCATATCGCGATAGGGCAGATAATAGTAGGTATCCCTGTGGGAATACATGATCAGGATAAAGGCGATCCCGCCCTGCTTTTCAAATTCTTCCATAAACAGTACCTGATGTTCATGGATATTCTGCAGGGGGAAATTGTCCGTATGACATTCCTTGGCATCAAAGCATACGGGATAGCTCTGGACAACGCCGATATAATCCACAGTACTTTTCTGGTCAAAATAGGCCAGCGTGATATGGTGAGTCGATTTGTCGATCTTTATGGGTGTGATCGGCGTCGGAATCTTCTGGATCAGCCCCAGATGCATCTGCCGGTACTGTTCGTTGGCACGGTTGATCAGATCCTCGAGCGTGGAGCCCCTTAATCCTCTGGAATTCCAGGTTCCCATAGCATGTCTCCTTTTACTGTATAAATCCGATCTTGGTCAGCGGCCAGTACCGAAGCGCAGCCTTGGCAAGGATCTGATCACGCCGCACGTAAGTATTGGTCCAGGAACGGGAATCGTTGGACCAGTTGCGGTTGTCGCCCAGCATAAAGTAACAGCCCTCCGGCACCTGATAGGGGCCGAAATCTCCCTCCATCTTTTCCGGAAGGAAGCTGTCGTCCAAGGGGGTCGGATCGTCGTTGATATAGACCTTGCCATCCACGATATTGACGGTTTCTCCCGGCAGACCGATCACACGCTTGATAAACAGCTGCTTCTCATTGTCCGGGTATTTGAAGATCACGATATCATACCGCTCGGGATCGCTGTTTTTATAGGCCAGACGGTTGCCAAACAGCTGGTCGCCCTCCATGATCGTATTTTCCATGGATTCGGAAGGAATACGGGCGTTGAGAATAAAGAAATTGTTGACCACAAAGACCAGTACGCCAACAAAGACGATAATCTTTACATATTCCAGGATTTCCGAAACCACCTTGCTTTTTCCTTCTTTTTCCGGCTCCTTTTTGGGATCCTTCTGATTTTCTGTGTTATTCATGTAAGTTTTCTCCTATCATGCAGCGTTCAAAATGTGACGGCAGCGGCGCTGTAAAGCTTTTCCCTGAAAGATATGCAAACGTTCCCGTAAGCTTTGGAAAAGTCACATACCGGGCATGTAAAAGCTGGCTCCTTATCTGATATTTCTTATGATATACCGCGTTGTACTTTGCCTGGCCGTACTTGGCATCTCCGATGATCGGATGTCCGACGCTGGCCAGATGGCTGCGGATCTGGTGTGTCTTTCCGGTGATCAGATCGGCTTTTACCAGTGTAAGCTGTCCGTTATCTGACAGCGGTGTGAAATACGTTTCCACAGCACTGCCGCCCGGAAACGACTGTTTTCTCACGGTTACTTTGTTCTGCTTTTCATCCTTTGCCAGATACCCTTTCAGATGCAGTGGCTCTTTCATCACGCCCTGCACGATACACAGGTACTCCTTTTTCAGCGTACGCTGTTTCAGGGCATCGGACAGAAACTGCAGACCGGCCAGATCCTTTCCTGCCAGCACCAGACCGCTCGTATTGCGGTCCAGACGGTTGCAGGCCGAAGGCTTACAGGTCGTATCTGCCGGATCATAGCTTCCTGTTTCCAGCAGATAATACAGGATTTCATCCACCAGTGAAAGATCCGAGGGCTTTGCCTTCTGCGTCAGAAGCCCTGCCGGTTTACTGACAAACAAAAGATGCTCATCCTCATAAATGACCTCTGGAAACGGTACCTTCTGCACCGCCTTAATCTCGCGGAAGCCGTCGATCGTCTCCTCTGCCAGAAACAGCTGGATCTGATCGCCGTTCTTTAACAGCTCACTGCCTTCGGCCTTTTGCCGGTTCAGCTTGATATTTTTCTTTCGCAGCATCTTGTAGACGAAGCTTTGCGGAGCACGGTTAAAATACTTCTTCAGATACTTGTCCAGACGCTGGTTTTCTTCTGCTTTGGTAATCTGTAATTCTCTCATAATTTACAAAGCCAGCCGGTATAAAAGGTGCATGATCAGCTGGTTTCTGTTGTAGTCCGGATAACGGGGATCCGGCGTAAAGGCAGTCTTGTCAAGCTCCTCATAATGGGCGTTCATACTGTCCAGCCGGTCGGTAAACTGTTCCAGCCGGGTAAAGACCTTGACCTTTTCCTTAAAGCCATTCTGCTGCATCAGACCGGCGATATGGTCCTCCAGAAGCTCCGGCGGATTTTTCAGGCGGTCGGAATAACAGATGATCTGTCCGCCGTGCACGGCAGCAGTGCAGACAAATTCGCTGTGCTCATAGGAGGTGATATACAACTCATAGCCCACCAGCACCTGTCCTGCGTGCTTTCTGATCTCCCGATAATCGGATGCCTGCATCGGCTTGACCAGAAGGATCATGATCAGTCCGACCAGCGCTTTGCAGGCCGGCAGGCAGCCGACAACGGCGATCACGGTAAACAGGTTCTTGGTTGTCTTTGTCGTCAGGTATCCGGTGATAAACAAAAGCAGCGGGATTGCAAACAGCAGCACAGTGATGCCCAGCCGTTTCATCCGCTCTTTTTTCACATAGCCATAATAGCCCTTTTTTTCTTTCATCGTTTTCTGCCTTTCTTTGCTGTAGATGAGGTATGTGCCGGTTTTCTGCTTTTTGCCGCATATGCCGTCCTTTTTCCCGGGGCAGCCGCATTCTTTTTCTTCTGCTCTGTGGCACGCTGTCCGTTATATCCGGCAGATTTCTTCTTTCCGGCGATCTTTCGCGGCGGAATCAGACATTTTGGTCCGAAGCCGATCAGATCCTGCCGTCCGGCCTTTAACAGAGCTTCCTTAACGAGATCATAATTCTCCGGCAGCCGGTACTGGATCAGGGCACGCTGCATGGCCTTTTCATGCGGCTGGCGCGGTACATAGACCGGCTCCATGGTCCGCGGGTCGAGCCCCGTATAATACATACAAGTCGAGATCGTCGACGGTGTGGGATAAAAATCCTGCACCTGCTCGGGCATATAGCCCAGATCCCGGATATATTCTGCCAGCTCGATGGCCTCCTTTAAGCCGCAGCCCGGATGGGAGGACATAAAGTAGGGGATCGCATACTGTTCCTTATGGCATGCTCTGGTGATCTTTTCAAATTCCTTTAAAAAGCCCTCATACACCGCATGGCGCGGTTTGCCCATGCACGCCAGCACGGGATCGGCCACATGCTCTGGCGCCACGCGCAGCTGACCGCTGACATGGTCGCTGACCAGTGCCTTAAAAAAGCTGCGGTCCGGATCGGCCATCAGATAGTCGAAACGGATACCGGAACGCACAAAGATCTTTTTCACGCCGGGAATCTGTTTCATTTCCCGCAGAAGCTTCAGATAATCGCTGTGATCCACCTTCAGATTCTTACAGGGCTGTGGAAACAGACACTGCCGCTTTGCGCAGACGCCCTTTTTCAGCTGCTTTTCACAGGATGGTGCACGGAAATCTGCCGTCGGGCCGCCGACATCGTGGATATTTCCTTTGAAATCCTTCTCTGTCGTAAACTGCCGTGCTTCATTTAACATGGATGCATGGCTTCTGACCTGCACCGTCCGTCCCTGATGGAAGGTCAGGGCACAGAAATTGCAGCCGCCATAGCATCCCCGGTTATTGGTAATACTGTACTTGATCTCTGAAAACGCCGGAATACCGCCATCTTTATCGTAGCTCGGATGCCAGGCCCGCATATACGGCAGGTCATACACATCGTCCATCTCCTGCGTTGTCAGCGGCAATGCCGGTGGATTGGCGACCACATAGCCGCGGTTGCCGTAATCCTCAACGAGTACCTTTGCCGTGATCGCATCCGTATTCTCATGCTGGATACGGAAGCTGTCGGCATAGGCCCTTTTATCCCGCTCCACCTCCTCATACGATGGCAAAAGCAGATACTCCGGGATATTTTCCAACGTTTTTGTCCGGTACACCGTACCGCGGATAAAGGTCAGATCCTGTACAGCCAGTCCGCTGTCGAGGGCATCGGCAATCTCAACGATCGAATGCTCCCCCATACCGTAGGAGATCAGATCCGCGCCGGAATCGATCAGAACGGAATGGCGCATCTTATCGCTCCAGTAATCATAATGCGCCAAGCGGCGCAGACTTGCCTCGATACCGCCAAGGATCACCGGCGTTTTTTTATACGTGCGGCGGATCAGATTGCTGTAAACCGTAACGGCACGGTCGGGTCGCATCCCGGCCTTTCCGCCCGGCGAATAGGCGTCCGTATGGCGGTGTTTTCTGGATACGCTGTAATGGTTGACCATCGAATCCATGTTTCCCGCGGACACAATAAAGCCAAGACGCGGTTCGCCAAACTCCTGTACGCTGGTATCATCCTTCCAGTCCGGCTGGCACAGCATGGCCACCTTATAGCCATGTGCCTCCAGAATACGGCTGATGATGGCCGGGCCAAAGGAGCTGTGATCCACATAGGCATCGCCGCTCACATAGACAAAGTCCGGCTGTGTCCAGCCTCTTTTTTTCATTTCTTTACGGTTGATCGGTAAAAAATCTGTCATATTTCCTCTTATATTATCTGTCTCGCACTGCAAAATACAGTGCCCTCGTTTTGCCGCACACAGTCGCCACTCTAAAACCCTCAGACGGCGCGCAGGCTTTCTGTTTCTTCCGGCGTGAGGGGACGGAACTGGCCCTCCTCCAGCTGCGTATCCAGGGTAAGCGGCCCCATCGAAAGCCGTTTCAGCCGCACAACAGTACGTCCGCAGGCCAGAAACATCCGTTTAACCTGATGGAAACGTCCCTCCTGGATCGTAATATTCACATGAGAAAAATCCTCGTATTTTGTCTCTATCCGTGCCGGAAGCGTAAAATCTTCATCTCCGATATCCACGCCCTCTTCCAGCTGCTGTATATCCTCCTGCGTAAGCGTACCATCCAGCCAGACCTCATAGGTCTTGTCCACATGATGCGCAGGGGATAAGAGCCGGTGCGCCAGCTGTCCGTCATTGCAGATCAGTAAAAGCCCCACCGTATCCTTGTCCAGCCGTCCCACCGGAAACAGATCCTTTCTGTCCGTCTCGATCAGATCCAGCACTGTGGGCTGCTTTTTATCCCGCGCTGCGGAAAGGACGCCCGCCGGCTTGTTTAACATATAATATTCATACTGCTGCCAGACAAGCTCCCGCCCGTCCAGTGTCACACGGTCTGTATCTGTATCGATCTTCATCTCCGGCTTTTTTGCCGTAACATCGTTGACCTTTACCCGGCCTTTCCTGATCAGAAGCTTTACCTTAGCTCTGGTGTCTACCGAAAGATCGGCCAGATATTTATCAAGTCGAAGCTGCATTCTTCCTCCTGTCTGCCTACAGCATACGCCATCCGGCGTCGTATTTGTTTTTGATCCTGCCGCGGTCGAGCTTGCCCCAGCCCAGAGGACAGCCATCGACACAGACCAGGATCCAGCCCTTTTCGCCGTCCTTTTCCGGCACATCGATCGTCTCGCCCTTCAGATACCGTATCGTACGCGGATCCGAGGACGCAAAGGACACTGTTAATGGAAATTCTTCCATTCTAAGAGCCATAGCCAGCGCCTGCGACGGCTCAAACCGATTTTTCTTACACGTGCCGACCAGCAAACCTGTTCGTAAAAAACGCAGTCTCTGCTCCGTGACGGGCTGCGATACGATATAATACAGCTGCTCATTTTTCAGCCGCCAGCTGCCATCACCGCCAAAGCATGCCGCCGTCAGAAGCGGCTCCACAAACGCCCGGGCACATTCCGGCAGACCATCTGCCCTGTCCCTGCTGCGTTTTTTCTTCTTCAAAGTCCCACCGGAGACTGCACCACCCTTTTGCAAAAGAACAGCAAAATGACCCTCGCCATCCATCCGCTGCGGATAGATGCGCACCGCTTTTTCGTACGGTGCAAGTCCCGGAGCAAATTTCTCATACCGCCGGACATCCTGCACACAAAACTCCGGCCGGTTCTCTAACAGCCACCGGACTGTTCCCTCATTTTCCTCCGGCGCAAAGGTACAGGTGGAAAACAACAGCATACCGCCGGGCTTTAACATATCCGCCGCCTGCAGGATCAGCTCCCGCTGTATGGCGCTGTAATATGCCGGGCCATGCTCCTCCCAGAATCTGGTCATCTGGGGCTCCTTATGGAACATCCCCTCACCGGAACACGGCGCATCGATCAGGATCTTGTCAAAGGTTTCCGGGAAATATTTTAAAAGGGTTTCCGGATTTTCACTGCATACCGCCATATTGGCGATACCGAAGCGTTCCAGATTGCGAAGCAGCGCTCTGGCTCTGGAATTACTGATGTCGTTGGCTAACAGAAAGCCCGTCCCCTTTAACCTCGCGCCAAGTTCTGTTGCCTTACCGCCCGGCGCCGCGCACAGATCCAGCACCAGATCTCCCTCCTCAATTGGCAAAAGACTGGCCGGTGTCATGGCGCTTGGCTCCTGCAGATAGTACATCCCGGCATAATACCAGGGATGATGTGACGGTGCATCCGTCTCTTCATAATAAAAGCCATTGTCAATCCATGGAATCTGTTCCAGATGAAAGCCGGAGGTTTCCTTAAACTGCTCTGCGGATATTTTTAACGTATTGACCCGGATCCCGGCCCGCACCGGGCGGTCATAGGACGCCAAAAAGGCCGGGTACTCCTGTGTACCCAGCAGCTCTTTCATGGCCTTCTGAAATTCTTGTGGTAAATTCGGTATCATGGCTTCCTCATCCGTGATGTATCGTATATCGTATCGTCTTCGTCTGTAGTGACTGCCTGTGCCCGGTATCCTTCGGAAATAATATCCAGCTGGCGGTGAAAATGCTTCAGCTGCTCCATATCCTTCGTCTGATAGATCCGGTAAAATTCGTCCTGGATCTTGCCGACCTCCCGCTTATTGGATACACGGTACAGATTCTCTATATTATTCAAAATATCCTCGACAAGCTTCAGATGCATCAACGATGAATTCTGCGCATCCATAATGTCGTTCCGTACAGAGGACATCTCGTGATCCAGCGCCACAATGGCATCCGCCGCATTACTCAGCCGCTCCCGGATATGCTCCGGCATATGCACCTTGTACTTGTACTGCAGGGAATGTTCGATCGTTGACCAGAAATCCATCGCCATCGTACGGATCTGGATCTCGGCATGGATCTTTTTGGGGCCGTCGAGCGTCTCCACCATATAGGCAATGATCAGATGATAGCTTCTGTAGCCGCTGGGCTTGATATGATGAATATAATCCTTGACAGCGACCACTTCCATATCGCTGCGCGCCCGGATCAACTCCTCCACCCTGGCGATATCCTCCACAAACTGACAGATCAGCCGGATACCGGCGATATCATCCATCTCCTGCTCGAGACGATCCAGAGGGATATTCTTGCGCTGCAGCTTATCCAGAATACTGGATACACTCTTGACCCGCCCAAACACCTGCGTGATCGGCGAATACAGATCCTTTTCGTGGTGCTCCTTGATCATATGGTTAAATTTGACTGTCAGCTCCCGTACTGCCAGTTCGTATGGGCATAAAATCTGCCTCCAAAGCTGTATTTCCATACATCATGCCTCATTTCTTTGAATTTGATACAGCATTTTACTGTCAGGCATATCATAAACCGGTTCAAAGAACCATCTTTGATTATAGCATATGCTGCACCCAAAATAAACCATATGCTGTCTGCCCGGATTTCAGAACCGGAAATTGCATATTTTTCCTGTTTTACAGCGGTTTCGGTGCGATCAGCCGCACCATCTGTCGCTTTTCTCTTTTTCAGGACTTTCCCGCCCGTTGTCTGCATAAGCTGAAAACAAAAAGGCTTTCCATGAAAAAAACTCTGACCGGTCTGTTCGCTGTCTTTTCACTGCTTTTTGTCCTGTGCTTTCCCAGACAGGCTATGGAAGGCGCCAGCGAAGGACTGCTCTTATGGTTTAACCAGCTGATTCCCGCGCTGTTTCCCTGTATGCTTCTGACACAGCTTTTGCTTGCCAGCGGTCTGCTTGACCGGCTGGGTACACGATGCACTGCACCCGGCAGGTTCACCGGACTGTCCGGAAACGGTCTGTATGTGGCCATTCTCGGTATGCTCTGTGGCTGTCCCATGGGTGCCAAGCTGACCGCAGATTTCTACCGGACCGGACGGATCAGCCGCACGGAAGCTCTCCGGCTACTGTGTTTTACCAGCCAGCTGTCCCCGGCCTTTCTGATCGACTTTGTCGCATACAACAGCTTCTTAGATCCCTTATGCCGGAAGCTTCTTCTCACTTCCTATTATATGAGTCCCGGGCTTATGCTGCTCTTTGTCCGGTGTATCTTTCGTAATCCTTCAAAGACAGCAACACGACAGTCAAAACGGATCCACCAGATCAGTTTTTCAGATGTGCAGCAACAAAAAGAGGTATCACAGATTCCTGAAGTACAGGGAAATCTGGATACCTCCATTACGAACAGCTTAGCCACCATTGTGCACCTTGGTGGATACATTATCCTGTTCTCCGTAATAGCCAGCGGTTTCCGATATCTGTCACCGCTGCCGACAAAAGCCAACTGCATCGCCTTGTGTACTGTAGAGATAACAACAGGCATACAACAGCTTCAATCCAATCTCTGGCCGCTCTTACCAAAAGCCGTCCTGTTAAACAGCCTCTGTGCATTTGGCGGACTGTGCGGTATGATGCAGGTACAAAGTGTCCTGCGTGGCAGCACACTGCCGCTGTCGGTCTATATAGCCGCCAAGCTCGTACAGGCACTGCTTACCGCGATCTGTACAGCTGTATTATTCCTCTTCTTCGTACTCTAAATCCTCGTCAGCAGCCTCTGTACTCTGGATCTGGGCTACCTGCGGAGCCAGCTCGCTGCGGTTTTTCTTTACAACATCGTAGCAGCTCTTTAAGGAATTAACGAATGTACTGTATTTCTCACCGGCATCTGTCAGTGTGGACTCCATGATCTGGGACATATTGGCCAGCATGTCGTCGGTATAGCTGATCGCACTCAGACGGATATTGTTGGAATCTGTGGTGGCAGCGTCAAGGATATTCTGTGCCTGGGCATTGGCCTGGTTGACCGTCTCGTTTGCCTGGGCATAGGCTCTCTGCATAACCTCATGCTGGCTGACCATCTCCTGTGCGGTGGCCTCAGCCTCGGCGATGATGGAATCAGCCTTGGCCTGGGCATCGGCAAGGATCGCGTCCTTGTTGCTGATGATCTTCTGATATCTCTTGATCTCATCCGGTGTCTTGAGTCTCAGCTCACGTAAAAGCTCTTCTAATTCTTCTTTATTTACAACGATCTTAGTCGTAGATAACGGCTGGTATTTACAGCTCTCTACATATTCTTCGATCTCTTCGATAATCTGTTCAATTCTACTGCTCATATCCATACTCTCCTTATTTATCTGATGTAAGGCATTTTACTCCCACTCTGTACAATATTAGCACGGTTTTTACCAGAACACAATGCCGGATTTCATGTTTTCGCATAAAAACAGAACCCGCAGGGCATTTTATGTCCGGGCATCAGTTTTGCTGGAGAAAGACATGTTTATTGGTCTTGTAGACCTTCTCACGGATCACAGTAAAACCAAGCTCCGTCACATAGGACAGATCCGTCTGGCGGGACGCCTCCACCACGATAATACCCTCTTCACGCACCATCGGATGTGTGGACAGAAAAGTCAGCACCTCTTTTTCGTATTCGTGATTGTATGGCGGATCCATAAAGACGCAATCAAAGGTCTCGCCTTTTCCATGCAGCACACTCAGCGCATGCATAACAGAATCCTGTAACACCGTGGCATCAGATTTCAGCTTTGTAAAGGTCAGATTATCCTCGATCACCTGTACGGCCTTGCGGGCCTGTTCCACAAAGACAGCCTGTACGGCACCGCGGCTTAACGCTTCGATACCGATACCGCCGCTGCCGGCATACAGATCCAGAAAACGTGCCCCGGGAACCCAGGGCTGTAACACATTAAAGAGAGTCTCCTTCGTCCGATCTGTGGTGGGTCTCGTATCGAGACCTTCCAGCGTCTTCAGAGGGAGACTCCTGCATTTACCTGCAATAACTCTCATATATAACTCCTGTCTACTTAAGCTGCAGACGCCAGTCCAGATCACCACGGTCAAGACCGAGGATCAGAGACTCCGCTGTCGCAATATTCGTCGCGATGGGAACATTGTACTGGTCGCAGCATTTGGTCACTTCAAATACATCCGGTTCCTTAGGATCGATCATCGTAGGATTGTAAAAAAAGATCACCATATCCATATCTCCTCTGGCGATCATCTCCATAAACTGCTTGTCACCACCTACAGATCCGGCGAGAAACTTATGGACACGCAGATTGGTCACTTCCTCTATACGGCGGCCTGTCGTACCGGTCGCATATACCTGATGCTTGGCAAGGATCCCTTTATAAGCTATGCAGAAATCCTCGATCAGGCTTTTTTTGCTGTTGCTCGCAATAAATCCAATATTCATCTCTCTCGCCTCCTTTGTATACATAATATCAAAACTGCCGAATAAATGCAATTATTTTTTTGTTAAATGTACAATTTTGCCAAAACGTTTATTTTTCAATGAAAATACCATATATTGAAATTGCACTTTCGTAAGCAAATCCTCCAGTCTGAAATACTGTATTCCACCGCTGACCGTCTCTGTCGGAATTTTCAAAAACTTCCAGTTTATTTGCCATTTTAACGCACATACTAGGAGCGTAACAAGTCAAAACCCAATCAAATAAGGAGGCAATTCATTATGGCAAACAGATCTTCCAGTACAACAGCTGTACCTGAAGCAAAGGGAGCAATGGACCGTTTCAAATTTGAGGTGGCAAGTGAGCTGGGCGTACCGCTCTCCGACGGTTACAACGGCAACCTGACTTCCAAAGAGAATGGTTCCGTAGGTGGCTATATGGTCAAAAAAATGATCGAGGCCCAGGAAAGACAGATGACAAACGGCCAGAAGATGTAAGTCTTCGCCACATCTGTCCGCCGTATAAAAGCAGGTTTCTTTATAATATGGAAAACTTCTTTTACCGGCGCAAAAAAGGACTGCCCGCAAAGCAGTCCTTTTTCCTGTTACCTTAATATGTAAGAAAAAACTCCGATGGAGGTTTCTTTCCTTCTTAAGCATTCTGTTTTATGAAAACTCTTTTCCAAAAAGGCAGACAGGTTCATACAATTTCCGCAGATTTCGAACCATGCTGTCTTTTCCGGCATCGGTGATCAGCACATCGTATGTATCCGGGATACTGCCAAAGGTTACAACCTGCCGTATATCGTTTAAAGCCATCAGATTGTTCAGCATATTCTGCCGGGTAGCATGTTTCGTATAGATCTTCAGATAGGCATAACCCGGATAATATAAAGAATCCGACTTTTCAATCCGCAGTTCCCCGGCCCATGCTTCCTTTTGCATACAGCTGTATGCGCCTTCTATGCGCTCTTTTCGGTCAATAACCAGCAGATAAACAACATTTTTTACAATGTCCTCTGTGGTATGGACATAATTGCGATACGGCGAATGGCGTCTGGTCTCATAAATCCCCCGTTCCGCTTCGTTTGACAGCACCTGGTAATAAATGACCAGAAGATCATCTGTCACTGTGTTGACAAAGGCCTGCAAATGTTCTTTTTTCAGAAAGTCATTCAGTGATGCCGCCTGTCTTTCTGTCATCTGATATTTCATGAGATAGGCATTTTCGTTCATATCGTAAAGCACCGCACCGTCCATCGCAATGATCGGATAGTTAAAGCGGATCCCCGGCAGAGCTTCCCGCACGGAGGCCGGTGTACGAATCGTCGATACCGTAAACTTTGCGCCTTCATCGAGCATCCGGTTCAGCTCTATTTTGCTGAAATCCGAAAGCGTAGAGGTCTGGTCAAAAAGCGTATCATCTATGCCGGATACATACAGCGTATCTTTGTGTTTTTTTCTTGGCAGATGCCAGGCATTAACCACCAGCGCCAGCCCGACACCGATCAGTGTATCCAGCACTCGGTTCATGACAAAGCCCACAGGACTTTCATCTGTGATATGGATAACAACGATACTCAAAAATACCACACAGGAAAAATACGATGTTTCTTTCAGATCCAGCACAACGGTGCTGTAGATCACAACACCTGTCAGAAGGGCGATCAGCATATAGCCGATAAACGTATCGCTGAACCGTCCATGCAGGACATATACCTGCAGCAGAATCATCACAAGTCCCCAGAACGCACCGATAAATGTACCGGTGACTCTTTTTCTGGCAATCTTATAGGTATTAGCTGTGTACGGCTGGATACATTGCAGCACAGCAAGTGCCGAATAAAACGGGATGCCTTTTCGTCCACGGAGAAGATACACGACAAAACACAGGGCTACCGCTGCAACAGAACGGAGAATACGCTGACCGATTCTTGGAAAATGTATGGTTTTGCCGATAGTTCTCATAGAAATCTCACCTCATATCTGTTTAATGGACGGGAATCTGCTGCAACTTATGCAAAAATAATGTAGCCGCCAGAAGATCCGCACAGCCTCCCGGGCTGATATATGCAGCAATACACCAGTCGTTCAGTTCTGCCGTACGACACCGTAACGTCTCACTTTCTTTTAAAGGGGTCTGCCCGATCATTTCTGCTTCTTTCTGAAGCTTCAACAGCATATCCATACTGGATCGGCCAAGGACATTTGTATCTGCCACATGGCTGATCAGATACAGAAGAATCCGTATCCGGATATCATTGTCCGCAACTTCCTTCTCTTTCATGCTGTTCATCATAGCCAATGCTTTTTGTGTGACAATTTCGTACCCTTCCACAGCCAGTCCACGGACGCCATGGATATCGTACTGTCTGCAGGCCTTTGCACTGTAGGTATCCTTTTCAGATGTCTTCAATGCTTTGATTTCCTGCAAAAGGATGTCCTCTGTCATTTCTGCTATGATTTTCTGCATATATGCTGCGTTATAACATGCCAGCTCTTTCTTGCAAACACCGGCCGCTGCACTGAAAAGCCCCAGCGTAAAAATCATGCCTTTATGGGTATTGACACCTGCGGTTGCCTGCAGCATGGCTTTTTCTGCCTGCACACCCAACTGACGGATGGATAAAAACAGTTCTTTTCTGCTGCCACTGTGCGTCAGCCCCTGCACATACATCTCTGCAAGGAACGGACTGATGGCTGCCGTACTCTTTTCAAAAGTCGTACAATCCATATCTTTATGTGCCCCGTTGTCCTGCAGATCCACAAGGCCCGGTTTTGGTGTCGTATAGACTTCTTCCAGCATCGCTTCTTCCAGAAGCACACGGATTTTCTCTTTTTTCTGGCAGTTTGCAATAATCTGTGCAATACTGGCTGTCATTTCTTCCACACTGTGGCTGCGGCTTCTGGAACAGACATGTGCCGGATTCTCACAGAGCAGACAGCGACGTGCCGGAAAGCCGAGTGCTTCCCGGGAAATCTTTTTCCCGTCCGTATCCAGTACATCGATATCGTACAGTCTGCCCTCTCTCGTCATCTCTTCCATGGGCAGCAGAAGCTTCTTGATCTGTACAGCGTCTGCCGCTACGGAAAACAGTGCCTCATAACCGGTGACCGGTCCTTCCACGTGATATTCCAGTACCTGCCAGTGACTTTTACGAATAAGGGAAAAAATCTCGCTGACTCCTCTGTTAAACAGCCAGGCATACGCTTCCCCGGTTTTTACCGGTCCCGGAATATTCAGCATAAAGCTGATCAGACTGTATCCGTTTCGCATCAGCATATTGCGCTGTCTCTGTACCCTTTTCTCCCGTGCAAAAAGTATTTCTTCCAATGTTACCTGACGATTTTCATTCATGACTGTTTTTCCTCCAGAAATCTGTATGTAGATAGCGGAAGCATATCCGCAACAGTGGCAAGGTCATGTTCCATCCAGGCTTTCCTCACCAGACTGGCACTGATTGGTCGTCCGTTGACTTCACAACGCTTCACTTCCTGAACCTGTATTCCTTTTGCGGGCAGCACCTCCTGCAGGCAACGGTTATACAACGCCGTTGTCTGGCATACAGGTTCACTTCCCACATATCGCTTCGTAATCCCAAGGCAGGGAGCTACCGCTTCCGCAAACAGCTGTATATCCAGTCTGCAGTTGATCTCGTCAGCTTTTGTTTTATCCTTTATAAAGTAGGTGGGAAATGTTGCCGGGGAAATCAGATAATCTGATGTCTGGTGCAGGATGACATTTTGAAGCTCCCCGATTGACTGCTCAGCCAGCATATACCGTTCTCTGGCTGTAAACAGCGGCTGTTCTTCCGATAAGATGAACAGATGCACCAGACGGGATGCTTTTGCTGCCTGCTCCAGCAGATAGCGATGTCCCAATGTGAATGGATTACAGTTTGCTACAATAGCCGCTGTTTCCTTTCCATCCGGGTTTTCTTTTTTTATCTTCAGCTGTTTTTCTGTCTCTGCTTTCAGACTGGACAGATAGCTTTCGAAACCTTTTTTCCGGTTTTCCAGAAGCAGCACATCCGCTGTCTCAGTCACCGGATACAGGCCACACCGTCCAAAAACACCTTTGTTTTTCGGCTTTGTAAAACCAAAGATATGGGTGATCCCCTGTGCATACATCCAGGACATCAGCTCTGACAGTACCGTTCCCAGAAGATTATGTCCCTGAAACGTATCCGATACAGCCACGCATTTGATCATATTTCTCTGGCAGGAGCCCGTGGCAATGATTTCTTCCTCCTGCAAAAGAAGTACGGTATGGCTGATCCCTTCGTCATAGGAAAGTCCTTCTGTCTGTAAAAATTTTTTCAGCTTTTCAAGCTCATATCCCGTACAGGGATCCCTGGTAACGACTGTCATTTCCATATCCGGCCTCCTTTTCTCAGGCCTGTTCTACATAGTCATCTACGATTTCAAACAGACGGATCTCCCGCTCTTTTTCTGCTTTATCTTCTGTTTCCTTATGCATCTGCGCATCCATGACAACTGCGCCAAACAGTGTTGTGTAATTGATTCTTTTATTCATCGTCTGTTTCCTCCTGATTCGTTTCTTTTATGCTTACAGTATAAATGTTCTGCTGTCGTCTTTTCCAATTCTCAAAAACTATGCTGGTATGCAAAAAACTTATCTGGATACAAAGAGGCCGCAGACTTGCGGAATCTGCGGCCTTTTCATGGAAGTTCTTATGGCTGAATGTAATATGCGATTTTATTCACGCGAAGCGTGTTTCTTATTGTTTATTGCGGTTATAATTGATCAGACATCCTGCCTTGACGATCTCTTTTTCAATATCTGTCATATCAGCAATATACAGACTGATCTTTTTACAGGTATCCCCCAGTACATAAGCCGGGATTTCTTTCATATCACCGTCCAGTGCCTTTCTGACATCCGGTACGTAAATATAACTGCCGACCTCAAATTCCGGTGTTACTTTCATCTGGAAAGGCAGCATACCCCAGTTCATGACGTTGGAACGGTAACGCTTGGTCGCATATTCCGTACAGATATTGGCAAGACCGCCGAGTACTCTCTGGCAGCTGGCTGCCTGCTCTCTGGCAGAACCATCCCCCGGTTTTACACAGTAGATCATGCTTCCGATCTCAACTTTCTGCGGATCCACCTCCGGAGTCAGTGTACGGACAGCCTCCCATGCAGCAACAAGGCTCTCATCCTCCGGTGCTTTGCCTGCCAGACGGTCTTTTTCTGTTGCAAATACCTCTTTTGCACGTGCCACATAGCCCGGATCACGTCTGGAAAGGGCAAATTCGGCCAGTCCCAGCGGATTGGAACGGTAAGAAGAGGTCTCGCCGGACGGTATCAGCTCGTCGGTCGTTGTAACACTGTCCATGATCTTTGAGCAAACCTTCAGAAGGATATTGTCTGCCAGCGGCTCCATTTCAGGCCAGTCTTTGATATTCGGACCATATACAAGCTGACTGTTTTCATCACCTTTCTGGTAGCCGTTAAAGATACGCGCCTTATATGCCGCATCGTTATAGCTGTATGCAGGTACTTCGTAGTCATCGGCATACGCTGTCGCCGGAGTCAGTATGCCACCATTTGCCGCTGTAGCTGCAATGGAGCGGGCATCCATCAGAGCCACCGAGGAAAGCTGGCCAACACCCGGCTTGGAACCTTCACGGTTCGGGAAGTTTCTGGTGGTATGACGGATACTGAGGGCATTATTGGCCGGTGTATCACCTGCACCAAAGCACGGGCCACAAAACGCTGTCTTAATCACTGCGCCAGCCCCCATCAGGGCCGAGATTGCCCCTTTATCTGCCAGATCCATATAGACCGGCTGAGAAGATGGATAGACGGAAAGGGTGAAATCTCCGTTGCCACAGCTGGCGTTTTTCAGGATATGGGCAGCTTCCATAATATTACTGTATGTACCGCCTGCGCAGCCGGCAATGATACCCTGCTGTACCTGCAGTCCTTTTTCTGTAATCTTATCCGTCAGCGAGAAACGGATATCCGGATTTTCCGTAATCTCAGCGGCATGTTTCTCCACTTCCCGCAGAATATCGCCAAGGTTTGCGTTCAGTTCATCAATCTCGAAGGTATTGCTCGGATGGAATGGCAGGGCGATCATTGGTTTTACTGTGGACAGATCCACATAGACCATACCGTCATAATATGCCGTATCTGCCGGAGAAAGCTCTCTGTACGCTTCCTGTCTGCCATGCTGTGCCAGAAATTCTTCTGTTTTTTCATCTGTTCTCCAGATTGAGCTTAAACAGGTTGTCTCTGTCGTCATGACGTCGATACCATTTCTGAAATCGCAGGACATACTGGCCACGCCCGGACCGACAAATTCCATGACTTTATTCTTCACATATCCGTTTTTGAAGACTGCACCGATGATGGCCAGCGCAATATCCTGCGGACCGACACCCGGTGCCGGTTTTCCGGTCAGATAGATCCCCACAACGCCCGGGTAAGCGATATCATAGGTATCGCACAGCAGCTGTTTTACCAGTTCTCCGCCGCCTTCACCGATCGCCATCGTCCCCAGTGCACCGTAACGGGTGTGGGAGTCTGAACCGAGGATCATTTTTCCGCCACCGGCCATGGTCTCTCGCATATACTGATGAATGACCGCAATATGCGGCGGCACATAAATACCGCCATATTTTTTTGCTGCAGAAAGGCCGAAAACATGGTCATCTTCATTGATCGTGCCACCTACAGCACACAGGGAATTATGGCAGTTCGTCAGCACATAAGGGATCGGGAACTTTTCCATACCGGAAGCTTTCGCCGTCTGAATGATACCCACAAATGTAATGTCGTGAGAAGTCATGGCATCAAAACGGATACGCAGATGCTCCATATTCTCTGCCTGATTGTGCGCTTTTAATATGCCATAGGCGATCGTACCCTTTTTCGCCTCTTCCTTTGAAAGACCGACAGCCTCCTTTTCCGGCACGATCTCGGTACCATGTTTCAGAAAAACGCCGCCTTCGTATAACTTTACCATGCCTTAGTCCTCCTTAAATGTAAAAGGTTTTACCTGACGTACCACATCCATAATCGTACCGTCCCTGGCTTCGATGATACCAACAACTTTGTCGGTAAACTGCACTGGCTCCGGTTCTCCCACAATGCCATATGCTATGTCTCTGAGTTCTTCGATGGTCTTTAACGGTATGCCATCCACACCTCTAAGTGCCTCCAGAAGCTCCGGTCTGGCAGGATTAACAGCCACACCATAATCGGTAACAACCACATCCACAGATTCTCCCGGTGTGGTTACCGTCGTAACATCCGTACAGATTGCAGGAATACGTCCCTGTAATAACGGGCAGATAACGATCGTGCACTTTGCACCCTGCGCAGCATCCGGATGACCGCCCTGTGCTCCGGTGATCGTACCGTCTGAACCAACGACAACATTACAGTTAAAATGCACATCCACTTCCAGTGCCGCCAGTACAACATAATCCAGCTTATTGACAAATGCACCCTTATTGAACGGGTTGGCATACGCACCGGCACTGATACGGAAATGGTTGGGGCGGACAATGTTATTGACCGCATCCAGATCAAAAGCCTGCGTATCCATCAGCTTACCGATCAGCCCCTCTTCAAGCATATCCACCATGGGCTTTGTCATACCGCCAACGGCAAATCCCATCTTGATATCCCGTTCACGCATGATCTTTGCCAGCGAGATTGCCGATGCAATGGACGCACCGCCAACACCTGTCTGATAGGAAAATCCATTTTTGAAATACGGTGTATTGACAACCACCTGGGTGCAATAGTCCGCCATGAGAAGTTTTCTCACATCTGTTGTCGGTTTTGCCGCACCGGTGGCAATCTTTTCCGGATTGCCGATCTGATCCACTACGCAGACATAATCGACCTTTGTACCTGCCACATGTGCCGGATAATTTGGAAACGGCACCAGACAGTCTGTAATGGCCACAACCTTATTGGCATGGTTGCCATCCACAAAGGAATAGGACAGAACACCACAATTACTCTTACCACCTACGGCACGGCAGTTGCCATAGTCGTCACAGGTCGGTGCACCGATAAAGGAGATATCAATCGTAGTCTCCCCCGTCTGGATCGCACGGACACGGCCGCCGTGGGAGCGCATGATCGCCAGCCCTTTCAGCTTACCTGCGGAAATGGCTTCTCCGATCTTTCCACGCACACCGGAGGATTCGATATTGGTGATCGTACCGTCCTCGATCATAGGCACAAGATCGTCGTGGGCTTTTCCGAGGGAGGATGCACAGATCGTCACATTCTTAATACCCATCTTCTGTACTTCCCGCATAACCATACAGACGACCAGATCACCTTCACGGAAATGATGGTGAAATCCCAGTGTCATGCCGTCATGTGCATTACACTTTACGAGTGCTTCATGAATGGAGCTGACCATCTTGCTGGTATCATGATTCATAACAACCTTGACGATCGGCCCGTTTTTATGGAATTCCATATTGTCTTTATAATAATTCCCCTGAAAGACTTCCTTTCCTGTCTGGGCCAGGATCTCTTCCGGAATCTCTCTTCCTACTGCGTTTTTCATCTTACAGATCCCCCTTATACACACCGGATGCTTTTGCCAGCTCGATCACACGCTTTGCGCCATCATAAAAGGCAATATCGATCATCTTGCCATCTACGGTAAATACGCCAATACCCTGTGCGCTCTTTTCCTCGATCTCTTTTACAACTTTTTCCGAGAAGATGATTTCTTTCCGGGACGGTGTATAAATCTCATGTACCACCGAGATCTGACGCGGATTGATGATGGATTTGCCATCAAATCCCATAGCTTTTACCATCTTTACCTCTTCGGCAAAAGTCTCCATATCATCCAGATTGGTAAATACCGTATCAAAACACTGTACCTTTGCCGCACGGGCAGCAATGATCATCAGCTGTCTTGCTCCCGCAAATTCTACGCCCGTTCCCGAGATCGTCGTCTGCAAATCCTTCGAATAGTCGCCACCGCTTAAAGCGATACCAAAAAGTCTCTCGGAAGACTGACAGATTTCCAGTGCTTTCATAATACCCATAGCGGATTCCAGCGCCGCCATGATCAGTGTACGCCCCTCAGGAATACCAAATTCCTTTTCTGCTTTGATTACTTCTGCTTCCACGCGCTTTACATCCTCAGCGCTTTCTGTTTTCGGAATACGGATGGAATCGGCACCACCGGCCACACTGGCCCGGATATCCTCTTTCCAGTACTGGGTATCCAGTCCGTTGATACGCACTACACGCTCCACGTTGCGGTAGTCAATCTCCTGCAAGGCATGATAGAGAGAATATCTTGCCGCGTCCTTTTCTTTTTCTGCCACGGCATCCTCCAGATCCAGCATGATCGAATCCGGTTTGTAAATATACGGATCCTTGATCAGTCCCGGCTTCTGGCAGTTCAGAAACATCATCGTTCTTCTCAGTCTTTTTTTGTTCGGATTCATGATCGTATCGCACCTCCCCACGGCAGATGATCTGTCTGCCCTGCACTTCTGTATACGGCACATTCCACACGGGCCTTTAATGTACAGTCAAGTGCTCCTTTGTCAATAATACGGATATGTACATCCTCCACATCAAGACGATGCAGCACCTCTGTCACCGTCTGGCGGATCTTATTGCCAAACTGGTGGATCACCACACTGTCCAGCTCCAGATCGATCCCTGTGCCTGCTGTTGCAGGTTCCACTGTTACGAGTGCATCACTGGATTCCATCGTACCGGCTGCTGCCGCTTTCTGAATTTCCATTCTATAATCCCTCCTCGTATCCGGTCTGTCTTTTTCTGACCGTTGTCTCTTTATTTATAGGTCTATTGTACGTGCATTATCCCGATTTCGTAAAATCACCAAAAAGAATACAGGTATAAAAGAAAAGCATAGTGTTTTATACAAACAGTTTGTATACATGACATATGGCCAGTACAGCCAGCACCACAAGATTGATCATGGATACCGCAAACAGTTCAACAAACATCCGGTTCTGCGGAAAACGCTTTTCCGCATCCTTCTGCTGGGCCACACCGGCCATGATCAATGCACCTGTCGTCGAAATCGGAGTATATCCGGCGATCGTGCCACCGATCACGACCATGGCAACCAGAAATACGCCATCCGCACCAATGCTCGAAGCCAGCGTACCACTGATCGGGATCAGTGTCGGGAATACTACGCCAAGTCCGGAGCTGAAGAAAGACATCACACCGGCCAGTATCGCCATGATCGGCGCAGCCGTTTTCTCATCCATAACCGTCTGCAGGCCGGATACCAGAATATCAATACCACCGGAAAGAGATACAATATTCATCAGCATACCCACACCCAGAACCATCAGGATCACATTCCACGGCACACCGGCCACAGCCTTCTTTTCGTCGCCGCACTGCAGGATCACCAGCACACTGCCGATCAGAAATCCGGTCAGTCCCACATTCCAGGAAAGCACCAGCACACCAAAAGCCATCAGTGCCAGTCCTGCCAGAGAAAGCAGCTGCTTCCAGGTAAAATTCGGCAGTTTTTCTTTTGCTCTTCCATCGACTGTTTTTTCCACTCTCCAGCCTTTATAGTAAATGTACACAAAAACAGCACAGATGACCGTTGTCAGAATCGTACAATACATGATCGGCACAGTATTGGCTTCCAGCCCCTGTTCCATCATCAGATCACGGACAACAGCTGCTTCCGGCGTCAACGGACTCATACGTCCTGCCATGGCACCCATATCACCGATGATCGCTGTCATGATCGGGTTGATCCCGGCAGATACGGACAGCGGAATCGCAATGACCGGAATGATAGCCAGGCAGGGAATGGAGCCCGGGCCGACAGCACTTAACACCATACCGATCAGGAACATGACCACCGGGATCACTCTGGCCGGAACAAGATTTACAATTTTTCTGGCCATAAGCTCCAGCGTACCGTTTCCATTGATAATCGCAAACAGATAGGTCACACCTACCATCTGGATAAACAGGGATGTTCCGAAACCAGAGATCACATCTTTTGCCGTAATACTGTCAAACAGAAGCGTCAGGATCATGGAAAATCCAATACATAAGATACCGACATTTACATTTCTTACAAACCCGATCACGATAGCAACCAGAAGTAAAATCAGGGATAACAGTCCTAAATTCATTTTGTCCTCCTTTCGTGATCACGCAAATGTGATGCAGACCGGGCTTCCCGTTTCAATCACCCGCAGTGTCGGTATCAGCTGTCCGGTTACCGTGTCAAAAGTAAATTCAATGATCGTATCGCTGTCCTCGTTGGCAACGTAACAACGTCCGTTATCTCCAAAGCAGAAAAAACGTGGTGTTTTTCCCAGGCAGGGATAAAATCCCGTTGTCTTCAGATAGCCTGTCACCGGATCAATACGGTATACGGCAATACTGTCTGTGTATCGGTTGGATACCAGTACAAAGCATCCGCTGGGATCTACCATGACCTCGCTGGCATCAGAATATCCGGTCACCGTCTCCGGAACGGTTGTCAGCTCCTGCAAAGCCTCCAATTTTCCTGTCGTATCAGCAAAGTTGAAAAACAGCACCTTATTTCCTTTTTCCTCACACATATACACCCAGCGATTGTTCGGATGTACAGCCGCATGGCGCGGTTCATCCCATGTCCGGGAATAAAAGCGGTCCGTTTCCGTAAACTGTCCGCTCCTGCCATCATAAGAAAGTGCCCGCATCTGTCCAAAGCCGTTGCCTCTGCCCTGTGCGCAGGCAAACAGATAGTTTTTCTTCTGATCCCAGAGACACTGATGGATCGTAGATACCTGTCCATCTGTTTTCCCTTCATAGGTAAATGTGGCACAGACATCTCCCAGTGATCCGTCTTCTTTTCGCTCGATCGTATACAGTGTTCCCCCCTGCAGAGTAGCTACGATCACATGGCTGTTTTCTTTGTCCACGGTAATATCCACCGGATTTTTCCCGCCGATGTCAATTGTATTGATGTGTTCCAGACGATGGTCTGCAAGCACCCGGTAGCTGGATACCTTTGTCAGATCCCCATGCACGCTGTACAGAAATCTACCCTCCCGATCCAGCGTCTGAAACGATGGATTTGGCTCCGTTTCCAGACACTGCAGCAGTTTCCAGTCGCCGCTTTCCGTAATCTGATACACCGCCAGACCTTTTCCTCTGGCATTTCTTTCTTTTGTCGTTCGACATCCCACGTATGCATACTGCATGATTTTTACCTCCTTTGTGTTTTGTCCCATGTGTTTTGTTACTTCCAGTATAAGAATCGCGGCTGTCAAACTGAAATTCAGAATATGACTGCACCCGTCATTCCATTATGGAATTACACACGGCAACAGTGCACAAAAGGAAAAAGCCTCCGGTATCTCTCCGGAGACAAAAAGAAGCTTCCCTTTCAGGAAGCCCCTCGCTTAACAATTCACATGATAATACTTTTCTACAAAGCTGATAAAATCCATGATACTTTCTTTTTGCATACAGCCATCATTGATCATCATCCAGACATTACGGCTGACGACCTCGCCGTTACTGTCATACACCGGTAATTTCTGCAGCCTTGTCTCGTCTACTTTCCACCCGGCACCAAATACAAAGGTAACCCCCAGCCCCTGCTCAACCATTTCAATGGCTATATCTGCATAAGGCACTTTATGTGTACTCTGTGGCAATACGCCAAAATGGCTCTGCCACCACTGATTGACCATCAGCTTGACCACCGAATTAAAACAAGATTCGATCAGTGGCTGTTCCTCGATTTCTTCAAACTTCATTCCCTTTGGCGTGACCATGTACATCTGTTCTGCCAGAAGACATACCTTTTCCCCGATAAAAGGATATTCCCCGCAGACGATCCCGATGTCGATCGTCCGGCTGGTCAGCTGCTGTATGATCGTATCGCTGTTATTAGGGACAAACCGAAATTCCAGATCATCAGCGGTCATCTGATAGTGCTTCAGAAGCTGTGGCAGATGGATCCGGGAAAAGGAATTGGGAACCCCCACCCGAAGCAGCGTTTTTGTGCTCTTGCTGTCTGCAAAATGTTCCTCGATCTCCCGCATAAAATCTGTGATGATCCTTGCTTTTTTTACCAGATAGGTCCCGTTTTCCGTAAAACAGACGCCCTGACTGCTCCGTTTGACGATTTCAACACCCCACTCTGTCTCCATCGCCCTCACCCTTTTTGTCAGTGCCGACTGTGTCATATACAGCACATCTGCCGCCTTCGTCATACTGCAGGTATCATACAGGACTGTCAGTATCTTCCAGTCTGTGTTTTTCATCGCATACCCTCTCTTTTATACCCTGTTCAATGTAGGTAACAAACTCTTCAAGCATAGGGGATATTCTTTTGTTTTTTGAATAGATAAACCATGTATTCCGTGTGACCGGTTCTCCGTTTCCGTAAGAGATCGGTGTCAGGCTGAGTCCATAGGTATTTTCAAAAGAAGCCGGAAGAAAACAGACCGTATAGCCAAGCCCTTTGGCAATCAGCTGCCATGCCACATCGACATAGCCGACCACCATACCGGCCGGAAGACCCGTTCCCAGAACATCTTCCCACCAGCTGTTTAAAATCTCCTTTGTCCTGTCATTTGTACGATAGGCTATGTACTGCATATCCTGTAATGCCGCAAGATCTGTCGGTTCTTTTGTCACCAGATACGCACGGTCTTTACCAAAACAGGTACGGTTTACGCTGCCCTCATAATCTCCGCGGATAAAACCCACATCGATCGACTCATCCAACATCCGCCGAAACAGGATATCACTCTGTTCATTAATAATATTAAACTGAATATGCGGATGGGAAGCCCTGTAGGCCAGCAAAAGATCCGAAAGGACAAACTTACTGAACGTATAGGAAGAACCTATGATGATCTCTCCCTCTCCGCTTTCCTGCATACCGCGGATCGTTGCCTTTGTTTTTTCCAGAAAATCCAGATATTCCCTCGCCTGTTTTGCCAGATACTCTCCCTCTTTTGTAAAGCTTAACCCCTTTGGCGTACGGTCAACGATCGTTACAGCAAATTCTTCTTCCATATGCTGCAGCCTTTTGGTCAAAGATGGCTGTGTCATATACAAAAGATTGGCCACTTTGGTCATATTCGGATTTTTATGCAGTTCATCCAGGATGATCCAGTCAGAGTCTTTCATGCCGGTGCCTCCTCGTTTTCTCTTGCTTTCTGATACTGAACATATACTTTATTCTATAGTATCATATCTTCCGGCAGTGCAAAAGCGGAACTTCTCACAAAGTTCCGCCATTGCTTTGTTGCAATTGATGGTTCTATAATCAGTATCTGCGGTTGTTTTGGAGGAGTAACCTCACAGATACGGACTACCGGGCTTTACTGCAGCTTTTGCATGGTTTCCAGAAGATACTCTGTAAATTCTGCAGCTGTAGCGTGTGCAGGATCGGCATCCACGACAAGTTTCTTTTCCGTCTCCGTGCAGATTTCCATAGCTTTGTCAAGCAGCGCATTACGGTCTGCATATCCGATATGGATCAGCATCTGGCCGACTGCCCGGATCAGGCTGCTGGGATTGGCATAATCGCCAAGCCCCTGGCTCATCAGTGCCGGTGCTGTACCGTGGATTGCCTCGAACAGCGCATACTGGTTGCCGATATTGGATGAGCAGGCATTTCCCAGCCCACCGGCATGTTCAGCAGCCACATCTGTCACGATATCACCGTACAGATTTGGAAGCACGACAACCTCGATTCCCTGATTAAATTTCGGATCCAGCATCTTGGCACACATGGCATCCACCAGTCTCTCCTGAATCTCGATCTCCGGATACTCTTCGCCGACTTTTCTGACTGCCTTGATAAAATTACCATCTACCAGTTTGACAATATTGGCTTTTGTAATGATCGTTACATTCTTTTTGCCATTCTTTCTCGCAAACTCAAACGCTGCTCTGGCAATCCGCTCACTCCCCTGCTTTGTCTGTACTTTAAAATCCACGGCAAGATCCTCATTGACCTGAATACCTTTATCCCCCCAGATATATTCACCTTCAATATTTTCTCTGAAAAACGTCCAGTCAATATCATGTTCTTTGATCCGGATCGGGCGTACGGCTGCAAACAATTCCAGTTCCCGCCGCAGCAGACTGTTTGCACTGACAAGATTTGGCAGACCGTCTCCGGCTCTCGGTGTTGTCATCGGGCCTTTCAAAAGTACATCGCAGGCTTTGATTTCCGGCAGGATATCGGCGGGCAGGCTCTCCATCTTTGCCACACGGTTTTCAATCGTCATACCTTCAATATGGCGGATTTTCAGCCTGCCGGAAGCGATTTCATCCTTCATCAGAAACTCCAGCACCCGCAGAGCCTGTTTCATCAGAATCGGTCCGACACCGTCTCCCGGAAGTACCCCCACAACAATCTCGTCCTTTTTGGAAATATCCACGGCTTTTGCCGACGCTTTCATCCGCTTTATACGCACATCTTCCTGTTGGATCAGTGCTGCAAATTTATTTCTGGCATTCTCTATATCTGTCGCACAAATACTCATATGATCACTCCTGTTCTTCCAGCTGCTTTTTCAGATATCTGAGCTGGCCACCACATAAAACAACTTCCACTTCATTATCGGAAAGATCCAGTTTCACCTCAAAAGAAAATCCTTTCGTTACATCAGTCACTGTCACTGTCCGGGTTGGAATCTGTTCTAACAGATGTTCGATCTTCAGGGTATCCAGAAGATCGATTCTGTCATAATCCGCCGGTTCTGCAAACAGCATGGGAATGATACCGTGGTTGACAAGGTTTCCTTTATGGATACGGGCAATGCTCTTTGCAATCACACATTTTACACCAAGATACATCGGATTGATGGCTGCATGTTCGCGGGATGAGCCCTGGCCATAATTCTCACCACCAATAATGATACTCTTTCCCAGCTCCTTTGCCCTAGCAGCAAAGTCCGGTGCATATCTGAGATAGCAGTACTGGCTCATCAGTGGAATGTTCGAACGCATACTGGAAAATTCGGCGCTGGCCGGTGTGATATCATCGGTGGAAATATTGTCTCCGCCTTTCAGGCTGACCGGTACTTCCAGCGTTTCCTGAGGAGCTTCCGGTACCGGAAGAAATTTGATATTCGGTCCCTTGACAATTTCAACCTTTTTTGCCTCCTCTTCCGGCAGCGGAAAGATCAGCATATTATCATTGACGATATACTGCTCCGGTTCATGGATATCTGCCAGTTTTACAATATCCTTTCCCATGATCTCCTCTGCAGTGGCAAATGTACCTTTGATGGCTGTTGCCGCAGCACTTTCCGGACTGACCAGATAAATCTTTGCATTCGGATTACCTGCACGGCCTTTGAAGTTCCGGTTCGACGTACGCACAGCAATACCTTCTGTAGCCGGAGTCTGTCCAATTGCACAACATGGTCCGCAGGATACCTCCAGCATACGCACACCGGCCTCCAGCAGATCATTGATATATCCGTCTCTCAGCAATTCCTGATAGGTCTGGCGGGATGCCACAGCACAGGTACAGCTGACATTATCATTTACCTTATGTCCTTTGAATACCGTCGCTGCTTTTGCCACATCTGCGTAACTCGTATTGGTACAGCTGCCTATAAATACCTGCTGCACCGGCAGTTTTTCCACTTCATCCATCTTTTTGACATTATCCGGCTGATGTGGACAGGCCACCATAGGTACCAGTGTGTCAAGGTCGATCTCAATCACATCATCATACTCGGCATCTGCATCCGGTAAGATTTCTCTGTAGTCCTGCTCTCTTCCCTGTGCTTTCAGAAATTTTCTGACCTGTTCATCTGCGGGAAAAATCGAAGTTGTCGCACCAAGCTCTGCCCCCATGTTGGTGATCGTTGCTCTCTGGGGAACCTCCAGTGCAGCCGCACCTTCACCGGTATATTCGTATACATTGCCAAGGCCTCCCTTAATGGATATACGGCGCAGCATTTCCAGGATGATTTCTTTCGTGTTTACGCCCGGTTTCAGATGTCCGTTCAGCTTTACATTGATAATCCGTGGCATTTTCAGACGCATCGGCACACCGGTCATGGCCGTTGCCACATCCATACCGCCAACTCCTATGCAAAGCATACCAATGGAGCCGCCGTGTGGTGTATGACTGTCCCCACCCATGCTGATCTTGCCCGGTATACCAAAACGGGCTACATGTACAGTATGACAGATACCATTTCCCGGACGGGACACATGGACACCAAAGCGTTTTGCTGCTGACTGCAGATAGATGTGGTCATCCGGTGTTTTGTGATCGACATATAACAGATTGTGATCCAGATAGCTGACACTGCACTCTGTACGGATGCGGTCAAGCCCGATTGCCTCAAAGGCCAGATACGTCATAACCGCATTGATATCATGTGTCAGTGTCTGATCGACTTTGATAAAAACTTCCTCTCCCGGAATCATGCTTCCCTTTACATAGTGCGATTCCAGGATCTTTCTGGTGATAGATTTTCCCAAATTCATGTACCTCCTTTTTTTCGATACATAAGCGCTTTGTGTGGTTAATACTGTCGGCTTTTGTCTCTTTTCACTTTGTATTATACGAAGCTTTTTCTTTCACATAAAATCGTTTAAATCTATGATGTCATTCGCAAATGGAATGTGCGTCAGCGTCTTTTTCCATATACTGCATCATGGCAAAAGCTGCCTTCTTGGCTCCGGCCACGGCGTCTACTACTGTCTTTGACCCACTGACCACATCCCCGGCTGCAAATACACCGGCCTTTGTTGTCATATAATTTTCATCCACGATCAGAAGACCGTTCGTGGCAGCTTCCAGTCCGACGGTTGTTCGAACCAGTTTTTTTCGCGGTCCCTGGCTGATGGAAATGATCACAGAATCTGCCGGTATCAGCTCTTCGCCTTCTTCATCCCCCGTAACTTTGTCGTTTTCATCCAGAACAGATGTCTTAAATACAGGTCCTTTGTCCGTGATACGCTGAATTTCTTTACAAAAGACCAGTTCTGCACCATCCAGCTGTGCATACGCCGTTTCGTGTGAGCTTGCAGCAATCGCCTTTCCCCGGGCATACAGCGTCACATGCTTTGCCCCGTTTCGCAAGGCTGTCCTTGCCACATCCATCGCTGCATTTCCCATACCGATGATGGCCACATTTTCTCCCAGATGATATGCCGAAGGATTGGCAAGATAATCGATACCGAAATGGACATTCCCAAGACTTTCTCCCGGAATTCCCAGATTTTTTGCTTTCCATACGCCTGTCCCGACAAATACGGTTTTGTATCCATCCCGCAGCAGATCATCAATTTTTAATACGGCGCCGATGATCGTATTTGGACGGATCTTTACGCCAAGCTTTAGCAGAAGATTCTGATACCGTTCCAGTACAGATTTTGGCAGACGAAATTCCGGTATGCCATACTGTGTAATTCCACCGATTTTATCCTTATATTCAAAGATCGTTACATCATATCCCTGCTTTGCCAGAAGGATCGCAACTGTCATGCCGGCCGGTCCCGAACCGACAACTGCAACCCGTATATTCTTTTTCGGGGCAGTCTCTATCGTCATACGGTCAAGATAGGTATCCGAGATAAAGCTTTCAATACTGGAAAAATGTACCGGATTGCCCTTCCGGCCCAGTATGCAGTGTCCGGCACATTGTTTTTCATGATTACAGACCGTTGCACAGATCACAGACATCGGATTGTTTTCAAACAGCTCTTCTCCGGCCTGCATCACGTTCTTCTCTTTAAACAGTGCAATAATATGCGGAATGGGCGTATGGATCGGACATCCCTGCTGACACATTGGTTTCTTACAGTTCATACAACGGTTTGCTTCATCAATAATATGTAACGCCATACAACTTCCTCCTTTACCCTATCTCTGCCATATGACACGTGGCAGAATTTCACCGGTCTCTTCCATTTTCCGTATCGTTTCGTTCTCGGCCTTCCGCTTGGCATCTGCTTTTTGCATCACTGCCGTCACTTCATGGGGCTTTATAACGACAACACCATTGGCATCTCCTATGATAAAATCTCCCGGAGAAATCCTCTGCCCTCCACATTCTACAGGGACATTCAGCCGTCCTCCTCTGGATTTGTCCGCACTGTTTGGCACTACAGTTCTGGCAAACACAGGGAATTCAGCTTCTTTACAGCCATCTATATCCCGAAATGCACCATCAATAATAACACCTGCCAGACCTTTTCTGGCCGCACACAGGCTCCTGTGATCACCCCAGAAAGACGCTTTACAGAATCCTTTGCCTGCAATGACAAGAATATGACCGGGTTCTGCCTGCAATATGGCATCCGGAATGATTCCACTGCATCCATAGTCTGGCAGCACCGGATAGGCTATACCAACAATCTTTTTTTCTGTTACCTGCCTTTTGATACCATAATCCATTGCCGGATTGTAAGCAGAGCCGTCACACAGTTCGGGAGTACTGTATGTTCCAAGTTGCTCCAACACTTTTTCCACTTTTGTTTCCATGCCTTTTCCCTTCTTTTTTTGTTTTCATCATAAAACGGCAGTGTATAAAAATAAAATTCTCTGTTCGAATCGTCATATTACTTTTTTTCATATGCACGGCAACATAAAAAGGACCGCCCTTACGGGCAGTCCCTCTGCTGTTCTGTACAGCTTTATCTGATCTTACAGACCATTTTCTTTCACTGTATACATGATTTATTTGCTCTTTGCTGCTTTTCTTGCAAAATAATCGTTGACCAGCTCCTTCACCTTACCGGACAGCAGGAGCAGGGCGATCAGGTTCGGGATAACCATAAGACCATTGAACGTCTCGGAGATATCCCAGATCACGCCGAGATCTGTCGTAGCGCCGATGATGGCAATGAAGGAATACACGAGCATAAAGCCCTTGTTGACCTTACTGCCAAACAGGTACTCGATACAGCGGGTACCGTAAAGTCCCCAGCCGATCGTTGTCGACAGAGCAAAACAGCACATAGCCACGGCGGTAACGATTGATACCCAGCCGCCGTATGTAGACGTAAAACCGCTGATCGTCAGCTCTGCACCTGCAGCCTGACCGAAGCCAATAGATACGCCACTTGTCAGAATAACAAGAGCTGTCAGCGTACAGATAACGATCGTATCCATGAACACCTCAAAGATACCGAAAAAGCCCTGCTGTACCGGCTCCTTGATATCGGAAGCCGCATGGGCGATGGAGCCTGTACCAAGACCGGCCTCGTTAGAGAAGATACCGCGGGATACACCCTTTTTCATGCTGGTAAACATACTGCCGACCAGACCACCGGTCATAGCCGCCGGATTAAAGGCACAGGTGAAAATCTGGCCAAAAGCCGCCGGAACGCGCTGGTAATTGAGGATCAGGACGCCAACCGCCAAGATCACATACAGCGCTGCCATAAACGGAACCAGACGCTCCGTTACCGTACCGATACGCTTCAGTCCGCCGACAAGGATCAATGCAACCAGAAGCGCGATCAGCACACCGATCACCAGATTCACACGGGCAAAATACTCCGGTGGACAGACATTCATATTCTGCAGCACGCTGTCCACTGCAGTGATGATCGTATTGACCTGTGTGGCATTACCTGTACCAAATACAGTCAGTACACCCAGTATGGCATAGATTGCCGCCAGGAAATGCCAGTTTTTGGAAAGTCCGTTTCTGATATAATACATTGGGCCACCAACCCAGTCGCCCTCTTTATTTTTTTCACGATAATAGACAGCCAGTGTGACCTCGGCAAATTTGGTACACATACCGAGCACTGCGCTGCACCACATCCAGAATACCGCACCCGGTCCGCCGATAGCGATGGCTCCGGCCACACCGGCGATATTTCCTGTGCCCACGGTCGCGGCGAGAGCCGTACAGACCGCCTGGAACGGTGTAACTGAACCGTCCGAGGCTTCCTTTTTCTTAAACATACGTCCGATGGTGCTCTTCATGGCATAACCGAATTTGCGGATCTGCAGAAAACGGGTCTTGCAGCTCAGCAAAAGACCTACGCCAATGATACAGATCATCGCCGGAACGCCCCAGACGAAATTGTTGATGATCGAATTGATTTTAATAATCTGTTCCAATATTTTTCTCTCTTTCGTTCAAGCTTTTACTTCTACTCTACTTTACAGTAAAGACATAGGATGTCTGTGCCTTTAAGTGGGTATTCGGATCCATCAGCGTATAAGTCACCTTATATTTGCCCGGTACCTGCGTATTCACACTACCATCGATCTTTACTGCGCTCTGCATCTCCTCCTGCGACATTGTTTTGGAGGACAGCGCCACCTGCAAAAGCGGATCAAACTCAGAATCCTTTGCGATTGTTTTGTTCTTATTGACCAGTGTGATCTTCGGATAATACGGGTTTTTCGGATCCGGATCAGTCGGATCCCAGCCGGATTTGTCATTCGACGGGATTTTTACCGGGGTTGTTGCCGGTTTCTGCAGCACCTTGGTATCGTTGATCACGACCCTCGTGCCGATCTTACACTTGTCATAAATCCATTTGGCATCTGCCACACTCAGACGTACACAGCCCTTGGATGCCTGTTTGCCAAGCTTGTTAAACTCTTCTCTTTCCAGCGTACGGATATTTTTCTTTTTATACGGTACGGAATGGAACAGATAGGCTCCGCTGATTCTGGTGGAATACTGTCCATATACATTGCCGACCAGCTTTCTCCAGCGATACTTCGCCTTGGTCCAGTATGTACCACGGATCGTAGAATTCTTCTTGCCGGTTGAGCAGTACATCGCCCGCACCAGCGCATGGCTCTTGGTATCTACGACATTGACCAGATTGGTTTTACGGTTGACATAGATCGTGTACTGGCTCGTTCTTACTGTTTTTTTCTTTTTTGCTGCCTGCGCTGTATTTGGCAAAAGCAAAAGACCCGCCAGTAAACACAGAAGCAGCAGCATGCATTTTTTCTTTCTTTTCATGGCTTTACACATCTCTCTTTTCATTTCATATTCTAAAACTATACCATACTGACATGGACTTTACTACAGCAACTTGTAAAAAATCCGACAATCCCTGCCCTTTTTCTTACTATTTCAGGAAAAACAAGTGCCACAGTCTCAAAAATCGACTGTGGCACAGGATATTTCCATATAAAATTTCTCTGATCTCTTACAGTTTGGAATAACCGTAACTGCTGACAAGGCCGTCCACCTTGATCTTCTGCTTACACAGCGGACAGTCGTGGCTCGGATAGGTATGGTAGCCCGGGATATCCCGTCCGGTAAATACCGCATGGATCGGCATATCTGCCACCTTGCTGACAGCGCTGAAAATAGCGGAAACACCGGTGATCTTGCCACCGTAATACAGTACGCTGTTGATCGTATTGGTCAGCGTATTACCGGTCGTGATCGATCCTGCCAGAATCAGGACATTCTTGCCGCCGATCATACTCTGGCTGTTGTCACGGAAGATCAGCTGACCGGTATGTACGATCTCCGGCGATACGATATACATGGTCTGGTGGGCATTCATGGAAATAACACCGCTTCTGGACAGACGTTCTGCAAGAAACGCACCGATCACCTCCGTGCCATCCAGACAGATGATCGAATCCACCGGAATGGACGCCTCATAATCCGTGGCCAGTACATCTGCGATACGCTGTGCTTCGGAACAACGGGATTTCATTGTCACCATATCCAGACAATGGGTGATATGGGACTGGGTCGTTGCAAAATGTCCCGGGAAAATCTTTAACTGGATGCGGTTATCTTTTGCCGCATAAACTTTGTACATGGATTCCATAGATACCCTCCTTCTTCCGGCGATCCTTCCCGCCGGAAACTGTTATTATCTATTATACCATCCCAAAGATTTTGATAACAGAAAAATTCTCCTGCGAATTGCCGAAATATTCGCACAATTTCTGGTCAATCTGCCCGTAAAACCCAAAGCACTGCCATCGTTACCCCCCGGTATAGCCAGAAAGGCAGCCTTTTTCTGACGAAAAGACTGCCTTTTATCTTACAGAACTACATCCTGCAGTTTCTGTGTCATATACCGTTCTACCCGCGCGCCCAGCATACGATGTTCCTCCATCGACAGCTGCGGATCTGCACGAAGGATCTGTGCCGCATCCTGCGACGCCTGCTGCAAAAGCTCTGTATCCCGGTAAATATCGCCGATGGCAAACTCCATCAGGCCGCTCTGCCGGATACCGAAAAAGTCCCCCGGCCCGCGCAGCTTCATATCCTCGTCTGCGATTACAAAACCGTCATTGGTCTTTTGCAGGATATCCAGCCGCTTACTGTTTTCCTCCGCATCGTTGCCCCGGATAAAGATACAGTAGGACTGGTCCTTTCCACGGCCCACGCGACCCCGGAGCTGATGCAGCTGCGCCAGTCCGAAGCGCTCGGCATTTTCCACCATCATCACCGTAGCATTCGGTACATTCACGCCGACCTCCACAACGGTCGTGGATACCAGTACCTGGATCTCGTTGGCTGCAAAAGCCGCCATCACCGCATCCTTGTCCGCCGGACGCATCTGGCCATGGAGCAGACCTACCTTGTGATTTCTGAATATCTTCTGGCAGGTCACCGCATAATCCGTCACATTCTCCGCCTCAATCTCCTCGCTCGGCTCCACCATCGGACAGATCACATACGCCTGATGCCCGGCCTCCAGCTCCTTTTCGATAAAGCGATACGCCGTCTGCCGGTAGGATGTATCCACCACACAGTTTTTGATCGGCTTTCGCTTCGCCGGTTTTTCATCCACGATGGAAATATCCAGATCACCATACAGAATCATCGCCAGCGTCCGCGGGATCGGCGTAGCACTCATAACGGCAATATTCGGCTTATATCCTCTTGTGGAAAGTGCCTCCCTCTGCCGCACACCAAACCGGTGCTGCTCATCCGTAATGACAAGCCCCAGCGCCTTGTATTCGACACTGTCCTGGATCATCGCATGCGTACCGATCACAAAGGATGCCAGTCCCAGCGCGATCCGCTCCTTTGCAACCCGCTTTTCCTTTGCCGTACAGGAGCCGGTCAGCAACACAACCTTCGACGGATCCATGTCATTTTCCGTCAGAAGCGCGCAGAAATCCTCGTAATGCTGCCGGGCCAGTACCTCTGTCGGCGCCATCAATGCACTCTGCCAGCCATTCTCATCCGCCATCACCATCGCCAGAAAGGCCAGGATCGTCTTACCACTGCCGACATCGCCCTGGATCAGCCGGTTCATCAGCGTGTCCGAAGCCAGATCCTTCTCCATCTGCGTCCAGACCCGAAGCTGCGCATCCGTCAGTCTGTAAGGCAGAGAGTCCATAACCTCCTCCGTCTTCCAGCCTGCCTTCATCGGAAAATGATTGCACGTATCCTCCTGCAGGTTTTTCAGCTTCTGCATACACAGGATAAAGAGGAAAAACTCCTCATAGGCGAGTCTTTTTCTCGCCGAAAGAAACAGCTCCTGATTCTTCGGAAAATGGATACACTCCATCGCCTGCCTGAGGGAGACAAACCCGTACCGCTTCTGCAGCTCCCCCGGCATCCAGTCCGTCAGCACCGTCTGATCCAGCGCACTGCGTACCATCTTGGCCACCGTCTTATTCGACAGTCCCGCCGTCAGCCCGTACAATGGCTGCATCGTCTCCTGCACCTCATCGTACTTACTCAGCGTAAAGATCTCCGGCTGTTCCATCGTCAGCCGGTTATTCTTCATCACCGTCCGCCCCCGGAACACAAACACAGCCCCCCGCTTCAATGTAGAACGCAAAAAAGGCATATTAAACCAGGTAAGTGTCAGCTTTCCCGTCGCATCCTGCACCGTTGTCGTCAAAACCGTCAGCTTCTTCACCGCCCGCATCTCCACCGGAAACGTCAGCGCCGCCATCACCGCCGCCTTCTCACCAACCTTAATCTCCCCGATATGCACCGGAGCCTTATAAATATCATACTCCCGCGGATAATACCGCAACAGATCTCCCGTTGTCCGGATGCCAAGCTTGGCAAACAATTTCTCTGTCTTCTCACCGACCCCCTTTAAAGATCGGATCGGCTCTCTGTCGTCCATACTCTTCCTCCTCCAAGTGCTCTTATTCATAACCAGAAAAATGTCCGCCCGTTTAGACAGCAAGGCTGTATATATAGAATCCCTCCCAGCGACTTTCCCGAGCAAGAGTCCGAGACCCTAGGCTCGGACCGGCGCAGGCGGAGCGCAGGAGGGATCTATATATACAGCCTTGCTGTCTAAGCGGGCGGACATTTTCGTCAACACCCCATCAATATTTTATCATTCTACAGAAATAATGCAGTAGTAGATCGGCTGACCACCCGCATTTACCTCAATATCGCAGTCCGGATATACATTCTCCAGCTCCGCAGCCAGCGCATTCGCTGCCTCCTCAGAGTACTCCTCACCATAGTAAATACTGATCAGCTCCGTATCCTCGTCAGCCATCTCCCTGACAGCCTCCACAGCTACCGCATCAATCTTTGTACCTACAGCCAGAATACCATGATCGCCGACAGCCATGATATCATTCTCATGGATCTCCTTGTCATCGATTTTTGTATCGCGTACCGCATATGTGATCTGTGCCGTCTTGACCATAGACACAGCCTCAAGCATAGCCTCCTCGTTCTCCTCGACACTCATCTCCGGCACATAAGTGATCAGCGCACTAAGGCCCTGCGGGATCGTCTTGGTCGGAACAACGATGATCTTCTTATCCTCGGTCAGGTCGCGCGCCTGATTGGCCGCCATAACGATATTTTTATTATTCGGCAGAATAAAGATCGTATCGGCATGTACCTGTTTGATCGCGTTGAGCATATCCTCCGTACTCGGGTTCATCGTCTGGCCGCCCTCGATCAGGCAGTCCACACCCAGCTCACGGAAAATATCACCCATACCGGCACCGACAGATACAGAGATAAAGCCGACCGGCTTATTCTCCACCGGAGCAGCACTTTCTTCCTTAGCCTTGGCTCTCTCCATCAGTTCAGCCATCAGCTCGGCGTCCTCTTTACGCTCCTTCTCCGTATCCTCATGCAGATTGTGTACGGAGATCAGCGTCAGCGCACCGTAATTTAATGCCTTTGTCAGAGCCATACCCGGATCGTTGGTATGCATATGGACACGTACCTTGCCGGAATCGGTCAGATAAACAACAGCATCGCCCAGCGTTGCCATATACTCCTTAACCTCTTTGACAGACTCCTCAGCCAGCGGTCCGGCCGGTTTGATCTTGAACGCTACACTGTAGCTGTATTTCAGAACCTCCGGCTGATCCTCACCCTCACCGGCTGTCACATCCTTGCCGATAAAGGCCAGATATGCGCCCTCAAGGATACACATCAGACCCTGTCCACCGGAATCGACCACACCGGCCTCTTTCAGAACCGGCAAAAGCTCTGGCGTACGCTCCAGTGTCGCATTACCTTCATCCACTACCTGACGCAGGAAATCCTCCATGGAAATCTCCTCTGTTTCGGACAGAGCCGCAAGCTCACGAGCCTTTTCAGACACACCGCGGGCTACTGTCAGGATCGTACCCTCCTTCGGCTTCATAACTGCCTTGTAGGCTGTTTCACAGGACTTCTCCACAGCTGCAGCGATATCAGCAAGTCCGAGAATCTCTTTTTCCTTCACAGATTTACCAAAGCCACGGAACAGCTGGGACAGGATAACACCCGAATTACCTCTGGCGCCACGAAGAGATCCGGACGACATGGCCTTGGATACGGTCGTCATCGTCAGATCAGAAAGCTTCTCCACCTCGCCTACAGCAGAAAGAATGGTCATCGTCATATTGGTACCCGTATCACCATCCGGCACCGGGAATACATTCAGCTCATTGATCCATTCCTTTTTTAACTCCAGATTTCTGGCACCGGACAGAAACATCCGTGCCAGCATCTGCGCATCTATTGTATTTGCAGACATCAAAACGTCCTCCTTAAAATCAGTCTATTACACGGATGCCTTCAACGAGGACATCAATATGCTCCACTTCCATACCGGTGAAGCCCTCTACCTTGTGTTTCACGCTGTCCATCAGATTATCGGCAACTGCACCGATGCTGACACCGTAAGCAACAATCACATGAAACTCCAGAGAGATCTTATTATCAGTCACCGTAGCATGTACACCACGACGGAGACTTTCCTTTTTCAAAAGTTTAAACACGCCATCTTTAACGCTGATGGCTGCCATACCTACAATACCGAAAACTTCCATAGCTACACTGCCGGCATACGCAGCGATCACATCGGAATCAATGGTAATCTGGCCTAAATCTGTACTCATATGACCTTTCATATCGTTTCCTCCATAGGTTGTTATTTGCAATTTTCATAATAACTTAAATTATTATACCCTGTTTCCATTGAAAATGGAATGTTTTTTAAAAAATTAAGCAAAAATGAACAAACAGGCAGAAAAAAAGCAGCACACATGGTGCTGCTTTAAAACATTTCTTTGATTAAGCTCTTTCTACTGCACCAGATCTTAAACAAGAAGTGCAGACATGAATTCTCTTCGGAGTTCCATTTACATTAGCTTTAACAGTCTTGATGTTGGATTTCCACATCTTATTGGATCTTCTATGAGAATGGCTCACGTTGTTTCCGAAATGAGCACCTTTTTCACAAATTGCACACTTTGCCATGATTAGCACCTCCTTGCGACATATACTAGTCTGCTCACAGACCTGCAACATATGTTATCTTATCAGATAGCATTTGAATTTGCAAGAGAAATTTTTGTTTTTTGCCGAAAAATATTCAAAATACCATTTTTCTTCAAAAGATCTCAACTCTGCTGGTATTTCAGAAGCTCCTGAAACGCCGCCTCGCCAAAGACTGCCAGCGCGTGATCCTCTTCTCCGGTGCCGCCGCTGATGCCTAAGCCACCGACGATCTCGCCGTTGACCTTTAAGGGAATGCCGCCGCCAAATATCACGATTCGGCCGCCGTCCAGCTTGTCCACACCGTAGAATGTACCGCCGGGCTGTGCCAGCCTGGACAACTCCATCGTGGACATCTTTACAGCCACTGAGGTATAGGCTTTCTTGGTTGCCACATCATAGCTCACTAAAAAAGCATCGTCCATACAATGTACGGCAATCGGATTGCCATGGGCATTGCACAGCGCGATCACGGCCTTCTGTCCCAGCGCTTCGGCTCTTTTTTCTATGATCTCCATCAGCTGTTTGGCTGTCTGTAAATTCAAACCGGTATTCATCGTACGTCCACCTTCGTTTTCTTTGCATACTCTACATACAGTATACGCATTTTTGCTCCAGCTGTCAATGCCGTCTCCGGCTTATGTCCGAGGCTCTGGGCCGCACAGCCACGTATACACGCTATACCGCTTATCTTCTTACTGGCAGACAGCGATCAGATACGATGTTTCAAACGTCTCGCCGCCCTCAAGGCACTGCTCATATTCTCTTTGCTCCAGCGTACCATCAAAGTCTACGGCATCGCTGCGGCCATACCACGGCTCCAGACAGATAAACGGTGCGTTCTTGCCTGCCGGGGACCAGATGCCAAAGAGCGGCGCATCAAAGGTCAGCATCAGATACGGACGTCCATCGCTTCCGGCCAGACCGACCATGCCTGCCTGACGGTTTTCGATGATCAGGGCATCCTTGTCAAACATATGCTCAGTGATCTTTGCCTTGCGGTCTGTCAGCGGCAGATCATACATCTGGGATGCGATACAGTCGCAGGACAGGTCGATCAGCTTATAGGCCAGCGCATCACCCTGGGCATCCGGGAAACAAAGATATCCATCGGACTGCTTCTCACCGTCAGCTACCGGACACATAAATGCCGGATGTGCACCGATGGAGAAATACATCCTGTCTTCGGCCGGATTGGTCACCTTCCAGATCACGCGCAGGGAGCTGTCTTCCAGCTCATAGGAAATCTCCAGCTGGAAATCAAACGGATAATGTGCCTTTGTCTCTTCTGACTGCTGTAAAACAAAGGTGATCTTGTCGTCTTCATGTGCCAGCAGATCAAATTCCTGATTTCTGGCAAAGCCATGATGGGCGATCGTATATTCCTGTCCCTGGTAACGGTATTTACCGTCCTTTACCGCACCGACAAAGGGAAACAGCACCGGCGCCGACCAGCCCCAGTACTTCTTGTCACCGTTCCAGACCAGCTCTTTCTGATCCTCCTTGCGGATCAGAGAGATCAGCTCCGCACTTTTTCTGCGAAAGGTTGCTTTCACTTTTTCATTTTCCAGCACATACTCCATGATACATTCCTCCTATGTCTTATCCTGACAAAACATATAATATCCAAGCAGCATCAGGCCTACCGCCAGTACAAAAGCCCACAGCTTATCCGGCAGGAAAAACTGCAGAAGCATCCCGCAGCCCAGCCAGAAAAAGGCAAAACCCAGCAGCTGATTCATATCATACCTGCACGTTGCATTCTTAACCTATACATATGCAGGAATTATTTGTCCGATTCTTCTTCCTGCGGAATATCCTTCTCCACGAAACGGTCTGCCAGATCCGGCACCATGTCCAGGATCTTTGTCAGTGCATCCTGATTCTTGACATTGACAAGACGGGTGCCGTTCGGCCCGATCACCAGAATCGCACTCGGGCTCATCCGTCCGCCGATACCGCCACCGGCTTTGTTTTTGCCGCCTTCATTAAACGCACCGGCACCCACGCCAAAGGATACGTCCACCAGCGGAAGCAAGGTCACATCGCCGACCGTGATCGCATCACCGACAACTGTACGGGTGGATAAAAAGCTGTCCATTCCTGAAAATAATGATTCTACGGTATTTTTAAATCCACTGTCTGCCATTGTTTAGGCCTCCTTTTTTCTGTTCTTTAAAATAAACTGTATATTCTTATCAAAGAAGAGCTGCAGGCCGTTGACCAGAACGACAATGCCGTAGACACGGCCGCTGCCCTGCAAAGAAAATTCGAGTTTTTTCTGCTGAAAATCCGGCTCAACCTTTACATGATCGCCATACACCGGATAAAGTGCCCCCAAAAGTGCCAGCAGATATCCGGTATCTGCAGGATCGGAAAAGCCGTAGGAAAAATATCCCTTCAGCTTTCGCGGCAAAATATGCCGCCCCAGACGGACCGCCTTTTTCCATACCAGTCGGAGCGCGCCTTTCGTCTCCTGCCGGTCGATAAAGGCTTTTAATGTGCCGAGACTCTTTTTTGTATGCTCTGCACTTTTTAATACCTGCTGCACTTTTTTCAGAATACGTCCCGGCAGCTGCCATAATCGCTTGAAGAACCGGACTAATCTGTTCTCTCCGGATTTTTCTTGTTCTGTCGCCGCATTTTGTGGCTGTTTCACCGGTTCTTCCTTTTTGGGAAGTTTCTCTGTCTGCGGTTCTGCTGCCTTTTCTGATACGTTTTCCTGTATTTTTTCGGCTTTCTGCACTGTCGCAGTGCTTTTCTTTTCTGTCGGTTCGCTCGTTTTGACCGGCACAGCCTCTTCTGTCGGTTTCCTGTCCGGCAGTTGCCTTGGTACTTCCTGTTTTACATGCTTTGTATCTTTCTTTTTTGCTACAGCCGCTTTTTTTCTGGCCTTTGCCCTTTTTTTCTTTTTCCGGCGGCTTAAAAACTCCCGCAGACTGTCCAGCGGTATGCCAAAAATCCGCAGCTTTATGGAAATATCCGTTTCTTTCGCATCCACGCAGATCCCGAACAGATGCAAAAGCCAGCTGACCGTAACCTGCCCCTGCAGCGGAACCTCCGCTGATCGCTGTCCCTGTACACGGTAGCGCACCGGTACAAACAGCGCACACAAAAGAATACACAGCAGCAATCCGAGAATAATCAACAGCAGGATCCCGATCACCTTCAGTATACCCAAAATCACCGTCACCATAACTGTCACTGTATCCCTTCCTGTTGCATTAAAAACGCTTTTAACTTTCCACGCATACCGACGCTTTCGGCATCCTCGATGATGCGGTATAAAATATCCATCGCCTCCGCATAATCATACGCGAGACCGACGATCACCGACAGCCGTTCCCTTTCGATCGGCTGATACAGCTCCACCGCCTGCAGGATCTCCAGCTGGTTGTCCGGATGCGGGGACAGTGTGATCACATACAGCCCTGCCATCCTGTGTCCGGTCTCTATACGGTGCATATAACGCGTACTCCGCTTTCGTATGCGTTCCCCCATATAAATATGCTTTGCCCATTGCACCATAAGCTTTGCTCCCTGTTTCAAATAAAGCACAAAGGATCTGTCGGATCCTTTGATGCTATATCTTGCAAAAAAGGAGAGATCTGCTCTCTCCTTTTATCCTGTCTGTCCAAACGGATCCACAGATCCATTCTGCCTGTCAGAAATATTTGCGGGTTCCCCATAGATTTGAACGTCTCAGCTCCTGATACTGCTGATAGGCCATCTCCAGAATCTGTCGTTCATTGGAAAATTTAAGAAGATGGTAAGCTTCATGGAATTTATAATATCCCGAGTCAACGAAATATTCTTCTCTCTGCGGTTTGCTGTAATAGCTGTTAGCCATCATCAGATACCAGTGCACCTGCTTTTCCACAACATCACCGGGAATAGAAAAGGTATACTGACTCTTGCCGACATACTTGATGATGGACGCATGGACACCGGTCTCCTCGGCGACCTCCCGGAGTGCAGTCTCCTTGTACTCCTCACCGGCCTCCACCGTGCCCTTGGGAAGCACCCAGCCATCGTATCTGTTCTTGTAGCTCTTGTACAGAGTCAGAATCTTGCCGCGATATATTACCACCCCGCCACAGCTCACTGCCTCTATCATTGCAAGTCCTCCTGTCTGCGTTGTGTTTCTCTTACTAAAGTCAGTATACCCTTTTTTGTTATATGTTGCAACTAATCTTTTGTCGCATTTTCGTTTTCGTTTTTACCATCCGGACTATGCCCGTTTAGTCAAAATACGTGTCAAAAGCCTTTTTGGCTGCCGGAACAGCATACTTGCTGCCTGTGCCGGACGCCTCTACGATCACGCTGACGGCGATCTTTTTACCGTCCGCTTCCGCATATCCGACAAACCAGGAATGCGGCTTGCCGTGATCCGAATCAAAATCTGCAGTACCGGTCTTTCCGTACGCTGTATACTTTTTGCTCTGCAGCTTGGTACCCGTACCTTCCTCTACCGTTGCACGCATCAGCCCCTGCAGGAAAGTGGCTTCCTTTTTGCTCATCAGTAGGCCATAGCTTTTTGGCTCATAGGATTTGACCACCGTGCCGCCGTCGTTCTCGATATGGTCCACCAGATACGGTGTCATCAGGGAACCATCGTTGGCGATCGCCGAAGCGATCAGGCACATATGATACGGTGTCACCAGTGTATTGCCCTGACCGATCGAGGTCTGCATCGTCAGCGCTGTACCGGAATCGTTATCCAACGTAAAACGGCTGGATTTATACCGCACCGGAGACGGCAGATCCTGATTAAACAGAAGGCTTTCCGCCGTCGAACGGAATTCGCTCTTTTTCAGAGTCAGACCGACCGATACAAAACCGGCATTACAGGAATTGGCAAACAGCTCGGTAAAATCCTGATGGCCGTGTTTTTCATTGCCATAGCAGTGGATCGTATGGTCATCCACAGTGATCGCACCGTCACAGTCATAGGAAAAGCTGCTGACGCTGCCATACTGGCGGTAATATGCCAGTGATGTGATGATCTTAAACGTAGATCCCGGCGGATACAGACCGCTGGTTGCACGATTCAGAAGCGGCGAATTATCTTCATCCGTTGTCAGTTTGCTGTATTTTTTCTCAATCGTATTCGGATCAAAATCCGGCTTGCTGACCATGGCCAGCACCTTACCCGTCTCCGGATCTATGGCAACTGCAGCGCCTTTATGGTCGCCAATCGCCTTGGAAAGAGCCTTCTGGAGACTCACATCAAGCGTTGTCACGACGGTATCGCCCAACTTCTTCTTATCCTGAAACTCCCTTTTGATCTGATCCAGAATAAAGGAATCGCTGGTCAGCAGATTATACCCCTGACTGGATTCCAGACCGCTGCCCCCCTGCGTTGTATAGCCGACCACATGGGAAAACAGGTTATCGTACGGATAGTTTCTCGTCTCCGTGCCATTCGAGGATACCTTGGTTTCTGCCAGCACCTCACCGCCGAATGCCCGGATCTCACCGCGGATCACCTTTTCTGCGGCGGACTTGGCCCGGGTATTGTAGGAGCTGTTCTGGAACTCTCTGGACAGATTAAAATGGAAATACACCATATACCCGATCATGCCCACAAAGATCATGACAAAAAAGTAGCAGATAAAGATATATTCCTTACCAATTGAGGCTTTTTTTTGTTTCTTCTTCGATTTTCTGTTCGAGTGTTGTTTCTTTGACATAGTTATTCTTACCTCTGTTGTACTGCTTTAACTGTTCCTTATAGGCTGCTTCTTCCTCTGCCGCCTGTCGCTGTTCCTTGAGCTCCTGCTCATCCTCCCGGAGGATATAGAGTCCCTGGATGATGGCAAACATCATGATGGAACAGATGATGGAGCTGCCACCGTAACTGACCAGAGGTAACGTGATACCGGTCATCGGAATAAACTTGATATTGCCGCCGATCGTTAAAAATACCTGGAACGCATACTCCGCACCGAGGCCGAGGGCGATCAGCTTGTAAAAGCGCTTGGACAGCCGCATCGAAATATTGACGATCATCAGAAAACAGCTCATACATACGAGGATCAGACAGATCGCAAAGATGCCGCCCAGCTCCTCGCAGATGGCGGAAAAGATAAAGTCCTGTGTGGCTACCGGGATCGTATCCGGCGAGCCTTCAAACAGTCCCGTACCAAACCAGCCGCCCGCACAGATCGCAAAAAGTCCCTGTGCGATCTGGTAACCGCCGTTCTGGTAGTCCGCAAAAGGATCTTTCCATGCCTGCACACGCACACGGACATGTGCCATGACAAAATAGGAACCCACGGCCGCCAGAGAACCTCCGGCCAGTGCAGCCAGCGGATAACGTACCTTCCTGGTCGCCACATAGATCAGCACCACATATGCGGCAAAGAATACGAGCGCCGTACCGAGATCCTTCGATACCGCAAGGATCAGCACATGGGCTGCTGCCACGCCGGTCGCCGTTACGATATCCTTAAACGTCAGATTCGTCTTGCGGAAAAATCCCGCCAGACAGAAGACATACGTAATCTTGACAAACTCCGAAAACTGAAAGGTCGGGCCACCCTGGGTAATGGACACGGACAGCTTGGCACCACCGGAAACCGTTGCCAGAACAAGTACTGCCATCAAAAGGATAATACCGCCGATGGCATATACCCATGTCAGATCGCGAAGCAGCTTTACCTTACGCACGATCACCGGAACAAACATCGACATCACCGTCGCTGCAATCACCAGCGCCATCTGCTTTGTCGCCAGTCCGATATTCAAACGGGTCAGGATGATCAGACCGATACTGATCAGCATACACATATTATTTAAAAGCAGGATCGACGCCTTACGGTAGATCAGGCGGTACAGAATCTGCACCACAATAATATACGCTACGATCACGCCGTACAGGATCAGCACCTTTTTCTCCATTGTCTGCAAAAACATCGCCGCAAAGGCCATGGTGACCAGCATAAGGATCAGGGCGATCTGCCTTCTGAGCACGCGCCGTCTTGTTTTTTCTTTTTTCTTACTGAACACGCTGAAACACTGGGAAGTATATATGATCATCAACAGAATCAGCATATACTTGATCAGTGTCACGATGATTGAAACCATAGACTATTCTACTCCTCTTTGATAATGTCCTCTGGTAAACCTGCCGGGTTCATTTGCCGTTTTGCCGGAAGCGTCCCTGTACAGCTGCAATATCTCTGTTGTCTCAGCCCGGTCCTCTGTTGTAAAGTTCAGGCGGAAAGCTGCAAATCCATCACTTTCCATCTCGTCTTTTTCTTTAAACAGTCCCAGCGGAATGGAATTATACAGCATATTATAACAAAAATCGCAGCAGCATTTTGCCGGAAATTCTATGCCTTTTCGGTCTTTCAGGGTCAAAGTGCCGGATTTATGGTCGCATCCTGTCGTATTCTGTCGTAGACACTGGGCCGATACCATCAGAAGCTGCCGTCCGTAAATGACCATTTCCGAGTCACCATTCGGCCGTTTTTTCAGCTCATGACGGTTTAATTCTGCCGGGGCTGTGAAGCGCGTTGCACCCTGTTCACGGTAAAAGGCCAGCGCTTCCGTATTCATCGTATACATACAGTCATCAAGGCAGATTTCCTTATTCGTTCCGCCCTCCTTAAGGATGCAGAATTCCTCCATCGTCCGCACCAGATAGCCATCAAAGAAGGACTGTTCCAGCTGCGGAAGAAGCTGCAGAAATTTCTCTCTGTGCGATTCTCTGAGCATCTGGGGCAGCGCCAGAAACCAGCGGATATCTGTAGGCTTATCCCGGTTTTCCAGCTCTTGTCTCTCCTGCCGCCACAGCGTATATTCCACATAGATCCGCTCCGGCAGTGTTTCTTCCGAAAGAACCGCCGAAAGCTGGTCTTTTGTACTGACAATCACTGCCGTTTCCGGCTTACCATGATGTACCGGAATATCGCTTACATTCTCCCCGGAAATCTGCGGACACGTTCTTCGATACGGTAAAAGCATCGTTTTCTTTAATGCATCCAGTCCCTCGCGGCGAAGGGCATTCAGCTCCTTTACCGGTGCAAAGGCTGCCCCACGCATCTCTATATTCAGCTCTGCAAAATCAAACGGCGAATCCCCGGTCTTTACCAGCTGTTTTCTGACCTGCTGCTCCTCCATCGGGTGATTTCTGGCCGTCTGCACCACACCGGCTGTCACAAAGGCAGACGTCTCATCCTGCTGCAGATACAGCGACATCGGCTCACCCTCACAGAAAGAAGCCAGCCCGGTCACGGGAAGCTTAGTCTCTGTCTCACAGTACTGTCTGTAAATATCAGCAAACAGGGCTTCGTTTCTGTCTCTGGCTGTTTTTTCCAGCTTTTCATTTTTCAGAGCCATCATATGCTTGCCGTTATGCTGTTTGTAATAGCTTTGGTGAAAACCGTCACGATTATACAGATCAAACAGGATCTGACGGTCCTGCCTGGTCACGCCCTTGAATGTGCCGAAAAGTGTCTGATCCAGATATTTCCGGTAGATGCTTACCACGCCCGCGGTATACTCCGGCTTTTTCATGCGACCCTCGATTTTTAAGGAGGTCACACCTGCCGCAATGATCTCCGGCAGAAGCTCTACCGTACACATATCCTTCGGACTCAGCATATACTGCTCGTCGCTTCCGTTTAATCTTCCCGTCTGGTCACTGACGGCATAGGGCAGACGGCAGGGCTGTGCACATCGGCCACGGTTGCCGCTTCTGCCGCCCAGTATGCTGCTGAGCAGACACCGTCCGGAATAACAATAGCATAAAGCGCCGTGGACAAAGCATTCGATCTCCAGTCCGGTCGCTTCACGGATCTCACGGATTTCCTGTAAAGACAGCTCTCGGGCCGGAACGACTCGGGTCACGCCCTGTTTTTCCAGCATCCGCGCACCGGAAGGGCCGGTGATCGTCATCTGGGTACTGGCATGCACCGCCATCTCAGGAAACTCCCGCAGGATAAAGCGCATCACACCCGGATCCTGCACGATCACAGCGTCCAGCCCCGCCTCGTAATACGGCGCAAGATAGCCGTACAGCTCTTTTTCCAGCTCGTCTTCCTTTAACAGCGTATTCACTGTGAGATAGATTTTCTTTTTATGCAGATGCAGATCATCAATCAGCTCCAGCAGCTCATCCTCGCCCGGATTATCTGCATAAGCCCGGGCGCCAAAGCGGCTGCCACCGATATAAACGGCATCCGCTCCCGCTTCCACCGCCGCTTTTGCAGCCAGAACACTGCCTGCCGGGGCCAGGATCTCCATCTCGTGTATATCTGGTTTTGGTCTGTTTGGTATCATTTTATAAAAAAGGGGATCACCCGAGCGGTAATCCCCGAACCCTTTCTGCAAATTATTTGTCTGCTGCAGGCTTTGTCTGTGCAAGGGTACGCTCCAGCTCTTCCTTTTCTTCTTTGAGCTTGGCATAATCCTCTTTGAGACGCTCCAGCTGGATCTGTGATGCGATCAGATCATTCTTCAGATCGTACACCTCACGGTCCTTGGATACGGAATCCTCCTCAAACACCTCGGCCTGGGAACGCGCCTTAAAATAATCGTCGGCCACATTCAGGCTCAGCATAATACCGCGTACATCGGCATGCTGGCGGTTAAAGCCGGGAAGTGCTGTCAGATCTGTCAGTTTATTATTAAGATATACGGCGACCTTCTGTAAATACTCCTCGCTCTCGTATCCGCCGAGCGTGTAGATCTTGCCGCCGATCAGAACCTTTGTCGAATTTTTGGATGACATGGGTAACTCCCTTCTTGTATACTCTTTCGTATTTTCCTATTATACTCTATTTTTCAGGTGCAGGCAATCCCAGATGCCCGTAGGCTTTTGCCGTCGCCACACGCCCCCGGGGCGTCCGCTGGATAAAGCCATGCTGTAAAAGGTACGGTTCATACACATCCTCGATCGTACCGGCATCCTCGCCGATCGATGCCGCCAGCGTTTCAAGACCTACCGGCCCGCCCTGAAAATTCTCGATCATCATCCTGAGGATCGCACGGTCCGTCTGATCCAGACCATACCGGTCAACCTCCATCAGATCCAGTGCAAAATCCGCCACATCGTTGGAAATCTTACCGTCATACTTGACCTGGGCAAAATCCCGGACACGCTTCAACAGACGGTTGGCCAGTCGCGGCGTACCACGGCTTCTTCTGGCCATCTGCATGGCTCCCTCCGGGTCGATCTCTACGCCAAGGATCTTTGCCGAATGGAGAATGATCGTCTGCAGCTCCTCGTAAGTATAAAATTCCAGATGCTGGATCACACCGAAACGATCCCGCAGCGGTGCAGTCAGCAGTCCGGCTCTCGTCGTAGCTCCCACAAGGGTAAACTTTGGCAGCTCCAGACGGATGGAACGGGCTGTCGCGCCCTTACCGATCATAATGTCGATGGCATAGTCCTCCATAGCCGGATACAGCACCTCTTCGACCTGCCGGTTCAGCCGGTGGATCTCGTCGACAAAGAGGACATCGCCCTCCTGCAGGGAATTTAAGATGGCCGCCATTTCCCCGGGCTTTTCGATCGCCGGACCGCTCGTTACCTTCATATGCGTACCCATCTCATTGGCGATAATGCCCGCCAGTGTCGTCTTACCCAATCCCGGAGGGCCGTAAAACAGCACATGATCCAGGGCATCTCCCCTCTGTCTGGCCGCCTCGATATAAATCTTTAACTTTTCCTTGGCCTTCTGCTGGCCGATATAGTCGGACAGATACTGCGGACGCAGCGTACCCTCGATACGGACGTCCTCCTCGGTGTATTCTGTCGTAATCATTCTTTTTTCCATTATTTTCAACCTGTTTTATTTTTCAGCATCAGAGCAGATTCTTCAGCGCTGCTTTCAGAAGCTCTTCCACATCCATCGTCTCATGGCCTTCGACCGCACGCACAGCCCGCATGGCATCTGTGGAGGCATAGCCCAGCGCAGTCAGCGCCATTACGGCCTCGCCCGTCTCATCTGCGCCGCCAGCCACCGGCAGCTCCTGCTCATGCGCCAGCTTCTTCTCAAACGCATCCTCAAGGCTCAGCTTGTCCTTCAGCTCAAGAATCAGCTTCTGTGCCGTCTTTTTACCGATACCCGGCGCTTTGGCGATCGCTGTCGCATCATCCGACAGCACGGCAAACCGCAGATCATCCGCGCTTAACGTAGACAGAATGCCAAGCCCGGCCTTCGGCCCGACACCATTGACTCCCAAAAGGAGCTCAAACAGATGCAGATCGTCCGCTGTCAGAAAGCCGTACAGCAGCATCGCATCCTCTCGGACATTCATATAGGTATGTAATTTGATTTCCTCGCCGACCCGCACATAGCGTTCCAGTACGGAGGCCGGTGTAAAGATCCGGTAGCCGATGCCATGGTTTTCCAGGATCAGAAAATTTTCCTCTATGTCGGCGACAATGCCTTTGATAAATCGAATCATGAAATTTGTTCACTTTCCGCGGATGGTTTGCTTTCCTGCCGTCTGTACAGTATAATGGCATTAAGCGATGAAAAATCCGCATACTTCTTTTTATATTACCGTGAAAGGGCATAAAATGCAATGAGAATTATAGATCAAGAGCTGCAAATTCCGGATTTTGGCTTTACGCCCCGCCTGGCAGACCCCAAAACCGTCTATATCGATATCGAAACCACCGGTCTCAACCGCCGCCGCTCCCATCTGTATCTGCTGGGTGCCATGTGGAGGGATAACGGGCAGGTGATCCTGCGCCAGTGGTTTGCTGAACGTCCATCTGACGAGGAGACTATTTTACGTGATTTTTTCTCGTTCTGCAGTAATTTTACGCATCTCGTACAGTTTAACGGCAGCAGCTTTGACCTGCCCTATCTACGCCACAAAGCAGCCTTTTATGGCATCGCTGCTCTCACTCTGCCAGAAAACATCACCGACCTGTACCAGCTGTACCGGTCCTTAAAGGATCTGCTCGGACAAAGCGATATGAAGCTTACGCACCTTGAAGCCCGCGCCGGATACCAGCGCACCGACCAACACAGTGGCAAAGAGCTGATCCAGGTCTACGAAACATACCTGCAGACCGCCGATGATGATCTGCTTTCTGCCCTTTTACAGCATAACACCGACGATATCGCCGGTATGCTCTGGCTTGAAGCCTTCGACGGTCTTCTGGCCCTGCAAAATAAATCCGTCGCTCCCGATGACTGTCATGTTACCACTGATCCCCGGACCGGCTTCCTCGTGTTCACCTGCCGCTACAACACTCTGACTCTGCCAGCCCTGACCGTCAGCGCCGACGACAGCATGACCCTGACCCTAGACAACCATACCGCCGGCCTCTGCGCCCCCATATACGAAGGCACCCTGTACCACTTTTTCCCCGACTACAAAAACTACTACTACTTCCCCGCCGAAGACCGCGCCCTCCACAAAAGCGTAGCCTGCTTCGCTGATGCCTCCTCCCGCACCAAAGCCACCCGCGAAACCGCCTACGCCCCCCACACCGGCACCTTCCTGCGCACCTTCGCCCCACTGGACACCACCCCCACCTTCCAGCCCAGGGACTGCGTCCCCGGCGAATACTACATCTGCTACGAGGACACCTTCCTTCAGAATCCCGCCCTCTGCCAGACCTACGTCACCCACATCACCTCCGCCCTCTTAACCCACCCCAAGCGCCCCTGAAAGGCTGAAAAATTTTATCTATAACCAGAAAGAGGCCGGCCTGCATAATGTTCACCCCGCAATCGCTTAAAAACGCCTTGCGATTGCGGGGTGAACATTATGCAGGCCGACCTCTTTCGTCTGTCCCTCTATAAAATTTTATCAGGCTTTCACGATAACGTCAGCCAGCTTCTCCAGTGTCTCTCTGCTCTGCGCATTCAGCACCGACTTAACCGTAACCTTCGGCTCCACCAGCGTAACATTCTTCATTCCTTCAAAGTACGCACTCATCAGCTTCCCAGCCTGCGGCGCCCACGTACCATTCTCAATAATACCCACCTTACGGTTCTGGAAATTCTTAATCTTCAAATGGTACAGGAAATCCTCCATACACGGGAACAGCGCACCATCGTATGTCGGGCAGGCCACAACCAGACGGTCATAGCGATATGCATCCTCGATAACCTCAGCCATATCACAACGCGCCAGATCCATCACGGATACCTTCTCTGCACCCTTGTCCTCCAGCATCTTGGCGAACTCCTCAACGGCAGCTCTTGTATTACCATGAATCGAAGCATAGGCCACCAGAATACCTCTGTCCTCCGGACGGTAGCTGGACCAGATATCATATTTTTCAATATAGTAGCCCAGATTTTCCTTCAGCACCGGGCCGTGCAGCGGGCAGATCATGGCGATATCCAGTGTGGCAGCCTTTTTCAGCAGCGCCTGTACCTGTACGCCGTATTTACCAACGATATTGATAAAATATCTTCTGGCCTCACATGCCCAGTCTTCTTCCACATCCAGAGCACCGAACTTGCCGAAACCATCGGCAGAAAACAGGATCTTCTCTGTGGACTCGTAAGAAACCATAACCTCCGGCCAGTGTACCATCGGAGCCATAACAAATGTAAGGGTATGCGCACCAAGGCTCAGTGTATCCATCTCCTTGACCTCCACCTTACGGTCTGTCAGGTCAAAGGTAAAAAACTGCTCCATCATGCCAAAAGTCTTTGCGTTGGCCACGATCTGCATGGACGGATATTTCTCTGCGATCACCTGTACGCTTCCCGCATGATCCGGCTCCATATGCTGTACGACCAGATAATCCGGTGTACGGCCATCCAGTGTACGCTCTACATTCTGCAGCCATTCGTCGGTACCGCGCTTGTCCACGGTATCCATGATGGCGATCTTTTCATCCATGATAATATAGGAATTGTAGGAGACGCCGTTTGGAACCACATACTGGCTCTCAAACAGATCGATTGTTTTATCATTTACACCTACATACTTTACTGCGTCAGATACATATACATCTGTCATATTGGCTCATCCTCTCTTTATTTCAGTGCGGAAACTCTCTCGATGATATCCTCACGCTTCGGTCCGTTGGAAACCATAGTAATCGGGAATCCGATCTCTTTCTCTACGAACTCGATGTACTTGCGGCAGTTTTCCGGAAGATCCTCGTATTTCTTAATACCGCGGATATCACATTTCCAGCCCGGCAGCTTCTCATATACCGGTTTCGCATGTTTCAGCTTGCAGGTGATCGGGAATTCTTTTGTCACCTCGCCGTCGATCTCGTAGCCTACACATACCGGAATCTCATCCAGATAACCCAGAACATCCAGTACTGTGAAAGCCACATCGGTCGTACCCTGCATACGGCAGCCATATTTGGAAGCTACACAGTCAAACCATCCCATACGTCTCGGGCGGCCTGTGGTAGCACCGAACTCGCCGCCGTCACCACCGCGGCGTCTCAGCTCGTCGGCCTCGTCACCGAAGATCTCGGAAACGAATTCGCCTGCACCTACAGCGCTGGAGTATGCTTTACATACGGTAACAACCTTCTTAATCTCATACGGTGGCAGACCTGCGCCTACAGCACCGTAAGCAGCCAGTGTGGAAGAAGAGGTAACCATCGGATAGATACCGTGATCCGGATCCTTTAACGTCCCCAGCTGTCCCTCGAGCAGCACCTGTTTACCTTCTTTCAGGGCATTCCACAGATACAGGGATACATCAGCCACATACGGCTCTACCATCTTCTTGTAGGACATCAGCTCCTCATATACACCGTCTACGGTCAGCAGCGGTTTGTGATACAGATGCTCTAACATAACGTTTTTCTTGGTAACAACTCTTTCGATCTTTTCCTTCAGGGAAACCTCGTCATCGAACAGCTCGCTGACCTGGAAACCAATCTTGGAAAACTTGTCAGAATAAAACGGAGCGATACCGGACTTTGTAGAACCAAAGGAAGCCTTGCCCAGTCTCTCCTCCTCATACTGATCAAACAGAACATGATAGGACATAACCATCTGTGCACGGTTGGATACCAGGATCTTCGGCATCGGTACGCCCTTGTCCAGAATACTCTGGATCTCTTTAAACAGAACCGGAACGTCTAATGCCACACCGTTACCGATAATGCTGGTGGTATGATTATAAAACACACCAGACGGCAGGGTATGCAGCGCAAACTTTCCGTAATTATTTACAATCGTATGTCCGGCATTGGCACCGCCCTGAAAACGAACGATGATATCGGCCTTCTCAGCCAGCATATCTGTAATCTTACCTTTACCTTCATCGCCCCAGTTAGCACCTACAACAGCTGTAACCATAATACTTTTTCCTCCAAAATCATAAGCTTTATCTGCCTGTGTCCTGTGTTAAGCTTTTTCTCAACACATACAGGCTTTATTATACCCCATCTTTTCCGGAAAAGGAACAGGAAAACGTGAGAAATATCAAATAATTACGATTCGCGTTGTCCCTTCCGGCCTGTTTCCTGCTCCATCACGGCACGAAAACCGCCAACTGTGACCAGACTGATATAGTCTGCCAGCTCTTCGATACTGCAGGGCATCTCCTCTCTGATCCAGCGGACATAGGCAGAAACGATACCGGAGATAAAATATTCCGCCACCACCCGAACCTGCACCGGCGTAAAGCCCTCTTCCTTCTCAGCAGCTTCTAAAAGACGCTGTACCAGCAGCCCCTTGATCTGGGCAAAAAAATACTCATAGGCATCGCTGCCCGACAGCATTCGCAGAATCTCCATATTTTCCCGGATCATCTCATTAAATACGGCAAAGATACGTTCCACATACTGTTCCTGTGGAAAACCTTCTGCCACGACCCGCTCGATCAGCTCATCCACCTTGGTCTGCGAAAACTCCCGGATAATGTCCTCCGTCGATGCATAATGCAGGTAAAAGGTCTTGCGGTCAATATTCGCGCAGCGCGTAATCTCACTGATCGTAATCTTTTTGTCACTGTTTTCCTTTAATAATGTAAAATATGCCATCTGTATCGCATATTTTGTCTTAGATATTCTTCTGTCCATCCGTTTTTGAACCCCACTTTGTATTGTTTTGTGGATTATTCCCTATTTCTGTCCTTTCTGGTAATTGCTTACCTGTTGAATTTTAGTATAATACCCATATGTGGAAAATTCAACAAATATGTAATTTAAGGAGTCAGTATGTCATATGAAATTTTTACAGATGTCTCTATTGACATCGATATGGATTTTGCAGATGCCCATCAGCTTCATTATATCTCTATGAACTACAGTCTCGGCAACGAACATCACCACTGTGACCGCCCCGAATCTGATGAAATGATGCATACCTATTACCAACGTTTGCGTGAAAAAATCACGACACAGACCAGCCAGATCATCCCCTATCACTACATTGAAGCCTTTGAGCCGTATGCAAAACAGGGATGTTCGATCCTGTATCTGTCCCTTTCGAGCGGTCTGAGTAACACCTACGAATCCGCATGTCTGGCCGCTGCCCAGTTAAAGGAAAGCTATCCAAATGTGACCATTGAGATCGTAGACTCTCTCGGTGCCACCGGCGGCATGGGACTTCTGACCGAATCTGCCTGTCTGAACCGTGATGAAAAGGGCATGACCATCGAAGAAAATGCCGCATGGCTCAGAGAATACAGCCATCGCATCCATTTCTGGTTCAAGGTTGAGGATCTGATGTACTTAAGCCGCGGCGGCAGAATCTCCACAGCCGCAGCCCTGATGGGTACTGCCTTAAAGCTCAAACCGATCCTGAATATCAATAAAATCGGGAAACTGGATACTATCGACAAAAAGCGAGGCAACCGTCTGGCCTTCAAGCGTCTGCTCGAGCTGTTCGAAGCCCATTATCAGCCGGGTATCTACGATACGGTATACATCAGCTGTGCCGACTGCAAAAAGGATGCCGAAGTGCTGCGCGATATGGTTCTGGAGAAGCATCCGGAGCTCACCATTCGTATCACCATGTTGAGTCCCATCATCGGTGCCCACACCGGCCCGGATATGCTGGCGCTGATCCATTATGGTGACGTCAAGGATTACTAAATCCCTACCGTACATACGCAGTAAAAAGAGACGATGCCATGATTCCTCGGCATCGTCTCTTTTTGTTTTAACAAATCATCATTGCAAAAATCCCCGGATCTTTCGATCCGGGGACTGTTTTATCTCTTATTGTAAGGAATTATTCCTCAACAGCCTCTTCAGCGTCCTCTGCCGGAGCTTCCAGAGCTTTCATGCTCAGGCTGATCTTCTTGTCCTCGCCGTTGAAATCAACAACTTTGGCTTCGATCATCTGGCCGATGGAAAGTACATCAGACGGTTTTTCAACGTGCTGTCTGGAAATCTGGGATACATGCAGCAGTGCATCTACACCCGGCTCCAGCTCAACGAATGCACCGAAATCTGTCATACGTGCAACTTTACCTTCTACAACGTTGCCTACAGCATATTTCTCATCAGCTGTCAGCCACGGATTCTTGTCAGCAAACTTCAGGCTCAGAGCGATCTTCTCGCCCTTGATGTCCTTGATCAGAACCTCAAGCTCATCACCTACTTTGAAAACCTTCTTCGGGTTCTCTACACGACCCCAGCTCATCTCAGAGATGTGCAGCAGACCATCTGCGCCGCCCAGATCGATGAATGCACCGAAATCTGTAACGTTCTTAACAACACCTTTAACAACATCACCTACGTTGATTCTTGCAAACAGCTCTTCCTGCAGTTTGGCTTTCTCAGCGGCTACCAGCTGCTTTCTGTCACCGATGATTCTTCTTCTGCGCGGATTGAACTCTGTGATCACGAACTGGATCTCCTGACCTGCGTATTTGCTCAGGTCTTTCTCGTAAGTATCAGATACCAGGCTGGCCGGGATGAAGACTCTTGTCTCTTCAACGATCACACTTAAACCACCTGTCTTAACCTGATCAACCTTGGCTGTCAGAACCTCATGGTTCTCAAAAGCCTCTTCCAGTCTCTTGTTGCCTCTCTCGGCAGCAAGTCTCTTGTAAGTCAGAAGGACCTGTCCCTCACCATCGTTTACTTTCAGGACTTTAACTTCCATCTTATCACCAACGTTAGCTACTGTGGTCAGATCCACGCTGGAATCGTTGCTGTACTCGTTCTTTGTGAGAACGCCATCTGCTTTGTATCCAATATTTAAAATGATCTCTTCGGGTTTAACGCCGATGACTGTACCCTCAACCACATCTCCGTTTCTGATAGTTTTGAAAGAATCTTCCAACATTTGCTCAAAGCTTAATTCTGACATATCTTTGAACCTCCTCAATTATTTTGTTTGGGGTGGAAGCCCCTGCTGTAATACCTACATGACGAAAAGATTGAAAAGGCTTAATGTCCAAATCAACGAGTGTCTGTATATAGTAAGTATTTTCACATGCATGCCTGCATATTTCAAATAGTTTCTGGGTGTTCGAGCTGGAACGTCCTCCGATGACAATCATCGCATCCACTTTTGAAGCAAGTTCAACCGCTTCTGTCTGGCGTTCCTCGGTCGCACTGCAGATCGTATTTAAAACAAGTCTATCATAACGCTTTTTGTCAAGAATTTCAACTATATCTTTGAATTTGTTGTAATTAAATGTCGTCTGGGACACCACACAGACCGGCGTACCCTCCGGCAGGTCAAATTTCTCTGCCTCTTCGACGGAACCGATCACAAAGGGCGCTGTCTTACTCCAGCCCTTGATGCCCTCCACTTCCGGATGATGGTCGTTTCCGACGATCACGATCCGGCGGCCGGCGGCGCTGTGCTTCTCCACGAGCTTATGGATTTTGCGCACATAGGGACAGGTGGCATCCGCATAACGGATCTGTTTTTCTTCCAGCAGACGGTACACCTTTTCCGGCACACCATGGGAACGTATCACAACGATACCGTCTTTCACAGCTGCCAGCTCCTCCAGCGAATGCAGTACCGTCACGCCCTTTGCTTCCAGATCGGATACAACCTCTTCATTATGAATGATCGGGCCATAGGTATAGACCTTGTCCTCGGTATTTGCCAGCTCATAGACCTTATCCACGGCCCGGCGCACGCCAAAGCAGAAGCCCGCTGTCTTTGCGAGTGTTACTTCCATATCGCCCTCCTACGCCTTTTTCACCAGATCCAGGATTGCATCAACCACTTCCACGATCGTCATATCCGACGAATCCACCAGCACGGCATCCTCCGCCTGACGGAGCGGCGAGATTTCCCGGTGCATATCGCGGTAGTCGCGTTCCTCGATGTCTGCCTCGATCATTTCCAGCGTTTTTGAAGTATCTCCCTTTTCCTGCAGCTCTTTATAGCGGCGCTTGGCACGGGTGTGTGCGCTGGCCGTCAGATACACCTTGACCTGCGCATCCGGAAGAACACAGGTGCCGATATCCCTGCCATCCATGACAACGTTTTCCCTGGCTGCAAGATCCTTTTGCAGCTGCGTCAGCTTGGCGCGCACCTCCGGGATCGGTGAGCTCTTGGAGGCCATATTGCCTACCTCCTCCTGACGGATAAAGGGTGTGACGTCCTGATCGTTCAGCACGACCTTCTGCTCTCCGTTTTCATACCGGATCGATACATGCGCATCACCGGCTGCCGCTTTGATCTTTTCCGTATCGGTTTCTTTCAGGCCCAGCTGCAGAAAATAATACGCCATGGCTCTGTACATCGCACCTGTATCTACATAAATATAAGAAAGCTCCTTCGCCACTTTTCTGGCGATCGTACTTTTTCCGGCTCCCGCCGGTCCGTCTATGGCAATCGCAAAACTCATCTTGTTTCCTCACTTTGTTTTAATTTTTCCATGATATCTCTGGCTGCCGCATCCGCCGTGGACCAGGCGATCTGCAGATTAAAGCCGCCGGTCACAGCATCCAGATCCAGTGTCTCACCGATAAAATACAGTCTGCTGACCTTTTTGGCCGCCATTGTCTTCGGATCGATCTCTTTCACAGAAACGCCGCCTTTTGTAATAATGGCCTCCTCAAAGCCCCGCAGTCCTGTTACCGTAAACGGAAACGCTTTTAACTGTGCGGTGATTGCAGCACGTTCGGCCTTTGTCGTTTCGCATGCCATTTTCCGGCTGTCCAGCAACAGGATCGACAGAAACGGGTCGATCATTTTGGTCGGAAGCAGGCTGCCCATGATCGTTGCCAGCTGCTTCTTCGGATTTTCCTGAAATTCGCGGATCAGGCGATGATCCAGCTGTTCTGCGGAAAGTGCCGGTTTCAGATCGATCAGTGCCTGAAACTCCCCCTTTGCCAGCTTTTTCCCACAGCGGGCACTGGCGGTCAGAACCAGCGGGCCGCTGACACCGAAATGTGTAAACAGCATCTCACCAAATTCTTTATACAATACCTTCTTTTTCTGCAAAAGCTTCAATTCTACATTTTTCAGGGACAGCCCCTGCATGTTCGGAATATAGTCTTCTGCGGTTTCCATCGGTACAAGGGACGGCAAAAGCTCCGTGACCTTCATCTCCTGCTCCCGTGCAAAGCGCATACCGTCGCCGGAGGACCCGGTCACCGGATAGGAAACGCCACCGGTTGCCACGATCACAATATCCGCCGGTACGTGATGTCCGTTTTCAAGGATCACACCGATCACACGATCGTCCACGACGGACAGGCTGCGGACACGGCTGTTTAGATGTACGCACACCTTATTCTTTTTGATCCGGTTTTCCAGCACACGGATCACATCGGATGAATGATCTGATACCGGAAATACACGGCTACCCCGCTCAGTTTTGATCTGCAATCCCAGATCGTTTTCAAAATAGTCCATCACCGCATGGTTATCAAAGGCCTGCAGGGAACTGTACATAAATTTTCCATTGGTCACGATGGCATTCATCAGCTCCGGCAGCTCGCAGGCATTGGTCAGGTTACAGCGGCCCTTGCCGGTAATAAAGAGCTTCTTACCCAGCTTTTCATTGCGTTCAAACAGGTGGATACGGGCATCCTTTACCTGCAGTCTGGCAGCAGCCATCATACCTGCAGCACCGCCGCCGACAATTACGATCTCCTGCATTATTTCTCTCCGTCCGTATTCATGATCCGTGCCTTGGGATCAATATAATTGATCTCATCGTTGCTGTACACCTGGTATTCATCCCAGATATGTTCCAGAGTTTCGAGTGTCTGTACCACCTCATCCTGTTTTTTCATGCACAGAGCCACAACCAGCGCATTGATGATGCTTAAAGGTGCAACCAGCGAATCCACGATCGACGCCATGTCACTTCTGGCGATCAGATTGCAGGATGAATACAGATTGATCGGGGAATGTACACTGTCAGTCAGTGTAATGACCTTGGCATTTCTCTTATTGGCAAATTCCAGTGCTTTCAGCGTCAGCATGGAATAGCGTGGAAAACTGATACCGAAGATTACGTCGTCTTCCCGGATCCGTAACATCTGCTCAAAAATATCGCTGGTATTATGCGTCGTCAGCACATGTACATTGTCAAAAATGTAATTCATATAAAAGGCCAGGAAATTGGCCAGCGGCGCACAGCTGCGGATACCAATGATATAGATATTTTTCGCCAAAGACAGGGTCTCAACAGCCAGATTAAACGCATCGTGGTCGATGGTTTCCATCGTCAGCTTGATCTTTTCAATATCGGAATGCAGCACTCTGTCCAGAATCTCCACCTGCGGTACATTGCCATAGGTTACTTTCATGCGCTGGATGGAATTTAACTTGTTGCGTACAAGTTCCTCCAGTGCACGGTGAAATTCCGGATAGCCCTCAAAGCCAAGCTGCGTGGCAAAACGCACCGTCGTCGATTCACTGACACCAGCTTCCTTTCCCAGCTTTGCCGCAGTCAGAAAGACCGCCTCGTCATAATGCTCCAGAATATAGGATGCCAGTCGTTTCTGGCCTTTACTGAATGTCTTGTACTGGGACTGGATGCGTCCCAGCAGATTATCTGATGTATCCATTTCTCCTCCGTTCCTGCTTGCATATTTATGCCGTCACTTTCATATTTTGACCGCACATACTGCCCACAGGCTTTCAAACAGGTACGATTATACACTATTTTGCAGGGTAAAGAAAGGCTAACTTGCAAAACAGGCAATAAAACTTCACATTTTTTCAATGTACAGCGGATGCCTTGGATCTGTTTTCATATGCACACCACGTAAAACAGAGACTGTCATATTGTGACAGTCCCTGCTTTATGGATAATGTTTCATTGGCTCTGATGCTCTGCCCGTCTGCACCGGACAGGACACCTTTTGCATATTGTATTATTTAGCGTCTCTGTGATACAGCTTGTTATAATATTCCAGAGAATAATTATACAGCTCGTCATGTGCTACGATCGACTGTTTCGGATTGCTCATATCGGTCATGATACACGGCATACATCTGCCCTTTGCGCCAAAGTGATCAACGAAATCACGGATGATCTTGCGGATCTCTGTCTCGTCAGCCTTCGGATCGATATTCAGCCAGTAAGCAAACGTCATCTGATCACCGTATTTCTCATACAAGAGATCCGGATCGTTGATGACAGCCTGCGGTGTCCACATATCAATACCCATCTCGATCATTTCCGGTACATATTGTACATTCTTACCACAGGAATGCAGCTCGATGAACTTGCCCTGATCCTTGACATATTTCAGGAAACGGGAAGTTGCCGGCATGATCTGTTCTCTGAACATCTCATTAGAGAAGAAACCACTTCTCTGGGTTCCCCAGTCATCATGATATAAAATGCCGTCCACACGACCATAGTTGTCAAAAATCTTCTGACAGGATTCGATCTTGTAATCTGCCATCTTCTGGAAAAATTCTTCCAGAAGCTCCGGTTCCTCATAGAAAGCCAGCAGGGTTTCATCAAATGGCATCATCTCGTGCAGACGCTCAAAGATACCCTCTACGCACTCATAAATATGCGCTCTGTCCGGATCGAGCATTTTCTGGATTTTCTCACCGTCAGTCTTGAAATCAACAACGGAAAGATCCGGCCATTCCACTTCTTCCTTCCAGTTGGCAAAATCGGAAATTACACGGGTACCCGGCTTTGTAATCATGCCGCCTGCCGACTCAACCATAACCCAGTAAACGCCCCACCAGTCGTATCCGTCAACTTCTGGTACGGGATGCTCTTCCATGGCATCCGGCCAGACAATATTGCTCTCTGTCATATAGGCCGGCATCCAGTACGGCTTTTCACCTTTGACGCAGCGGATATAGTTTTCACGTACACTGTAGGGTCTGCCGGTGATCGGATCCTTCGGTCTCTGGAAGATCCACGGGAACGTTCCCACACCCTGCCATTCTTTCGAATAATCACGGTTTGCTGCTGTCTGCATAAATTTGCCAACACTCATTTCTTTGTCCTCACTTTCTTCTATTTTTGTCTGCTGTCCACTCTACTGCCAGCATCTTTTATTTTTTCTTTTACTGTCGCAAACATCGCCTCTGTCAGTTCACGAACCTTTGTTTCTTCCATAAGAAGTACGATTGCTGCAAATTTACCGCTGATTCCGCCAAACGTTCCTTTGCGCACATCCGCTTTGTCTAGCGTTACAGAAATCACAGCCGTTTCACTGCATTCTACAGAAGCTTTGATATGACCAACAATTCCACCATCGGCCGCTATCTGTGCTGCCAGAACTTCCATCTGCCTCTGCAAAGTTTCCATCAGGATTTCCTTTTTCCCTTCCAGATGAAAATCTGCGGAAACCACAACTGCTTCATCCTGCATCCGTACTGTGATACGCACATCGTCTTTATCCACAGCATTCCACGCCAGATTCTGCGGTTTCAAGGGCTGTCTTCTGGAAATACCAGAGGATGCCGGATGTGCTGCTGTCATCATCCGTATCTTTTTTCCTGTCATACTTCATCGCCTCCCAGTACATCCGCCCATATGGTATCCTGCCCGGCATCCGCAGCACAGGTACGTCGGCAGACAGCGTGTTCATTCATCTGGTGTACGATTTTCTCACAGTTTTGGATCTCCTGTTCATCTGCCAGATCGATCTTATTGATCAGTACGATATCCGCACACAAAATCTGTCCCCGCAGCAAGGCTTCCATCGGCCGGAATATCCGGCCAAACCGCTGGGCATCTACCACCGTGCATATTCTGCTGGTCTTGTGGCAGGCTGCCAGCAGATTGTCCCGGATCAGCCCCGGATAGGCCAGTCCTGTTGTTTCCAGGATCAGCCAGTCCGGCGCCAGATTTTCTTCAATATACAGAACCGACTGGATCAGCTCGGCTCCCACTGTACAGCAGGCACATCCGGCGAACAGATTTTCCACCTGAAAGCCCTGACTGCGAAGCAGTGTATCATCAACGCCCTGAGCGCCGACCTCATTTTCAAGAATCACTACTTTCGGGGGATCTGTCGCAACGGCTCCTCTTGCCAGAAACCGCGCCAGCCCCATCAGGAGAGATGTTTTGCCCGATCCCAGAAACCCGCTCAGCACCAGAATACGCATCCAACCTCACCTCTTATCTCTTTATGCTTTATTTGTAGAACTGATCACCGTACTTGTATACTTCATCCATCAGTACAGCATTCTTTCTGTTGACTTCCGCATCATCGACCGGTCCCAGATAACCTCCACACCAGCAGAAGCCGCCACCTTTGGCATAGGTATCGATCGTGTCACGTACGGACTGGCGGATCTCTTCATCTGTAACATCCGGTGACAGCAGATGGTCTCTGGCATCCCAGCCACCCATCAGTACAAGGCTGTTTCCAAACTTGGCCTGTACGGCTTTCAGGTCGTTACATGTCTGGGCCGGATCCCAGGCATTGACACCGATGCTTCTTAAATCCTCCATAAAGCCTTCGGCCTTACCACAGTTATGCATGGTAATCGGAATACCGGCATCACGGCCAAATTTTGCCTGACGGTTATGGAACGGCAAGACCAGCTCACGGTACATCTCCGGAGAAATAAACGGAGCTCCCCACGCTGCGGTATCATCCATCAGTGTCAACACATCCGGCTGTACATACGGCCAGATCTGCCGTGTTACTTCTGTATAGAAATCACACATATAATCAAACAGTGCCAGAACCTCCTCCGGTTCTTCATACATCGCACATAAGCCTTCGGTAAATCCCATGAACGCCATCAGATTCTGGAAGTATCCCACATGCAGGTTCAGGGCGATCGCTGTCTCGTCTCTCTTGACACCCATTTTATAGAAGATTTCCAGATGATCCTTTGCCATCTTTTCCCAGTCTATGCCATCCAGTGAAGGAGCTTTGATCACATCACGCCAGTGGCGGATATCATCCAGAATAAATTCATCGGGTTTCGGCAACAACGCATTACCTGTCTCGTAGGTCGGCACATATTCAACACCCCAGACATCTTTTCCGCCGCCTTTATAACGGAATTCGCTTAAAAGCATCGGTTCAAGCATACAGGATGCACACGGTCTTGTCTGACCCGGCATCGGTCCGAAGGTATACACCGGTACCCATTCCGGCTGTTCTCCCCGCAACGTACGCAAATAATTTTCTTTCTCAGTAATCTTTGTCATCTGACGTACCCTCCTCTGTTCTTTTATCTGGCAGCAGGCTTCCTCTCCTTGCTGTCGCTGTTTAAGGTCTTATTTCGTCCCTCTGTTTTTATGATACTATCATTATACATTTTCTGAATTTTGTTACTATGTACCAGACATACAATAAAACGTTTGAAAAAAGTGCGACTTTTTGTATATCAGCACTCTACTTTTCTGTCCGTTTTTTGTATAATATTCTTATATACTAGTGGCATTTTGTGCTGCCTGCAAAGGAGATATGCTGATATGAAATTAAGCATGTGGATGATTGCCAACCGGCTGCATTCTTTAGATATGAAACTGGATATCCGGGAAGACGCCCCGGTTATCTTAAACAGCGCCAGAAGGGTTTACGCGACAAACTGTGTGCATGTCTATGCGGAAAACAATGATGTGATCTGCAGCGGTGAGGGGGATTTCATCCGTTTCGAAAACACAGATGTGACTCTTGGATTTGAAATTGTGGCCAGCGTATTCGATTATTTTCAGGACTGGATGGACCGGCTGATCCGGCTGACCCGCGAAAGGGATTATCAGGGTGTCGTGGATCTGGCTTATGAGGTCTTTAAAAACCCTATTGTCCTTCTTGACGGAAATAACCGCGTACTCGGCATAACACGGGAATATGCCCCCGATGCACTGGATGAGGAATGGGAATATCTCTCCAGGTACGGCTATTCTTCCTTAAATGCTGTACAGCAGATGCGTTATGACTACAACACCTTTGACTACTGGTATCACGGCCCGAAACGTTTTGATTTCTCCGGCAGCAATCTTCTGGGCTACGAAGGCCTGACCTATTGTATGTACTGTAACGATTCGATCTGTGGCCGTATCAATGTACTGGCCAAAGACCGTGAGCTGAATACCGGAGATTCCCAGCTGCTCGAACAGATTGCCATACTGCTCGAGCCCGTGCTTGGACAGATTTATTATGAAAACGTACTGAACAATACCAATGTCTTCTATAATATACTCTTCGGCAATCCCTACGACAAAAAGCAGCTCGATGCACAGCTGACCTACCAGCAATGGCATGCGGATGATGAATATTATCTGACACTTGTGGAAGTCATGGGTCTGGACAATCATCCCGCTTCAGATGCTGCCGTCGAACAGCTGTTACAGGTACTTGCCCGGCAGGCTACCGGATGTATGGTCATGAAAAAGCATCCGTATATCCTGCTTCTTGGTACAAGAAATCTGGCTACCGATCCGTCCATGACACCGATTTTTAATACACTGACGGCCCGCAATCCGATCCGGCTCGCTTTCAGTATGCCCATACGCGGTGTCGAACAGACCACATTTCTGTATGAGCAGACAAAGTATGCCCTGACTGAAGGGAAACGCCGTTACCCTGAAAGCAATTTTTATGATTTCTTCGATTATGCCATCGACTATATACTGGAATCCGGCACACTGCTGTCTTCGGTACGTGCCTGTATGCCCGCCATCCTGGAGCTCTGGGAACGACACCAGCAAAACGGTGATGAGCTTTTTAGAACGTTGCAGATCTATCTGGAAAATGAACGCTCCATTTCCCGGACATCAGAGATCCTTTATACGCACCGCAATACCGTACTCTACCGTATCCGCAAGATACAGGATATGCTCGACCACGATCTGGCTGATCCATACACCCGGGAATATGCGCTTCTGTCAATCAAGGTTCTGTATCTGTATCACCGAAAAAACAGGCAACCGCCTAAGTAAACTATTTTCCCATCATGCCAAACAGCAGGGAAGATCTTCCGGATATATCCCATATACAAAACGCCGCCGACAGGATCACCTGTCAGCGGCGTTTTTATCTTCCGGAGATTTAGACCGGATATGCCTTATTTTCAGTATCTGCTACAGTAGCATCTACCTTTGTTTTCTGTGCATCTCTGTACTTGAAGTACTCAGTAGCCACCTGCGGGAACAGAGCGTAGGTCAGTACATCCTCTTCCTGCTGTGCATACGGAGCAACCTCTTCTTTCAGCTTATCCAGCTGCGGCGGAATCAGATCTGCCGGACGGCAGGTGATCGGTTCTACATCGCCGATGCACTTTTTCTGTACTTCTTTGTTGAACGGTTTAACAGTAGCGCCGTATTTACCACTTAAGACATCCTTTGTCTGCTGCGGAACCATCTTGTAGCGCTCACCCTGGATCACATTCATAACAGCCTGTGTACCAACGATCTGGGAAGACGGTGTTACCAGCGGGCACTCACCAAGATCCTCACGTACACGCGGAACCTCTTCGAGTACCTGATAGTACTTGTCCTCTGCACCAAGATCCTTCAGCTGGCTTGTCAGGTTGGACAGCATACCACCCGGTACCTGATACAGCAGGGTCTTGATATTGACACCCAGGTTCTTTGGATTTAACAGACCGCTCTCGAGAGCCTCGTCACGGATTGGACGGAAGTAATCTGCAATCTCAGCCAGCAGATTCTGGTCAAAGCCCGTATCGTAAGGTGTGCCCTTGAAGGTTTCTACCATAACCTCTGTTGCCGGCTGGGAAGTACCCAGAGCGAAGGGAGACATAGCAGTATCGATCACATCAACACCAGCCTCAACAGCTTTCAGGTATGTCATGGAAGCCACACCGGAGGTATAATGTGTATGCAGCTGGATCGGGATGCTTACAGTCTCTTTCAGAGCCTGTACAAGCTCTGTTGCCTTGTACGGCAACAACAGACCGGCCATATCCTTGATACAGATGGAGTTAGCACCCATATCCTCGATCTTTTTTGCCATCTCTGTCCAGTATTCCAGAGTATACGGCTCACCCAGTGTATAGGAAAGGGCTACCTGTGCATGTCCTTTTTCTTTATTGGCTGCGGTAACAGCTGTCTGCAGATTGCGGATGTCGTTTAAACAGTCAAAGATACGGATGATGTCGATACCATTGGCAATGGATTTCTGCACAAAGTACTCTACAACATCGTCTGCGTACTGGCTGTAACCGAGGATATTCTGTCCACGGAACAGCATCTGCAGCTTGGTATTTTTAAAGCCATCACGGAACTTACGAAGTCTGTCCCATGGATCTTCCTTCAGGAAACGAAGGGATGCATCGAATGTAGCACCACCCCAGCACTCTACGGAATGATAACCGACTTTATCCAGTTTATCAACGATCGGAAGCATCTGCTCTGTCGTCATACGGGTGGCGATCAGAGACTGATGTGCGTCACGCAGAATAGTTTCTGTAATTTTAATTGGCTTTTTAGCGATTTCTGCCATGATTAAACCTCCATATTATTTGAAATTAAACACCGAAGATAGCCATAAATGTACCGGCTGCTACTGCAGTACCGATAACACCGGCAACATTCGGACCCATCGCATGCATCAGAAGGAAGTTTGTCGGATCTGCCTCAGCACCGACCTTCTGGGATACACGAGCTGCCATAGGAACGGCAGAAACACCGGCGGAGCCGATCAGCGGATTGATCTTGCCACCTGTAGCCTTACACAGGATCTTACCAAACAGCACACCACCGGCTGTACCGATAGCGAAAGCGATCAGACCAAGGATTACGATCTTAATCGTCTCCATATTCAGGAAAGCCTCGGCACTTGTGGTAGCACCAACGGATGTTCCAAGAAGGATAACGACGATATACATCATGGCGTTGGAAGCCGTCTCCTGCAGCTGTTTAACAACGCCGCTCTCACGGAACAGGTTACCAAGCATCAGCATACCAACCAGCGGAGCCGTTGTCGGAAGAAGCATACATACAACGATCGTGATAACAACCGGGAAAAGGATCTTCTCAAGCTTGGATACAGTACGAAGCTGCTCCATCTTGATCTTGCGCTCCTTCTCTGTGGTCAGAAGTCTCATTATCGGCGGCTGGATGATCGGTACCAGAGACATATATGAATATGCCGCCACGGCGATCGGTCCCATAAGGGCTGTCTGCCCCAGCTTGCCGGCAAGGAAGATCGATGTCGGTCCATCGGCACCGCCGATGATGGAAATAGCTGCTGCGGCCTTTCCGCCGAATCCCATAAAGATGGCGAAGAAGTAAGCAGCATAGATACCCAGCTGGGCAGCTGCACCAAGCAGGAAACTCTTCGGGTTTGCGATCAGCGGACCAAAATCAGTCATTGCACCGACACCCATGAAAATCAGGGACGGCAGGATACTGTATTCGTCCAGAATATAGAAATAATGCAGTAAGCCGGCCGCATGCTCAATACCGTTTGCATCCACATATGCTTCAGCCATGATATCCGGATAGATATTAACAAGAAGCATACCAAAAGCGATCGGTAAAAGAAGCAGAGGCTCAAAGCCTTTTTTAATTGCCAGATACAGGAAGACACAGGCTACAGCGATCATGATGTAGTTACCTACAGTCAGATTCATAAAGGCAGTCTGCGCTAACAGATTTGACAAAGTGTTAGTCACATAAGACATTTTTGTACCTCCATAGTAGTTTCAAGCAAGTCTTTCAATTAGTTCAGTGTAGCCAGTGTATCGCCGTTTTCAACAGTATCACCAACAGCGACATTGATGCTTGCAACGGTACCATCCTGCGGAGCAACAACCGGGATCTCCATCTTCATAGATTCGAGAACAACGATGCTGTCACCTGCTTTTACGCTCTGTCCTACGCTTGCTTCAACCTTAAACACCTTACCAGGTACGGAAGCGCCTACAGTTACAGAACCTGCATTTGCTGCTGCGGCCGGAGCTGCTGCTTTCGGAGCAGCCTTCGGAGCAGCCTTCGGTGCTGCTACCGGTACGCCGGATGTCTGTCCTTCTTCAACGGTTACGTCATATACATTGCCATTTACTGTGATTGTATAGGTTTTCATTGTTATATCCTCCTGTGTTTAGGCGTTGCGCCATTTGCTCTTATTGACTTTTTTGATGGAACGAACTACGAAGCTGTCTGTTGATGTATTCTCGGCTGCTGCGATAGCAGCTGCGATTGCAGCGACAAGCTCCAGATCATCTGTCTCCTCTGCTACAGGTGCAGCTGTCTGAACAGCCGGTGTCTGTGCTTTCTGCTCTTTTTTCTTATCCTCTCCGGATATCTTCCCGATGTATTTAAACAGAGAAATCAGGAATGTCAGGAAAAGCAGAATAAGGAACACAATGCCTATACCCATGACTGTATTCAGAGCTGCTCTTTCCAGAGATTCTGCAAGGCTGTACTGCGCCTCAAAGGTAATGGATTCCGGTGTAAAGCTCTGGCTTTCCATTTTCAGTGTCAGGGTAACAAGCGCTGTCCTCTGTTCGAATTGTGCTTTTGAGGTCACGGTATATTCCTTGTCATCCACCTCAACCTCTGTGCTGTTCAGACCTTTGTAAGTGCCAAGCTCATCCATAACGCCCTCAAAGTTTGTTACAGCGGCAACGGTAAAGGTATCATCCACCTGTTCGTACTGCTTCAGCTCGTCCGCAGACATACCGCCCAGTGTGGAAAGCAGGGAATCCATCTGCTGTTCCATATAGCTCTGTGTCGTCTCATCAACAGAAGCAACCTCAACAGAGGAGCCACAGGCGGCCAGAGATGCCATGCAGACAACGGCAAGAACAACTGCCAGTAATTTTTTTGTTATCTTTTTCATCTGCTTCACCTCACTTAAATCGTGCCGTGTTTTTTAGCCGGACGATTTTCTCTCTTTGCGTAAAGCATCTCAAAAGCACCGATCACATATTTTCTTGTATCTCCGGGCTCAATAATCGTGTCAACATATCCACGTTTTGCAGCGGAAACAATATTGGACTGCAACGCTTCATACTCTGCTGCTTTTTCGTTTAATGTCTGTGCATCAGCACCGGCATACATGATCTTGGCTGCAGATTTTGCTTCCATCATGCCGACCTTGGCTTCCGGCCATGCATATACCATGTCTGCACCAATGGATTTGCTGTTCATGGCAACGTATGCGCTTCCGAAAGCTTCGCCGATGATGACATTTACCTTCGGTACAGTGGCCTCAGCGAATGCATATGTCAGGGAAGCAACGGCTTTGGCGATATTGTGCTCAGAACACTTGGTAGCCATGAAGCCTTTGACATTTGTCAGTGTCAGCACCGGGATATTGAAGGCATCACAGAATTTAACGAACTCTGCGGCTTTCTTTGTTCCACGTGGGGAAAGAACAGCGTCAAACTTCTCTGCGATCTCACCGTCATCACCAAATACAGCAGTTCTGTTGGCTACAGCGCCGACTGTTGTGCCGTTGAGCTTCATGAAACCGGTTACCATATTGGTGCCGTAATCTGCCTTTGTCTCGAAGAAGATCTGGTCATCTGCGATACGGGAAAGTGCAACAGCTGTATCTGCGGCACATTCCTTGATATCTGCACATACGCGGTTCAGATCATCCTCACAGCCTGTAAAGGTATCATCATCGACATTGTTGGCCGGAAGCAGGGATACGAGTACGCGGATCTGGGAAAGGATATCCTCCTGTGTACCTACATAATCGATCAGGCCTGTCTCCTTGCTCTGGTAAGCTGCGCTTGCTGTATCACACTTGGACACTTCGTTGCCTTCGATGGCATTCGGAGAGTTGACAAATAACTTTGCGTCTTTCTCTTCCATAAATGTAAAGTCCGTCATACCCGGTACTAAAGCAAGTCCGCCGCCACATGTACCAAATACTGCGGTGATCTGCGGAATCACGCCGGATGCTGCTGCCTGTTTCTGGTAGATCTCGCCGAGTGCATTTAAAGCATCTGTTGCTTCCTGCAGACGAATACCTGCACAGTCGATCAGTCCGATCACCGGTGCTCCGGTCTTCATAGCGAAATCATACAGTCTGGCGATCTTCTTGGCATGCATCTCGCCGACAGTTCCACCTAATACGGAAGCGTCCTGGCTGTAGACATAGACAAGATTGCCGTCGATCACACCGTAACCTGTGATAACGCCGTCAGAAGGAGTTTCCTTCTCAGACATATTGAAATCTGTCGCTCTGGCTGTAACCTGACCGCCGATTTCAACAAAACTGTTGTCGTCAAGCAGAGAAGTAATTCTCAGGCTTGCTGCGCTTTGTGCTGTGTTACTCATTAATTCAGCCCTCCATTTTTATTAAAATATAAATATTACAATTTCAGCCTAGTTTATTATAAGGGAAAAGTATATGTTTTTCAATGGGTATTATGGCGAAATAGACAAAAATTTTGCCGATTTATCGTGCAAAAGAACGATTTGTGAACAGTTTCTATTGTTGGTGGTGGCTAATTTTTTGACAAACGGACGACATACGCAGGGCATATATATACTCCCGCCAGTCGCAAACCGTTTTTAAGCGTCTGGCGGGAGTATATATATGCCCTGCGTATGTCTGGGTTTTGAAAAATTACAAAAAACTTCAGAAATATTCAGAAAGCCCTGATAAGTGGGGTCAGATGTCTTTGGCAAGGCCGAAGCTGCGGCCTACGGCCTCTTTCCAGCCGCGGATGAGCAGACTCATTTTCTTTGTATCCATCTGCGGATTGAACTCGTGGCCGAGTTGCCAGTTGGTTTTGATTTCTTCGATATCTTTATAGTAGCCTGTGGCGAGACCGGCAAGGTAGGCGGCGCCGAGGGCTGTGGTTTCGTAGGTCTGGGGGCGCAGTACCGGGGCCTGTAAGATATTGGACTGGAACTGCATGAGAAAGTTGTTGGTGCTGGCACCGCCATCGGCTTTCAGGGCACGGATCTGGATGCCGGAGACTTCTTCCATGACGGCTACGAGGTCGCTGACCTGGTAGGCCAGGGATTCTACGGTGGCACGGATCACGTGGTCTTTATTGGTTCCTCTGGTGAGGCCGACAAGAACGCCCCTTGCGTAGGGATCCCAGTACGGAGCGCCAAGGCCTGTAAAGGCTGGTACGAGGTATACGCCGTTGGTATCTTCTACGGCGAAGCAGTGTTCTTCACTCTCTGCGGCAGTCTGGATCAGCCCCATCTCATCTCTGAGCCACTGGATCGCTGCACCGGCTACGAATACGCTGCCCTCGAGGGCATACTGAATCTCATCTCCCACGCTGGCGGCAATCGTTGTCAGCAGGCCATCTTTTGCCTCTACAGCCCGGTTTCCGGTATTCATCAGAAGGAAACAGCCGGTGCCATAGGTATTTTTGACTTCGCCCGGCTCAAAGCAGCACTGCCCGAAAAGTGCCGACTGCTGATCACCGGCAGCTCCGGCGATCGGGATCGCGCCGCCGAGGATATTTTCTCTCGTATAGCCGTAAATACAGCTGGACGGCTTCACCTCCGGGAGCATGGATGCCGGGATATGCAGCGCATCAAGGATTTTCTGTTCCCAGCACAGCTTATGGATATCAAACAGCATCGTACGGGATGCATTGGTATAATCGGTCACATGGACTGTTCCGCCGGTCAGCTTCCAGATCAGCCAGGTATCTACGGTTCCGAATAAGAGGTCGCCTCTCTCGGCTTTTTCTCTCGCCCCTTCCACATGGTCGAGGATCCAGGCAATCTTTGTTGCGGAAAAATACGGATCCGGGATCAGTCCGGTCGTTTTCTGTATATATGCACCAATCTCACTGTTTTTTAATTTTTCGGCTACGGCCGCTGTACGGCGGCACTGCCATACGATCGCATTGTATACCGGCTTGCCACTTAAGCGATCCCAGACGATCGTGGTCTCTCTCTGGTTCGTGATACCGATCGCCGCTACGTTGTCCGCAGTCACGCCGATCTTACTCATGGCTTCTACCGCTACCGTCAGCTGGGAGGACCAGATTTCCATCGGATCATGCTCAACCCATCCTGCTTTCGGGTAAATCTGCTGGTATTCCTTCTGGGCGCTGCTGCACACCTTTCCCGCTTTATCAAAAAGAATGGCTCTGGAGCTTGTCGTACCCTGATCCAGAGACAGTATGTATTCCCACATAGTTTTTTCCTCCATACGGTATAGTTTTCCCTTTTTTAAAGTATACCCTGTTATCCTGTCAAAATCAATCCGCTGCCTGCTTTTTGCCAAGAAAATGCACAAGGATCTGCTGCCTGCACCATGCAGGCGTCACAGCTTTTACATCCGTCATGAGCACCAGTGGATCTTCAGCAATACATATATCATCAAACATGTATTTCACACTCCCCACCTGTGTTCCTGCCGTGACCGGTGCAGTTATGGTTTCCGGGTAGCTGTAGACCGCCCGCAGCTGTTCGTCTTCTGCAAGAAGCCACGATTTTTCTGTATCCTTTTGCAGCTGTTCCTGTATACCCACTGTCTGCTCCTGCTCCGGGCCCGCTTCCCAGCGGTATATGCCATCGGTCACAGCAATCTCCTGCTGCAGGTTCAGTGGCTGTAATTTCCGAAAATGCCAGTTTTCCTTTGCCCAGCCAAGTAGCTGCAGCGTATCCTTCCATTTCCATGTTTTGTTGCCCGGCCAGCCACAGCCAAGAAGCGTGATAACAAACGTCCGGCCTTCACTCTCTACAGCACAGACATAACAGTATCCCGCATCGTTTGTAAATCCGGTCTTACCGCTGAGCACACCGTCTGTCATCTGCAATAGCTGGTTATGGTTGGTACAGCTGTAGCTTCTGGTGCTGTCCAGATCTGTAAAGCTATGGCTTTTTGTCTGCGTGATCTGCATAAATCCGGCAGCCTGCGGAGACTGGCATACACAATAGCGCATAATCGTTGCCAGATCTGCGGCTGTCGTATGATGTGAACCGCCATCATCTGACCCATCCAAACCGTTCGGTGTGACAAAATGCGTCTGCTTACAACCAAGCTCTGCAGCCTTTTCATTCATTCGCCAGGCAAAGGCTTCCACCGAACCATCCAGATGCTCCGCCAGCATCACCGCTGCATCGTTGTAGGATTCCAGCATCAGGGCATACAGCAGATCCTCCAGAAGGAATCGCTGTCCTTCTGTAACACCCAGACGTACCTTTGGCTGACCGGCGGCATGGGCCGAAGCCGTTACCTCCTCTGTCAGATCGCAGTTTTCCAAAATAAGGATACAGGTCATGATCTTTGTCGTACTGGCCATGGCCATCTCCTGCGTTTCATCTTTTCCATATAAAATACGCCCGCTGCCCCCATCCATCAGACAGGCACCGCGGGCGTACAGCTGGCCGGGATCCGTCTGGGCGGCTCGGCAGTTTATACATACGATATATTCGAGAAAAACCAGAACACACAGCGCTGTTACCAGTTTTTTCATGGTTTTTCCTTTCAACTTTTATTACAGCTATATAACTTTTTCTCTTCTTTATACCTCATCTTCTTCGGACGGCATTTCGTCTGTATCCAGAATCTCCTCCGGGAACTCAATCTGCAGACCATCCCCCTGGATTTCTTCCTTATTTTCCTTTTCCGGCTTTTCATCCTTGAAAATCTCGGCCTCGGCCTCGGCCTTAAAATCTTCCATCTTTACTGTACTTACCTCCGGCAGCTCCGCGATCGTGGAAACACCGAATTTACGCAAAAATTCCTGCGTTGTACCAAAAAGGATCGGACGGCCCGGCGCATCCAGACGACCAAGCTCCGTGACCAGATTGTACTCGACAAGACGGTTGACCGCATGATCTGACTTCACACCACGGATCTTTTCAATCTCCGATTTTGTAATCGGCTGCTTGTAGGCAATGATCGACAGCGTTTCCAGCATAACATCCGTCAGCACAGCCTTTTTCGGCTGGGACGCCAGACGGATCAGTACATTGTAATATTCTTTCTTCGTGCAGAGCTGCCACGAATCCTCCAGCTCCAGCAGGCGGATACCCCTGTTTTCTTCCTCGTAGCGGATGCACAGACCGTCGATCAGCTTTCTTGTTGTCTCCTTATCCTGCTCTATGGCTTTGGCGATACTTGTAGTATCCACCGGCTCACCCATGGTAAACAGGATCGCTTCAATCGCTGCTTCCAGCTGCGGTATCGTCATGTACAGTATCCTCCTTTTCCTTTGTATCGATATAGATTTCTCCAAATGTTTCTTCCTGCCTGAGAGAAATATCTCCACTCTTCATCAGCTCCAGGATCGCCAGAAACGTTACGATCACCTGCGTTTTCGACGACTGGGCATGAAGAAGGGAACGGAACGTAAAATGTCCGTGATTTTTGGCATATACCCGGACATATTCCAGCTTATCCGGCAGAGAAACCTCCTCCTTTTTAATCTTGCCAAAAGCGCTTCGGATCGGGTCTTTCTTATTTTCCTGCCTTTTAATGACGTCATTAAAGATTTCATTCAGCTTCTGCAGCGTCATATCATCCAGAAGATGGCTCGTATCCACCGGAGCCTTGTACTCGGCAACCTCCTTTGGCAGATGCCCCTCATGGTACATCTGCTGTCCGGCATCCTCCATACGGTCACGCAGCTCGTAAGACATATATTTATACATCTTGTATTCCAGCAGTCGTTCCACCAGCTCGGCACGCGGATCCTCTTCTTCGCCCTCTTCGTTGACCTCTTTCGGCAACAGCATCCGGCATTTGATATCGAGAAGTGTCGCCGCCATGACCATAAATTCGCTCATGAGGTTCAGATCCTCTTTCTGCATCTGCCGTACATAGTCCAGATACTGATCCGTGATCATCACGATCGGAATATCGTAGATATCTATTTTATTTTTATCGATCAGGTGCAACAGAAGGTCCAGCGGGCCCTCAAACACCGGTAATTTTACTGAAAGTTCCATATATACCTCAATTATCTGCGCTATAGCTTTTCTGGCTGCCAGTATCTTTGTGCTATGACAGGCCAGCACAGCTTTGACCGGTTATCTTTGCTACGGTCGGTTCTCCAGCTGTACGATCACAAGCTCCCGCGGATTAAACAGCCGCAGAGGAACTGTATGCTCACCAAGCCCTGCGCTGACAAGCATCGTCTGCTCACCCCGGTCGATCCTGCCATATCCATAGGAAGGAAAAAACCTGCCGTCCGTACCGATCACCGGCCGACCAAACAGCCGTACAATCCCACCGTGCATATGCCCGGCCAGCACCAGATCGGCGCCCCAGTCAAAATACGTGTCTACATACAACGGATTATGCGCAAGCAGTACATTGACCGCCCCTTTTTCCGGCTGACCGACCAGATTTTTCATCGTTTCCAGTGGAAAGGGGATTTTACGCCATTTCTTATAATTCACCGCAGGGATTTCCAGTCCAGTAAAGCAGACAGACATACTGTTAAACAACTCCACGTTCCGGCTGTTCCGAAGCAAGGTCAGTGGCAGCTTTTCCAGCTCCTTCTGGTAGGCCGCTCCCGCACCTTTGTACGTCTCCGGATAGATACACATACGATATTCATGGTTGCCGTACGCGTAAATCGTCGGATACAGATCCGCCACCTGAGCCACCAGTGAAAGGGCCGGTGCAAATGAAACATCCGGCTTACCCACCAGCATATCGCCGCCGATCACCACCAGATCCGGCGAAACCGTCTGCAGCGCAGTCAGTACCTCCGTCTCCACCTGCTTATGCCCATTATGGAAATCTGAAAGAAATGCCAGCGTGGTCTGTCCGGCAGCTGTGTCCGGTTTATGTAACGTATGTGTGTATGTTTTTACCGATATCGCCGCCATCCCGCCTGCTTCATTCCTTTCCGTCTTTATACGATGCTCTTTCCCCGGTTTTCTTTTGTCCGAAAATATTTTCAGTCACAAAAACCGCAGGATAACAGTCTTTACCGAGTATACACTACTTTTTCCTATACTTCAAGAAAGAATCCCCCGCCCTACAGGCTGTATGGTATATTTTTACAATTGTCTGATACGATCATGACGCTGTCTGTGGCTGCGCCTTCTCTTCTTTCTGCAGAAATCTTTCATACAGATCCTGCAGGCAATCCTGCCATGTTTTCTTCTCTGCATTCTCGGTCAGCACAAGCTCCACCTGTCCGATGGACTGTCCCTGCAGTGTGTACGATGCTTTTCCCACACTGTCACCCTTTTGCAGCGGCGCTGTAAGATCTTCCCGGAACTGATATGTCTTTTCAACAGATGACAGATCCGTATTGTCGGTATCCAGCCAGACAAAGTCCTGTGCCATCTGCGCCTGGTAACTGTCCTTTTTCGCTCCGGCGATTTTTGGACATTCGACCAGTTCTGCCGGATCTGTATACAGATGGCACAATCCAAAGCCATACGTCAGAAGTGCGGCAGCATCGGCAAAGCGCTCCTTTGACGTTTCTCCGCCAAGAATCACAGCGATCATCGTCAGATCATCTCTTTTTGCCACCTCACTGACGCAATAGCCCGCCCGCGAAGTACTGCCGGTTTTCAGTCCTATGCAGCCATCGTAGCTGCGCAGCAGCTTATTGGTATTGGTCAGGGTAAAGGTACTGTCGCCCCGGCGGGTATGATGTGTGATATCCTCCATCCATACCGTCGAATAGCCAAAAAGCTCCGGAAAACGCAGCACCAGCTCCCGGGACACCACAGCAATATCCCCGGCAGACATATAATGCGCTGCATCATCCGTCAGTCCACAGCAGTCCACAAAATGTGTATGCGCCAGAGAAAGCTCTGCGGCCCGCTGGTTCATTCGTTCCACAAAAGCTGTCTCACTGCCCGCGATATGCTCTGCCATAGCCACAGAAGCATCATTACCGGAAGCGATCACGATACATTTGATCAGTGTCTCCACTGTCTGCTGTTCCCCCTCTTCGAGAAAAACCTGTGACCCGCCCATGCTCTGGGCATGGGCACTGACCGTCACTACATCGTCAAGGGCAAGCCTGCCATTTTCTATCTCCTCGTAGATCAGAAGCAGTGTCATCAGCTTTGTGACGCTGGCCGGTGTTCTTTCAGTATCTGCACCTTTGGCATACAGTATTTTTCCGGTGGATGCCTCCATCAGTACTGCACAGGGCGCATTTGTCTGCACAGCGGTATTTTCGGCAGTATCCGTCGTATCCCGTGCTGCATCTGCAGCTTCCCCGGTATTCCCATCTGACACCGTAGCTATTGCTTCTGCGTGTACCTTCACATATCCGGTCAGCTTCACCGCAAAGCTTAAAAGGACACAGACCAGCATGGCATCCAGTTTTCTGCGCCATCTCTTTTCCACGGCTGTTTTCCTTTTTTCTTTTTCCTATATATATCCCTGTGCACGGACAAATATGCGTATCGCAACTATATCGGTTTTGTTCTTACCTGTCTTAAATGCTTTAAGAATCATCAGATATTTTTGTGTTTTCAGATCAACTGTAGCATACCCTTTACCTCTGGCACTTCCCGGTTGGTCATCTGAGCAATCTGTTTTTCAGTATATCCATTTTGGTATAAGGCTCTCATTATTTCCGCTGCTCCCCGCTCTATTCCCCTTTTTTCACCTCTCTGCTCCACAATATCCAATACATCACACATATTTTCTACCTTCTTTCCATCATTTTTATATAGTACATCTTCAAATCTTTTATCGTTTTCCATAATTGCAAGTAACTGCAATACCGCATCCACATGTTGCATTTGTACCTGTGATGGCGTGTATTCGTTATACTTGCGTTTTTGTACAAAATAGTCTGCAACGATTCTGAAATCTGATTGAAACATAGATACCTGCTCATCACTTAGATAGGCTACTTCAAACAGATTGACTTTATAATCATTCACATAAGCTTCCAGACCTTCCGGAACTTCCGTCTGTTCCAGTATGGTCAGGGGCTTGTCCCATCTTCTCCTGTATCCAAAATACAAGACCATATATAATGGGTCAGTTGTCAAGACAAAAATTCGTCCTTTTCTTAATGAATAAGTATCCGATTAGGAGGAGCCTTTCAGCTCCATTGGTTACAGCATCTCCTCAGGCTACTTCCTTTGCGGCTTCGTAGAGCTGTACGGGAAAATACTTGCTT
>CAVCMG010000005.1:0-4266 GCA_963603285.1 Ruminococcus bromii
ACCCCTTGAAGACGACGAGGTAGATAGGCTGGGAGTGGAAGTGCAGCAATGTATGGAGCTGACCAGTACTAATCGGTCGAGGGTTTGACCTGGAGACTTGACCTGTAGACTTGATGAAGGCAATTGAGGCGAAGCCGAAAGCAGCCTGAATCTTAGTCGGAAGGTCGTTCATCTGAACGAAGTGAAGATGAACTTCCTTAAGAAGAAGGTTGAACGTCATAAGAAGTTTAGTGTGTGTTTGGATGTTTAGTATATACGGTTTTCAAGGTACATAGAAAATTTCATATAGGGGTATAGTTCAATGGCAGAGCACCGGTCTCCAAAACCGTCGATGGGAGTTCGAATCTCTCTACCCCTGTATTAAGGAGCATTCATTATGGATGCTCTTTTTTATTGCCTTATCATAATAAAAGAACTCTCTTTGTGGCCAGTTTCGAGCCATAAGGAGAGTCCTTAAAAATAATTGGAAGAATACTTGCAGTTAAAGTGTCAGGTATTTTTTACGCAGTTCCGGATCTTTGTCCAGAATACTTTCGTATACAGGATAAGCTTTGCGTTCTGGAACGGGTTCTGGATCCAGAATAGCGCCGTGGGTGATCAGTTCTTTCTGCACTTTTTTCAGATCTACCTGTCGGGGCGTTACATGATCCTGTATACTAATGGCACAGGCCGTTCCAGCAGCTTCTCCCATAGCCATGCAGATGCCGGAGCAGAGTACGCCGCTTGTAGCATCTTCATCAGCAGAAACACATTTACCGGCAACCAGAAGATTTTCTACTGGTGATGCAGGTACCATGACGCCATAGGGTACACCATAATATTTACCGGGATCGAGATAATACAGGATATTTTGCCCACCGACATCTGGTGAATGCAGGTCGATGCCGTAAGCAGTGAGAGCAATCCGATCATCCATGACTTCCTGCCGAAGGATGATTTCTTTGGTCATGCTCTTTTCACCGATCAGATGGGGCTGACAGATTGTACCGATGCTAGGGGCTGAATCAATAATATAGGCATTTTCGAAACCAGTCCAGTGTTCTTTTAAATACTGCATGACAAATTCGCATTGTTTTCTGCAGGCGATGGTTCCCTGTGTCCAGTCTGTGGCATCGTTTTCACTGCCTTTATAACGTGTCATTTCCACACGGAATTCACCTTCACGGAGAAGCGGGAAAAAGTTAACGGCACCGTAGGGAATTTCTGTGACATTGGGTTTATAGGACGGAACGACATTCTTCACGTTGCCGACACGAAACATCAGTGTCATTGCACCTTTTTCACCTACACCGCGACAGGCAGCACCTGCACCAAGAGCAACGGTAAGATTGCCGCTGGCATCGACAATTCTTTTAGCAAGGATGATCTGACGGCCGGAACGGTTTTCGATGACGACACCGTTGACGCTGTTGCCATCCATGAGAATTTTGGTAACCATAGAGTAATAAAAGGTCTGAATATGATATTCTTCCATGAGTTCATCGGCAGCCAGCTTGAAAACTTCCGGATCCCAGAGAGTGATCTGATGATCTTTTTCACAACGGGAAGTGTCGAAAGAATAATATTTGTTACTTTCTGCCAGTTCATAGCCACGGATTGCACCGTTACGTGCGACCATTTTATCGACCAGCTTTTCAAATACACCACGGATTAGAATGTTATCTCCGCTCACAGCCACACCAGCTTCACAGTTTGTGATGTAGCCGCTGGTCAACAGGCCGCCCAGACAGCCAAAATATTCTACGATAGCAACGGAAGCTCCGTTTTGTGCAGCGCCGACCGCAGCGCCGATACCACCGGCACCACCGCCAACAACAAGAACATCGACCTCGGCAATGACAGGGCATTCCTGTGCAGGTAAGATTATTGTTTTCATAGACATTTCCTCCTGTATGATGTAAAATATTATGTTTTTCTGATAAAAAAAGTATATATGTATCAAAAAAGTGGCGCAATAAAACAGATGCTTTGCATAAATATGATATAATGAGGAAGTGAGAAAAAGAGGAAGTGTGTTGGCTTTCGGTGAACAGTGAAGTAATTGCATGATGGAAAGTACGATATAATGTCTGTTACAGGGGGAATATGTTGGTATGGAGAAGGTCATTGCGTGGGTTGATTATCCCAGAAATGATGTCGATCATAAGATATTGACAGAGAAGGAGCTGGGTATTCCTGGTCTGCGAACCTTTGGCTGGTTGAACAAGCACCAGTTGCATGAAGCGCCCCAGACACATTTTCATGCGAATGCTTTTGAAATCGCCTATGTTCTTTCCGGTCAGTTGAAGCTGTATTGTCATGGAAAAGAGTATACGATACATGGCGGCGAAGCTTTCATTGCGCGGCCGAATGAGATACACGGTACAAATGGTATACCTTATGCGGCTTGTGAATTATTCTGGATCCAGTTGACAGCTTTCTCTGTGGATGAAGTGTGTATGCCAGTGGAAGATCTTCTTTTTTTAAATGAGACGGGTGCGCAGTGTCTGATAAAGCGTCTGGAAGACATTCAGGAGCATATTATACAGACAGATAATGGACAAATTACAAATTTGATACAAAAGCTATTACAACGTGTATGGCAGAGAGAAATCTTTTCTGGTGAGCTGGCAGCACATTTGGTATCAATTTTGTATATGCTACTCGAATTTGCAAAAAGGCAACGGCAGATTTCGTCGGAAATGAAAATGGTATGTTTGTATATCCAGTCACATTTACAGGAAGAGATAACAATGGATATGCTGGCGCAAATAGCCAGTGTGTCAGAATCATCTTTGAATCATCGTTTTAAGAGGGAAATCGGCACACCACCAGGAAAATATATTATGCAGTGCAGGATAGAAGAAATCAAGCAGATTTTGCATCCGCAAAGTGTTATGACAGAGATTGCCCTGCAGTATGGATTTTCAAGCAGCAGTCATTTTGCAGCTGTTTTCAAAAAACATGTGGGGTGTACACCAACAGAGTATATAAAGAAAAAACAGAAGGGTGCGCAATCAACTGTGCGGAAGTAAATTTTACTGTAACGGAAAGTGGAATTTACAGTAAAATTTTGATGAGCAGACATCTGGGGATATTTTGATTGAGGTATGTAAGAGATAAAGCTATAATACAACTATATAAGAAATGATATAGTGCAGAGACTATATGACAGGAGGCAGATATGAGTACATCCTATCAGAGACAATTAACAGCTGTTTTCGGTGATCCGGTGGACGATAATCCGACGGTTGTTATGGAGCAGGCGGCGTTTGATGCGGAAGGGATTCCGATGGATTATCTGACGATTCAGGTGAAACAGGGAGATCTTGCAGCTGCGATTGCCGGTATGCGGGCGATGAATTTTACAGGGGCCAATATTACGATGCCCCATAAAGGTGAGGTATTGCAGTATCTGGATCAGGTGTCTGATGTGGCGAAGATCATGGGTGCTGTCAATACACTGTACTGGAAAGACGGAAAGCTGACCGGGGAGAATACAGATGGTAAGGGCTTTTTGGAGACGATGAAACATGCAGGAGTCGGTCTTTGCGGAAAACATGTTACGATTCTTGGTGCCGGTGGGGCAGCAAGAGCTATTGCTGTGGAGCTGGCGTTTGCGGGGGTGGCACAGATTACCGTGGTAAACCACAGTGAAGAACATGGAAAAACACTGACGGAGATTTTGAAAAATAACACAGTGACAAAGGCAGATTATCTGTCATGGATATCAGGTGTCAAAATCCCGGCAGGAACAGATATACTGGTGAATGCAACGCCGATTGGATTCACGGATGATGGGAAGCCGGATATTGACTATGATACCATGCGAGAAGAGATGATTGTCTGCGATGTGATTCCAAATAAGGCATGGACTTCTTTCCTGCTGGAAGCAAAGAAAAGAAATTTGCAGACATTCAATGGACTGAGTATGCTTGTTAATCAGGGAGCAATCGCATATGAACTCTGGACGGGGAAGAACGCTCCAGTGGCAGTGATGCAGGAAGCTATGGAAAAGGCGTATGGTGTAAAGCTGCCGTAGGTTGTATGAAAAGAGGTATTTCTGTAAAAAAATAACAGCTGAGGAAAGGATGAGTAGTAGTAATGTTCTTGATCATTACTACTATTTATTTTTTTTGTATAAAAATAAATAGATACAATTTTAAATTCCTGAAAATCACCTTATTTGCGATTTGATGAAATTTATGATTACTTTATCAATTGCCTTTTTGAACAAAAAATATAGAAAAATATTATAATAATTAAACAAAATAATAAATATTCATT
>CAVCMG010000005.1:4276-28597 GCA_963603285.1 Ruminococcus bromii
GACTTTTTCGCGGGAAACATGCATATAATGTAATTGTAAATTACATTAAAACGTAATTACTAATTACATTTGGAGAATGACATTAGATGAAGAGAAGTAAGGCGAAAGCGTTTTTGTGTGATTGCAACAAAAGAGATAAAATTTTAGAAAGTGAGGCAGCAAGCATGGGTAAATTAGGTGGAATGGACAAGAAAGCATTTGTTACGCATATTGATGATGTTGACTGGGTGGAAGTCGGCGATGGTTTTCGCATTAAGAAATTGCTGTGTGAAAAGACGGCCGGTAAGACAGAATTTTATTTTGGTATTGCTAAATTGGATCCCGGTAAGAGTATTCCGGTGCAGAAGGCCAATCTTTCCTGCTGTACGCATATTCTCGAAGGTGAGGTATGGGCAAGACTGGGAAGACAACGTTTCCAGTTGGAAAAATCCGCTTCCAATTATTTCCCGGCAGGTCTTCCGCATGCCTATGAAGCCTCCGGTGAGCATGGTGTGACTTTCCTTTTTTGTTATGCAACAGATAATGAAATTGGTGAAAATCTGAAAATTGAACCGGTTTCGGAAGAAGAAGCCCGGGCATATTATCAGCCAAACTGTCCAACCAATCTTATGAGTCCGGGTACGGCAGGAACGGGTTGCCGATGGGCAACGGCAGGAGATACAGATCCATGGACGATTGTGGAGGCTGCGCAAGGCACCCGGAGTCAGATTTTCCAGGCACATTTCGATGAAATCAAGGGATGTAAGGAACTGTGGTGGGGGCTTTGTTCAACCCGTCCGAATTGCAGATACACACCGCATTTTCATCCCCAGCCGGAAATTTTCTACATTATCAGTGGTTATGGCACCATGTATGGCGGCAGTGAAATATTTGAAGTGCGTCCGGGATCTATGCTCTATGCACCAAAGAATTGTATGCATGGTATGGTCAATGATGGAAATGAACCGTTGATCGCTCTCTATGCCTGCAATATCGAGACAGCCGGGACAGCATATCAGAGGGAAGAGATTGCTGACGTTCCCATCGTAGCACCTGCAGATCGAAAGGATCTGATGTTGAGTAAAGTGTGAGATGCACTGTGAGCGTCGGATATTGACAGGGCAATATTTAAAGGCATATGTTTTATTTCTTTATTTCATGCCTATTATAAATGGGGAAAATACAGAGCAGTAGAAGTTGTTGTCCGGTTGTATTAGGATGAATTATAGTGTAAAATACTGTGGAATAAAAAATTGCACAGGAAATGAGGAAACATATGCGGTATTCACGTGACACAATAGAAAAAGTAAAGAAAGAAATCTGTGAGGTGGCTGCAGGATTACGTCGTAAAAATGAGATTGCACCGGTCAGTGGACGACGGATGACGATTTCCATGCCGGACAGGGAGATTGGCGTGGTATTTTATCCGGCGGAAGAGGAAAATGCTCCGTTGATCCTTGGATTTCACGGCGGCGGGTATCTTCTGGGCGGCAGTGCGTTGAATGATGCGATGTGGCTGGAAACCGGTAAGACATTGCATGCGGCTGTGGCATCTGTGGATTACAGACAGAGTCCGGATTATCAGTATATGGAAGCTATTCTGGATGCTTATGATGCTGCAATTTATTTTAAGGAAAATGCAGGCGTATATGGCATTGATCCGGAAAAAATATCGGTTATGGGCTGCAGTGCCGGTGCAGGTCTGGCCGCTTCGGTCTGCCTGTATGCAAAAGAGAAGGAGCAGCAGCTGTTTGACAGCCAGATCCTTCTGTATCCGTTTCTGGATGCTGATACAGACCCGTTGGCCAAGGGTGAGGGCAGTCTGCAGGGACCAGTGATGTATGTGTTTAATGAATTACACTGCAAGCCGCAGGATGCAGCCAAACCACTGGTATCACCTGTATTTGCAAGCAATGCACAGCTACGGGGACTTCCGCGGGCAATTTTTTGCTATGCCGATTACGATAATTTGAAAGCCGAGGGCAGGCGGTATGCGGCGATGCTGCGCCGGGTTGGTATTTCTGTAGACGAAATGACGGCCGAGGGTATGCCTCATGGCTTTTATGAGCATGGTTTTGGAACATACACAGAAAATGAAATGGGCTTTATGTCCGAGCAGGAGAGGCAGATGGTGCGGGACGGCAGTCTGCACAGAGCTTCGGTGGAAAGCTTAAACTTTATTAAACGGTATTTTTAGTTGCCTGCATATAAATATGGAGAAGTAAGCTTTATATAAATTCAAGATTTCAGAGTTGCAAAGATGGTCGAGATTCTTAAGTATTCTTAATTCATCTTGACGTTGGCAAAGAAGATTTCTATAATATCTGGAAATAAGAAAAAGAGGTACCAGATATGATCAGAAAATCATGTATTAAATACTTGGAACTTGCCATGTTGCTGGGCGCATTGGGCCTTTCAGGCTGTCAGAGTAACAGTTCTGCTGTGACGCAACCTGCATTGACAGAAAGCTCTAATCGTACAGCGCAGAATTCTGAGACAGAAGACGCTACTACTGATGCGCAGGAGGAAAACGTACAGCTTCCTGCTGATATGCCATCAGGTTTTGTCTTTTCCAGTGGCGCCGGTGGATGGAGTTCTGAGCTGGAATTGCATGGGGATGGTTCGTTTACCGGCTCCTATTCTGACAGCGATATGGGAGATACCGGCGATGATTATCCCAATGGTACGATGTATGTTTGTAACTTTCTGGGACAGTTTAAAGATATCAGGAAGACAGGAGAGCATACATATGAGATGACCCTGGAAGGGCTGCAGAAGGAAGATATCGAGGATGAAATCATAGACGGTGTGCATAAAGTACCGTCTACAGCTTATGGCATTGAGGATGGTAAGAAGTTTACGTTGTATACACCGGATACACCGCTCAGTGAGATTCCAGAAGAGCTGGAAGACTGGGATCCGTATCGTTTCGACGAGGACAGCGATTCCAGAACGACGCTTGGTGCTTATGCACTCTATAATGAAGCAACGGGGGATGGGTTCTTCTCCTACACAGAATAGAAAAATGCGGTATGATGCATGACTGTTAGCAGATAATAAGATCATGACAAAAGCTCTCTTTTTGGACAGAAATAAAGTCAAAAAGAGAGCTTTTTATGTATGGTATATTATTTTGTCGGCACAATCTCCAGCCAGTAACCGTCCGGATCCTGGATAAAGTAGATGCCCATGTCCGGATTCTCAAAACAGATGCAGCCCATTTTTTCGTGTAATGCATGGGCGGCTTCCATGTCGTCGGTTTTGAAGGCCAGATGGAATTCTTCGTCACCGAGATTGTAGGGTTCGGTACGGTCTTTGAGCCAGGTCAGCTCCAGCTCGAAATCGGTTGTATCGTTGCCCATATAGACGATGATAAAGGAGCCGTCAGAGGCTTCCTTGCGGCGCAGCTCGTGAAGACCGAGTGCGGTTTCATAAAAGGTCATGGAACGTTTCAGGTCAAGTACATTATAGTTTTCGTGGTACATCTGGAATTTCACAGTAAAATCCTCCTTAAATTATTCTTATATGGTTATACATTCACCATCGTAGTGCAAATGATGGAATAGTGTTTGCTCTGGCAACGGATTCTCCTGCAGATACCTGTCAATAATTGAAAAATCGTTCCAAAAATGCATGGGGAACATATGCCGGATCTGTACGTGGGAGAGCAGATAGTTCATGCCCATGGCGTAATCGCCTTCCTGCCGTGGATCCAACGGGGCAAAAGCCAGATCGATCGGCTTGTCCTGCAGATATTCGATTTCCTTTTTATAATCCCCGGCCATTTTCCGGTTGTCACTTTCCGGTTCTCCGGGCCAGGTCCACCAGTGCAGGTCTCCGGCATGGTAGATATAGCGATCCTGATAGCAGATTAGAAAGGCACAGCCGCAGTCGGTGGAATGTAGTGTATGGATCACAAGCGGCTGCCCCTGCCGGTCGGTCAGTGTGGTGTCCGTATGTGTCGGGAGAAAGGTGACATCGGGCAAGGGGAATGTACTGTGCTTTTTTGTCCGTTGGAATGCGCGTTTAATCTCATTGGCAAAGAGCCAGTGCACAGACGGGTGATTGCCGAACAAGGTAAAGATTTCAGGGTTGTAGTGATCCGGATGGCTGTGACTGCAGAAGACAAACAGCTCCTTTGAGGGATCGAGGGCGGGGATGTCTCCTTTGTAATAATCAAACAGCCAGTAGCAGTGTTCCCACTCGAGGAGAAAACCGCTGTGGTTGATGTAGGTAATTTTCATAGGTATATCCTCTGGTTTCATGATGTGTAAAAGTATATAGAATCAAAAAGAAATAATCAAGTGAAAAGTAAAAGCGTGGAAAAAAGAAAGTATCCACGGTATACTTGTATTGCACAGCATACTATAAAGCTGTACGCAGTATAAGAAAACTGAGGAAAAAAATATGATAAAAAGAGAAGATATGCTGGAGCTGACCCGGCGGATGTCGCCGCAGAGAACATCGGTCAGCCGGATTGCAGGCGCATATTTTGATGAAGAAAACGAGATCGACGGTACATTCAACACGCATTTTCTGAAGCTGTCCCCGGCGGATAAAACCAGAAATTTGCATCTGGCAAAACAGGTGCTGCTGGCTGAGACGAACCAGCAGTTAAAGGATTATCGTATATCGCCAAAAGCGGGCGGCGTGGACAGTCTGTTGCAGCTGCTGGAGGGCATACGGGCCTGTGAAATGAAAAACGATGCGCTGCTGGAGCTCTGTTACGAGCAGATGGCCAGTGCGTACCGTCCGGGCTATCCCTGGGCCTGCTTTCTGCTGTTTGGCCAGTACGATATTCCTGTCAAAGGACATGACAAAGAGTGGATGGAAGGCTCGGAAGAGGTCTACACCTATCTTTTATGTCATATCAGCCCGCAGGACAATACCTTTGAGCCCAGCGAGCCGGAATTTGGTTTTCTGTATCCGGCTTTCCGTGACCGTACCACCAGCATGGAGCATATCAATATCTTTGAAATCCTGCCGGAGTGTCCGCATGAGGAGCTGGTGGAACTGTTGTTAAAACGATAAAATTTTTAATATTTGAAACCTCAGACCATTGCTCTCCATCTAATAAGTGTAAGAAGAAAGGATTCGAATCCCATTTTCATTTACAGGAGACAAAAACATGCAAATAAGAAAAAGAACCATCATCGATCCGGCCTGCTTTATGGAGCAGATCGATCAGTATATGGACAGGATGTATAAGACGGCATGGGCGATTTTGAAAAATGAGACCGATGTGGCGGACGCCATACAGGAATCCATTACTGACGGCTATGAGAAGCGAAAGACGCTTCGTCAGCCGGAATATTTTGGTACCTGGATGCTGCGTATCCTGATCAATAACTGTTATCAGATCCTCCGGCAGTACCGGAAGGAAACGTACGGGGAGATCCCGGAGACCGGCGCCGAGGACAGCTATCTGGAAGACGATGGCTTCAAACAGCTGATCCGGTATGTCGATGAGAAGTACCAGCTGGTGCTGACACTGTATTATGCAGATGAATGTACGGTGAAAGAAATCGCCGATCTGCTGCAAATGAAGGAAAATACAGTCAAGACCTGGCTGGCACGGGGCAGAGAGCAGGTAAGGAGGTATCTGGATGCATAAGACAGAGCAGGATTTCGATAGAGAACAGAAGCTGGATGAGCGCATCCGCAGTCAGATGCAGAAAAAATCAAGATTGCCGGATGAAGTGCAGAGGGCGAAGGAGCGGGCTTTTGCAGCCATAGAAAAGCAGCAGGGACCAGGCAGTGGTGACGGAGAGCAGAAAACACAGAGCCAGAGGAAGACTACACAGGCAGATACGGAAACTGTGGAAACTACAGATACAAAAGAACGAGAAAAAATCTCAAAGATAACGAAGCCAGTGTGGGAAAAATGGCTTGGCGGTGTTGCCGCGGCTGTGGTGGCTTTCTCATGTATCTGTATTGCCAATCCGGTGCTGGCAGAAAATATTCCGATCATCGGGCATGTGTTTGAAATGATCAGCAACAATATACAATTTGGCGGAGATTTTTCTTCCTATGCGGAGCCAGTAAAACTGGAAAGTACAGCAGATATTGAGAATGAGACAAAGCAGAGAGTTTCTACGCTGATGGAAGAAACAAAAGATGATACTCAGGCAAGTCTGACGGTAGGCGATGCGACGATTACCCTGGATGAGGCGTATTGTAATGGAAAGTATCTGTATATCAGCATGGTGTTGAAATCTAAGGAGAAGCTTGTTGAAAATATGGATACTGCTGGAACGGCAGTTGTGTCTTTAATGGGCGAAATGCGTTTTTCTTATGCGCAGGGATGGGATATTCTGCAGGACGAAATAGACGGGAAATTACTGGATGAATATACCTATGTTGGTATGTTTCGACACAATATGGCAGATTCCCTGCTGGATTTCCAAAATGAACAGCGCAAAGAAAATGGAGAGACTATGGAGGTTCCGGACAATTTTACGGTAAGAATGTATATGGGAGCTGTAGATGCTACATTTTCAGGAAATAAAGTCTATAAAGCTCTGACGTTTAACGGGCCATGGGAGTTTAAACTGGATGTTTCCGTAAACCGGGAGAATATCACAGAGTATATGGTGAATAAAGAGGAGAAAGAAGACTTTAAAGCAATCACGCTGGTAAAGACGCCCTTTGAAATCGTTGCAGAATGGGAACTTGACAGAGCTTCACTTCGAAATGGTGAAGATTATGACATCATACTGCTGGATGCAGATGGTGTGCCTTTGCCCATAGGCCAGAGTCCGGATGATTTCAGTATTGAGGGACATGATATTTCAGCGATAACCGCTTATGTAGTAACGGATGATGAATTTTTCGATGGTATAAAATCCTATACCTACGGGGGAAGAAATCTGTCGGAGGATATGCCCGGTATGGATTTAAAACAGCTTCTGGAGCAGAAATCCATATATTCCGAGAAAGTCACATTTGAATAAAAAAACAGCATCATTGTATGCGTAAAAAAACATAAAAACCCTGTTTTCATCTGCAAAATTCTGGTGTATAATACGAACTCGCTACAGAAAAAACAAGGAGGATGCATATGAAAACAACACAGAACGATATGACCGTCGGCGATCCGATGCGGATCATATTGAGCTTTACGATGCCGATCTTTATCGGTAATGTATTCCAGCAGTTTTACAATATGGCCGATACGATCATCGTCGGTAAATTCGTCGGTAACAGTGCGCTGGCGGCGGTTGGCAGTACGGGTACGATCATGTTTATGCTGTATGGTTTTGTGGTCGGTATGACGGCGGGCTTTACGGTACTGACGGCGCAGAAGTTTGGCGCGGGCGATATGAAGGGCATGCGCCGTACGGTAGCCGGTGCAGGGATTTTGTCGCTGGTTATGGGTATATTGCTGACGATTCTGTTTATGACCTTTATGAAACCGCTGTTGACGATCATGCATACTCCTTCGGATATATTTGCGGATGCATACAGCTACATTATGATCGTCAGCGCCGGTATTCTGGCACAGATGCTTTACAATCTGCTTTCGAGTATCCTGCGTGCGATCGGCAACAGCAAGATCCCGCTGCTATTTCTGATCATCAGTGCGCTGTTAAATATCGTGCTGGATATGGTATTTATCATCGCCTTCGGTATGGGGGCTAAGGGAGCGGCATTTGCGACGGTGATCTCGCAGGGCGTATCCGGTGTGCTGTGCCTGTTTTATATTATGGCGAAGGTGCCGATGCTGCATCTGAAAAAGGAAGATCTGCGCGTGGGTAAGGTAGTTTACGGTATCCAGTTAAAAATCGGTATCCCGATGGCGCTGCAGTATTCGATCACGGCGATCGGTACGATGATGGTGCAGTCTTCGTTAAACATCCTCGGCTCTACGCTGGTGGCTGCCTTTACCGCTGCCAACAAGATCGAGCAGGTCATGACGCAGGCGTATGTGGCTATGGGAACAACGATGGCGACCTACGGTGCCCAGAATATGGGAGCCGGTAAGGTAAAACGTATCCGTGACGGCTTTAAGGCGACGACGATCATTGCAACCGTATATTCCATCGTGGTGGCGGCACTGGGCATGACGGTCGGCAAGTATCTGACGGTGCTTTTTGTATCCGAGGATGTGAGCCTGATCATGGGTTCGGTCGATATCTATCTGAAATGCATCGGCTTCTTCTTTATTCCGCTGGCAGTGGTCAATATCTACCGCAACGGTATCCAGGGGCTTGGCTATTCCCTGCTGCCGATGATGGCCGGTGTGGCAGAGCTGGTGGGCCGTGGTATCGTGTCCGTGATCGCAGCTCAGAAAAGAAGTTATCTCGGCGTCTGTCTGGCCAGCCCGGTAGCCTGGGTACTGGCAGCAGCCCTGTTGATGGTGATGTATTTCTACATCATGAATGTGGATATGAAAAAAATATTTGGAACAAACGGAAGGACGACAGAAAATTAGAGGGCTGTCGTCCTCTTTTTATGCGAACAAAGTTATAAAAAGGAATACAGGGCTTCTGCATGGCCCTTGCAGACAGTGTACCGGGTGTATCCGGAGGAACGATTGCTTTTATCATGGGATTTTATGACCAGTTTATCGGTGCAGTGGAGGGGCTGGCCTTTGGCAGTATCAAGCGGAAAAAAAGAGCCTTTGCCTATCTGGTAAAGCTGGGAATCGGCTGGGTGATCGGTATGGCAGCATCGGTCTTTGTGCTGACAACACTGTTTGAAAGTCATATTTACGGCATCAGCTCACTTTTTCTCGGCTTTGAATTCGGGGCCATACCGTTGATTTGCATGGAAGAAAAGGAGAGCGTGCGTGACTGGAAAAGTGGTATTCTGGCAGGAATCGCCGGAATGCTTCTTGTGGTGATTATCACCTACTTGAACGGAAAGACAGGGGCAGCAGCGATGGATTTGGGCACATTTTCGCTGGTCCTTGGCATCCGGCTCTTTGTGATCGGTATGATTGCTATATCGGCGATGTTTCTGCCGGGTATATCCGGTTCGACACTGCTTCTGATCATGGGGGCATATATTCCGGTGATCAGTGCAGTCAAAGGTGTGCTGTCGTTTCAGCTGCAGTTTATTCCGGCACTGATGTTCTTTGGCTGCGGTGTGCTTGCCGGAGCATGCAGTGTTGTCAAAGGTATCTGGATTGCGATGGAGCGTCACCGGACAGCTGTCGTATATGCAATCCTTGGTATGATGGTTGGCTCACTGTATGCCATCGTTATGGGGGCCACTACTCTGGCAGTGCCTCAGCCGGCAATGACTTTACAAACGTTTCAGCTTCCAGCCTGTATCATCGGTATCGGACTGATCTACGGCCTGCAGAAGCTCAAAGAAAAAGGAGAATGATATTAAAAGCCAATATTTCGTACAATCTCTCCTGTGTGTATTGGCTTTTCTTTTGTTTTGCGGTAAAATAGCCAAAGACTTTTTTATACATGTATATAATGGAGAGCTTATGGAAAAACTACAGATGAAACGGCATCTCGGCTTTTATGAGGGGATGCGGGATGGTATTCCGATCGCACTGGGATACTTTGCAGTGGCCTTTTCGCTGGGGATCACTGCGAGAAAGGTGGGCATGAATGCTTTACAGGGATTTCTGTCCAGTATGTTGAATCATGCGTCCGCGGGGGAATATGCGGAATTTACGGTTATCGGTGCGGGGGCACCGTATATTGAGATGGCGCTGATCATTCTGGTGACGAATGCCCGGTATCTGCTGATGAGCTGTGCGTTGAGTCAGCGGATGGATCCAAAGACAGGGCTTTTGCACCGGATTTTTGTTGGATTTGGTATTACGGATGAAATCTTCGGGGCATCGATTGGAAGAAAAGGTGCAATAGATCCGTGGTACCATTACGGTGCTATGCTTATGGCGCTTCCCGCATGGTCCTGCGGTACAGCGGTCGGTATTGTAGCGGGAAATATCCTGCCGACGGCTGTGGTCAGTGCGCTGGGTGTAGCTTTATACGGCATGTTTCTGGCGATTATCGTACCTCCTGCCAAGGAGAACAAGGTGATTGCAGGGCTGATCATTGTCAGCTTTCTGGCCAGTTTTCTGGCAACACATATCGGTGTGCTGGCGAATCTGTCCGGCAGTATGCGCACGATCCTTCTGACGGTTGTAATCACGGCAACAGGGGCAGCATTGTTCCCGGTGAAGGAGGAAGGAAAGGAGGATACGGCAGATGAGTCATAATATTTATATCTATATTCTGGTGGCTGCGTTGACATCTACACTGATCCGTGTGCTGCCGCTGACACTGATCCGTGGTAAGATCGAGAATCCGTTTATCCAGTCGTTTCTGTTTTATCTTCCATATGTGACGCTGGCTGTTATGACGTTCCCGGCAATCGTGGAAACCACACAGCTGCCGATCGCCGGTGTGGCGGCCTTGCTTCTGGGCATTGTGGCGGCCTGGTACGGTGCGAGCCTGTTTCAGGTGGCGATTTTAAGCTGTGGCATCGTGTTTGTACTGGAACTGGTACTGAAGCTTATTGTATAAGAAAAAACAGACCGTGCGATGGTAGAAGAAGAGCATATGCGATCGAGGATAAACTGAAAAAACATGAATTTCCGGATTCCTTTTATGCTTTGGCGTTTTCGATATAGGCTTTGATAGCGGCAAAGCTCTCGGCGCTGATATCGTGCTCCATCTTGCAGGCATCACCGGTGGCTGTCTCGGGGGAGACGCCAAGAGAGATCAGCCAGTTGGAAATCAGGGCATGGCGTTCATACACGGTCTCGGCACGGAGGCGTCCGGTGTCGGTAAGGGTGATGAAGCCGGAATCCGCTACGTCGATCAGACCGTTCTGCCGCAGATTTTTCATGGCGACACTGATGCTTGGCTTGGAATAGCCGAGCTTGTGTACGATGTCGATGGAACGGACATGAGGGAGCTCTTTGCTCAGCATCAGGATCGCTTCCAGATAATCCTCAACGGACTCTTCGGACTTGTGCTGCTGATATAGCATAAGGTAAACCTCCTTTGGATGTACATCTAAAAGTTAGAAAAAACTAACTACAGTATATCAGCAGATCCATGTAAAAGCAAGGTGTAATTTCTACAAAAAAATTGAAAAAAAGTGAAAAGTTATGCTTGAACAACCGGGGGAGGAGTCTTTATACTATGCATTAACGAAAAGGGCAGAAAGAAGTCGTGTGATTTTGGTCAATACAGGAATAAAGCCCTTTTCCCGAAATGACAATCTATACTGGTCAACAAACACAAAAGCAGGAGGTACGAAAGTATGATTAGTTTTGATCTGAAGAAAACAGGGATTTTTGCAGCAGGAGTCGCATTCGGTACAGCCGGTATCAAGGTGCTATCCAGCAAGGATGCCAAGAAAGTATACACCAACTGCACAGCAGCTGTTCTGAGAGCCAAGGACTGCGTAATGAAGACTGTAACAACTGTACAGGAGAACGCAGAGGATATCCTTTCTGATGCCAAGTCCATCAACGAAGAGCGTGAGGCAGAAGCCGCAGCAGCAGAGGTTGAGGATGCTGAAGAAACAGCAGCTGAGGAGACAGCAGAGGCTTAATCTGTACGAAAAGTAAAAAGCAGTATTTTGTTTGCACCTGCCTTATGGGCAGGTGTAACTTTTAGGTGTTGTATATAGGCCGGCCTAACAGATGCGGTATGTATATGGCGGAAATACTGTGATACGGTTAAAGAGGAGATAGACGATGAAGTTTACGATAAAACATGAGGCTTACCATCGCATGCGTATTCATCTGTCCTGCAGGAAGATGACTTTTGCCGAGGCAGATATCCTGCAGTATTATCTGCAGTCTGCAGCTATGGTCAAAAATGCCAAGGTATATGAAAAGACCGCGGATGCGGTGATCGAGTATGCCGGTGACCGTGCGCAGGTGATTACGCTGATGCGAAATTTCCATTATGAAGATGTAAAGGTTCCGAACGGACTGATCGAAAATTCCGGCAGAGAGATGAATGCGGAATACAGGGAAAAGATGATCCAGAAGGTGCTTCTGCATTATGCGGGTAAGGTGGTTCTGCCGTATCCGGTTCGTGCCGGACTGGTGGCTGTCCGTTCTCTGAAATATATCAAACGGGGTGTACAGACGCTGTGGCAGCGCAAGATCGAGGTTCCGGTGCTGGATGCTGTGGCCATCGGTGTATCTGTTGTCCGTCAGGATATCGATACGGCAGGTTCGATCATCTTCCTGCTGGGTATCGGTGAGCTTCTGGAGGAGTGGACACATAAGAAATCTGTCGATGACCTGGCCAGAAGCATGTCCTTAAATGTCAGCAAGGTATGGCTGAAAAAGGATGGCCAGGAGATTCTGGTGGATACGACGAGTGTACAGTCCGGCGATGAAGTTGTTGTACATATGGGGAATATCATCCCGTTTGACGGCTGCGTGACAGACGGTGAGGCTATGGTCAATCAGGCATCACTGACAGGTGAGTCTGTACCGATCCGCCGTGTGGCAGGTGCTTCTGTTTATGCAGGTACGGTTGTAGAAGAGGGCGAGCTGACGCTTAAGGTGAAGTCTGTCGGTGGTTCCAGCCGTTTTGAGAAGATCGTCGAGATGATTGAGGAATCCGAAAAGCTGAAATCCGGTCTGGAGAGCAAGGCGGAGCATCTGGCAGACAGTCTGGTCCCGTACAGTCTGGGAGGTACAGCTCTGACATATCTTCTGACCCGTAATGTGACAAAGGCGCTGTCAATCCTGATGGTTGATTTTTCCTGTGCACTGAAGCTGGCTATGCCGATTTCTGTGCTGTCTGCGATCCGTGAGGCACAGCAGTACGGTGTGACGGTCAAGGGCGGACGTTTCCTGGAGGCTGTGGCTGATGCGGATACGATCGTCTTTGATAAGACGGGTACACTGACAAAGGCAAAACCGACGGTTGTTGAGGTGGTTCCGTTTAACGGCGAGAGCCCGGATGAGTTGCTTCGTCTAGCTGCCTGCCTGGAGGAGCATTTCCCGCACTCCATGGCGAAGGCTGTGGTACAGGCGGCTACGGAGAAGCATCTGCAGCATGAGGAGATGCATTCCAAGGTGGAATATATGGTGGCACATGGTATTTCTTCGACGGTGGATGGCAAGCGGGTTGTGATCGGCAGCTACCATTTTGTATTTGAGGATGAGAAGTGTGTGATTCCGGAAAATGGTCAGGCGAAGTTTAATGCGCTGCCGGAGGAGTATTCCCATCTGTATCTGGCGATCAATGGCAGTCTGGCAGCGGTGATCTGTATTGAGGATCCGCTGCGTGAGGAGGCAAAGCATGTTGTGAAGGCGCTTCGCAAGGCAGGGCTTTCAAAGATCGTGATGATGACAGGTGACAGTGAGCGGACGGCTTCGGCGATCGCAAAGCGCGTTGGCGTGGATGAGTACTATGCTGAGGTGCTGCCTGAGGATAAGGCACGGTTTGTGGAGCAGGAGAAGGCGAAGGGCCGCAAGGTTATTATGATCGGTGACGGTATCAATGATTCACCGGCGCTTTCGGCTGCGGATGTCGGCGTGGCGATCAGTGATGGTGCGGAGCTGGCGAGAGAGATTGCGGATATTACTGTGGGTGGTAATGATCTGTATCAGATTGTGGCTTTGAAGAGGATCAGTGATGCTTTGATGAAGAGGATCCGGGCGAATTACCGGTTTATTGTGGGATTCAATGGGATGCTGATCGGACTTGGTGTGGCCGGGGTGATCCAGCCGACGACTTCGGCGCTGTTGCATAATACTTCTACTCTGTTGATCGGGGTGAAGAGTATGACGAATTTGATTGAGAAATAATATGGGAGATGAGGGACGGACGGATGCTCTGCCGAAAAGCCGGTGGTCTGTCTGCTCTCTGGAAAATCCCGACGCTTGGGCGATGGTTCTAAGCCAAAAGAGGCCGTGTATAAAAGGTACCGGATGCATTCGCCGTGTTTTCTGATGAAAACACAGCTCAAGGCATCCGCATCTGCCGTCTGGGAGACGACAGATGCCCTTTTATACGCGGCCTCTTTTGCCTAAGAACCAGTCAGCCCGCGCTTTAGGGATTTTCCAGAGAGCAGACAGACCACCGGCTTTTCGGCAGAGGCATCCTGACTTTTGAGAAAAGAAATTTGGCAGGGTGGTGGGGAGAGTGGGGCACAGGGCGGGCTGCGCCCTGCTGTGCGGTCAGAGAAAGCTTGTGGGTGAGGGACGGGGCGGTTGCGGCTGGTGGGATTTTTTTCTATTAAGAAAAAGTTTAGAGTTTTTTGCTGGAAAATAGTGTATGCTATAGGTCAGAGTAATGATAAAGGAGTGAAACGGTATGTGTACAGCGGCGACGTATCAGACGAAGGATTTTTATATGGGGCGGACGTTGGATTATGAGTTTTCTTATGGGGAGGAGATTGCGGTGATGCCGCGGAGGTTTCCTCTGGAATTTCGATATGGGAAGACGCTTAAGACGCATTATGCGATGATCGGGATGGCGCATATGGCGGGGGGGTATCCTCTTTTTTATGATGCGGCGAATGAGAAGGGGCTTGGTATGGCTGGGCTGAATTTTGTGGGGAATGCGGTGTATCAGGAGGAGTCTTCCGGTCTGGAGAATGTGGCGCAGTTTGAGTTTATTCCGTGGGTGCTGTCGCAGTGTGCTTCTGTGGCGGAGGCTAGGGAGCTTCTGGCGCGGACGAATGTGACGGGGGCGCCGTTTAGTGCGCAGTTTCCGAGTGCGCAGCTGCATTATATGATCGCTGCGTCGGATGGCTGTCTTGTGGTGGAGTGTATGGCGGATGGGATGCATGTGCATGAGAATCTGGCGGGGGTGTTGACGAATAATCCGCCGTTTGAAACGCAGATGTTTCTTTTGAACCAGTATATGCATCTGTCCGAAAAACAGCCGGAGAACCATTTCAGTACAGAGATCGCCATGCAGCAGTACAGCCGTGGTATGGGAACGTTGGGGCTGCCGGGGGATCTGTCTTCGACGTCGAGGTTTGCGCGGGCGGCTTTTGTGCGGGCACATGCACTGTCGGACGATACGGAAGAAGCGAGTGTGAGCCAGTTTTTTCATATCCTTGGTTCTGTGGATCAGCAGAGGGGCTGCTGTGAGGTGGCTGATGGGAAGTATGAGGTGACGATCTATACGTCCTGCTGTAATACAGTAAAAGGAATTTATTATTATACAACGTATGATAACAGTCAGGTTACGGCTGTGGACATGCATCATGAGAATCTGGATGGTGATGTGGTTGTAGCTTATCCGATGCTGGAGAAGATGCAGGTGTTATGGCAGAATTAAGGTGTTACGTTTGAAGGAAAATTGCAGATTTTCCGGTGAAGGTAAGGTGAAGGATATGTTGTGTGGGGCTGTCGCAGGAAAGCTTTCACGAACAAAAGGGAGAGTGACATATGCAGCTGGCAAAAACGTTGCGAAAGTATGACAGAAAAAATCTGACGAAGGATCTGGTGACGGGTCTGATCATTATGGCGGTCTCGATTCCTATTTCGATGGGGTATGCGCAGATTGCGGGGCTTCCGGCGGTGTATGGGCTGTATGGGTCGGTCTTTCCAATCCTTCTGTTTGCGTTGTTTTCTACTTCGCCGCAGTTCATTTTCGGTGTGGATGCAGCTCCGGCGGCACTGGTGGGAGCTGCGCTTGTGGAACTGGGGATAGAGAGCGGTTCGGACCGGGCGCTGGCGGTTGTGCCGGTGCTGACGTTTTTTGTGGCGGTCTGGCTGATACTCTTTGCCGTATTAAAGGCCGGAAAGCTGGTCAGCTATATTTCTGCGCCGGTGATGGGCGGCTTTATCACGGGGATCTGCACGACGATCATTCTGATGCAGGTGCCAAAGCTGATGGGCGGCAGTGCCGGTACGGGAGAGCTGCCGGAGCTGGCAGAGCATATCGGGGAAACTCTGCAGCAGATCAGTCTTCCGTCTCTGGTGCTGGGACTTGTGTCGCTGGCTGTGTTGCTGGTGATGAAAAGGGTGATGCCGAAATTTCCTGTGGCTGTGGTATTGATGGCGGTGGGAGCACTTTTGTCGATATGCCTTCCGCTGGAAAGCTGGGGAATCCGGACGCTTGATGCTGTGGAGCCGGGGCTTCCGGTGTGGCGGTTGCCGGATTTTACGGCGATCGGTCTGAAAGCGGCGCTTACATACAGTCTGTCGATCGCGGTGGTGATCATGGCGGAAACGCTTCTGGCAGAAAACAGCTTTGCGCAGAAAAATGGCTATAAAATAGACGATAATCAGGAGCTGGTGGCCTTTGCAGCAGGCAATCTGGTGGCAGCGCTGACCGGCTGTTGTCCGATCAACGGCTCGGTATCCCGTACGGTGATGAGTGAGCAGTATCAGGGAAAGACGCAGCTGACCGGGATCGTGGCAGGACTGTCGATGGTCGTTGTGCTGTTATTTGCCACGGGCTTTATCGGTTATCTGCCGGTGCCGGTACTGACGGCTATCGTGATTTCAGCCTTACTCGGTGCGACGGAGTTTGACCTTGCTGTGCGGCTGTGGAAGGTCAGCCGTAAGGAATGTCTGATCTTCTTTGGGGCCTTTTTCGGTGTTCTGATGCTGGGGACGATCAATGGCGTACTGATCGGTATTATCCTGTCTTTTGCAGAAATGATCATCCGTACGGCAAAGCCGGCGTGCTGTTTTCTGGGCATCCAGCCGGGACACCGGCATTTCCGGGATCTTGCGGAGAGTGAACAGATCCATGCGATCGAGGGTGTCGTGATCTACCGGTTCAGCAGCAGTCTGTTTTTTGCCAATGTGGATATCCTGCAGCGGGATATAGAGGGGGCGATTACAGAGGATACAAAGGCTGTGATCCTGGATGCCAGCGGTATCGGCAGTATGGATATTACGGTGGCGGACCGGATCGCGATTCTGTACCGGTCGTTAAAGGCCAGAGGTATCCGGTTTTACATAACGGAGCATATTGCCGGACTGAATGAGCAGATGCGTTCGTTGGGACTCGGTTTTCTGATCGAGGAAGGCTGTGCGCGCCGTACGATCCATGTGGCCTTAAAGGATATGGGCATTAACCGGCCGTATCCGCTGAAGGGCGAGGTGGAGAATACAGAGCGCTCCGCAGCGCGGAAACGTGTGGATAATCGTGTACAGGAATTTGTCTGGGCCTTTGGTTCGGATGCCGAGGCGCAGATCGAGAAGCAGATTCGCCTGCAGATCGAACAGCTGAAGGAAAATGGCGATATCGAGGAGCTTTTGCATGGCCGCTGGGCACATATGGAGGAGCTGGACGAGGATGAATGGATCGAGCATCTGGAAGAACATCTGAAAGAGATCGTCAATATTTCCGGTAAGGATGAGCAGACGCTGGCGGCGCAGTTTGAAAATCACCGGAGGGAGATCCATGCGCGGATGGCCAGTGAACATCCGGAGCTGGCGGCGAGATTTAAGGAGCGCCGGCATCTTCTGGACGAGCATTTGAAGGAAAAGAGGCCGGATGTCTACGCGCTGGTCCTGAAACACCGGGAAAGGACAGAGCGGGAAGAAAATGCACAGAAATAGTTAAAAGGCAGCGGAGCAGATCTGGAAGTTTTGGAGATCTGCTTCGCATTTTTATACAGAAGACAGTTGAAAGAAGATTCAAACAGAGTTTTAAAAGAAAAACAAAAGAGGTTCTTGACGGAACGAATAAATGGTGCTAGTTTATAAGTGCAACAGATAAATACAACCTTATTTATTACAAATAGAAAGGAATACTGAGCATGAAACCGATCAAAGAAGGTAAAGTACGTGAGATCTACGACAATGGCGACAGCCTGATCATGGTGGCAACTGACCGTATCAGCTGCTTTGATGTTATCCTGAAAAATGAGGTGACAAAGAAGGGCACGGTGCTGACACAGATGTCCAAATTCTGGTTTGATATGACACAGGATATCCTGCCGAACCATATGCTTTCCGTTGATGTAAAGGATATGCCGGAGTACTTCCAGCAGGAGAAATTTGACGGCAACAGCATGATGTGCAAGAAGCTGGAGATGCTTCCGATTGAATGTATTGTCCGTGGTTATATCACAGGCAGTGGCTGGGCCAGCTATCAGAAGACCGGTGAGGTCTGCGGTATCAAGCTGCCGGAGGGACTGCGGGAGTCCGATAAGCTGCCGGAGCCGATCTACACACCGTCTACCAAGGCTGAGATCGGGGATCATGATGAGAATATTTCCTTTGAACAGAGTGTGGAGTATCTGGAAAAGAGATTTCCGGGCAAGGGTCAGGAGTATGCTGAGAAGCTGAGAGACTATACGATCGCTCTGTATAAAAAATGTGCTGAGTATGCGCTGACAAAGGGTATTATTATTGCGGATACAAAGTTTGAGTTTGGTCTGGATGAGAATGGCAATATCGTGATTGGTGACGAGATGCTGACACCGGACAGTTCCAGATTCTGGCCGGCAGAAGGATATGAACCGGGGCATGGTCAGCCGTCGTTTGACAAGCAGTTTGCAAGAGACTGGCTGAAGGCTAATCCAGATAATGACTGGACTTTGCCGCAGGAGATCGTGGATAAGACGATTGATAAGTATTTGCAGGGATATAAGATGTTGACCGGAAAAGAACTGTAATAAGGTCGTCATAACTTTTGGATATGGCCAATAACCCCCAGTGCGGGTTGTTGGCCATTTTTTCTGCCTTTACAATGGGTACAGAACATGTAAAGGGAGAAAAATATGAAAAAGAGAACGACATGCAGGATGGCCGGGCTGCTGGCAATACTGGCCGGGCTGCAGCTGCTGACGGGATGCGGTACGACGCTTCTGGCGGCTGAAAAATCGGACACCGAATCACAGAAAGAGACAGCGGCCCTGCAGTCTGCAGGATCTGATGCAGCAGAGAAAACGCTGGTGATCGGCAGTGGACAGGCCTGTGCGACGCTGGATCCGGCCAATGCCTATGACGGGTGGTATACCGTGCGTTACGGGATCAGTGAGACGCTGACGAAGATGAATGACGATATGACAATCTCCGGCTGGCTGATTACGGATGATTATACGGCATCTGAAGATTATACGACATGGACATTCCATATCTGGGAAGGTATCATCTTTTCCAATGGAGATGTGGTGGATGCGGCTGCGGTTAAAGCATCACTGGAGCGGGTATTTGCGGAAAGTAACAGAGGAACGGACTATTTTACACCGGTGCAGATCACGGCAGACGGGCAGACGCTGACGATCACCTGTGACCGGCCGGAGCCGATTCTACCGAATAAGCTGGCAGATCCCCTGTTTGTGGTCATTGATACGGCGGCAGAACTGGCGGATATACAGGATAAAGGGCCTGTTGGCTGCGGTCCGTTCGTGGTAGAGAGCTTTGATCCGGTGACAAAGGAATGTGTGGTTGTCAGAAATGCCACATATTATGGCGAAGAAGTAAAAGCCGACCGTATCGATTTTGTCTATACAGAGGATCAGAGTGCCTTGACGATGGGGCTGCTGGCAGGAGATTTTGATGCGGTATACAATGTCAGTATGAGCGATATCGCATCCTTTGAAAGTGCAGGATATACGATCGAAAGGACAGCCAGTGGACGGACAACGCATGGCTTTATGAACCAGAAGGGAGCCCTGCAGGACAAAGTACTGCGGGAGGCGCTGCTCCGTTGTATAGATAAGGAAACTATCTGCAATGTCCAGCTGAACGGCCAGTATGTGGCCGGAAAAACGCTGGTGACATCATCTGCACCGTACGGTTACGAGCCACTGAACGATCCGTATCCGTACGATCCGCAGAAGGCAGTGGAGCTTCTGGATGCAGCCGGTTACAGGGATGTGGATGGAGACGGTTACCGGGAGACGCCGGGGGGAGAGCCGCTTTCGCTGGATTTTGTCTACTATCAGGGGCGTCCCGAGCAGGAAATCGTGGTGACGGCGACACAGATTGCTGCTGAGCAGGAGCTGGGCATCCGGATCAATGCGGTGGTAAACGATACACAGACCGTCATCGACCGGCTGGCGGCAGGAGAGTATGATCTGCTGTGTATGAGCATCAACGTTTTGAACTGTGCAGATCCGGAGAACCACCTGAATACCTATTTCAAAACCGGTGGCTCCTATGCAAGCTTCGGCTGGAGCAACACGGCTTTTGATGAGATACTGGACATGCTTACGGCAACGGCAGATCCCATGGAGCGTACAGCTCTGGTCATGCAGGCAGAGCAGATCCTTCTGGACGATGCCGTGTACATCAGCTACTGCTATCCGCTGATGAATTTTGTCATGAAGGACAATGTGACAGGCATCACAAGCACTCCGGCAGATTATTACTGGGTCAGTGCGGCGACAGATATACGAAGATAATGCGGGGTTCTTCACCCATTTAGATGAATATCCTCTGAAAACTTCATGTAAATGGTTTATCCTCTATATAAAAGGGATCGGATGATGCTACAAATATCAGCCGGTTCCTTTTGGTGTTATGAGAAAATATGTGGAAAAGTGTTTTATCTCATATAGTGGACAAATATGGCATGGGATTGTTTTATATGTAAAATTACAGAAAAAACAGCACTTTACGTGTTAAAAATTTAACAAACTGCGAATAGATGTTTCCAGACAAATTGCGTATACTGTATCTGGAAAGAAAAACAGACGGCTTTCCGCAGAAACCTAAGGATATGTACCAGCTGAGACAGCGAAAGGAGAACCTGTGTATGAAGATTTTGTTTTACGGAACCAAGAATTACGATGAACAGTTTTTTGAGCGCCTGCTTCCGGAGTATCCGGAAATTTCCATAAAATATACAGAAGCCAACCTGCAGGAAGAAACAGCGGCGCTGGCCAGAGGCTGCGAAGTAGTATGTGCTTTTGTTAATGCAGATCTTTCCGAGCCGGTGTTAAAAGTTCTGAAGGAGCAGGGAGTACGGCTGGTGCTGATGCGATGTGCCGGTTACAACAATGTGGATCTGAAGGCGGCAAAGACGTATGGGATTACTGTAATGCGCGTGCCGGGCTATTCCCCGGAAGCCGTAGCAGAGCATGCGATGGCTCTGGCGCTGACGGCAAACCGCCATACCCACAAGGCATACATCAAATGCCGGGAAAATAATTTTGCGCTGAATGGTCTGATGGGCGTCAACCTTTTCCATAAAACTGCAGGTATCGTAGGTACGGGAAAGATCGGTGCAGCGATGGCACGGATCTGCCGCGGTTTTGGTATGCGGGTGATCGCTTATGACTGCTACGAAAATCCGGATCTGGACTTTGTGGAATATGTACCGCTTAATACCCTGCTGGCGGAGAGTGATCTAATCAGCCTGCACTGCCCGCTGACGGAAGAGACAAGGCACATGATCAATGCAGCGTCGATCAGTAAAATGAAGGATGGCGTAATCCTTGTCAATACCTCTCGCGGCGGTCTGATCTGTACGGAGGATCTGATCGAGGGTATCCGGGATCACAGGTTTTTCGCGGTAGGCCTGGATGTTTATGAGGAAGAGACAGATTTTGTCTATGAGGATATGTCGGAGAAGATTTTGCAGACATCTCTGATCCAGCGGCTTTTGTCCTTCCCGAATGTAACGATGACGTCCCATCAGGGCTTTTTCACCGAGGAAGCACTCGACAGCATTGCACGGACAACGCTGGAAAATGCCAGTGCCTTTATGGAGGGCAGAGAGCTGGCAAATGAAGTGAAATAAAAGTTCCTGTAAAAATCCAATTTGTACAGTAGCGAAAAGCATAGTTTGATGGTATGATACAAAAAACTGTAAGATTTTGCCGGTAAATGACCGGTCAGACTGTACGATGGAGAGGACGATTATGGAAAAAGTGACAAAGATCGCACTGCTGGGACTTGGAACGGTAGGCGGCGGTGTATACAAGGTGATCCGTATGCAGGCAGAGGAGATGGAGCGTAAGCTTGGTACAACTGTCGAGATCAAAAAGGTGCTGGTGCGCAATATCGAGAAGGCAAAAGTAAAGGTGGAGGATGCTTCCATCCTGACAAATGATGTCGAAGAGATCATACAGGATCCGGAGATCCGGATTATTGTCGAGGTCATGGGCGGCATTGAACCGGCCAGGAGCTATATTCTGAAAGCCCTGCAGGCCGGTAAGCATGTCGTGACAGCAAACAAGGATCTGCTGGCACAGGAGGGGCATCTTCTGATGGATACAGCTGCTGAGAATCACTGTGATATCATGTATGAGGCAGCAGTGGCCGGTGGTATACCGATCATCGGCCCGTTAAAGCAGTCGCTGACCGGCAACCATATCACAGAAGTGATGGGTATCGTCAACGGTACGACCAACTTTATCCTGACAAAGATGACACAGGATGGTATGGAATTTTCCGATGCCTTAAAGCTGGCGCAGGATCTGGGCTATGCCGAGAGTGATCCGACAGCGGATGTGGAGGGGCTGGATGCCGGACGTAAGATGGCGATCCTCGCCTGCGTGGCTTTTAATTCCCGTGTGACGTTTGCGGATGTCCATACCGAGGGTATCACAAAGATCACGGCAAGAGATATCCGGTATGCCCGGGATATGGGACATGTGATCAAGCTTCTTGGAGTTGCCAGAAATACGGAAAAAGGCGTGGAGGTTATGGTACATCCGATGCTGATCGCCCAGGAGCATCCGCTGGCTTCGGTCAACGATTCGTATAATGCAGTCTTTGTACGGGGCGATGCCGTACAGGATACGATGTTCTATGGCCGCGGTGCAGGCGAGCTGCCGACCGCTAGTGCCGTTGTCGGCGATATCTTTGAGATCATCCGCAATATGGCCTTTGGCTGCTGTGGACGGATCGGCTGTACCTGCTATAAGGAGCTGCCCATCGTACCGGTGGAAGAGACCTACAGCAAGTATTTTATCCGCATCCGCGTCGAGGACCGTACCGGTGTCCTGGCCAGCATTGCAGCTGTATTTGGTAACAATTCCGTTAGCCTTGAGCAGGTTATGCAGAGACGGCGCAAAGAGGACTGTGCAGAGCTGGTACTGATCACAGCGGCTGTCAAGGACAGACATTTGCAGGATGCGTTGACAATACTGGATGGCATGTCGATCGTGCGTGAGATTTCTTCTGTGATCCGTGTGGATTAGATTTGGCTGTTCTGGTGAAAAATGTCGAAAAAGCAGGAAAAACCGTGCATTTTCTAAGGAATTATTAAATTAGGTGATATACGCTGGACAAGCCACTGCCATTTTCCTATAATCAAGATTACGTGAGGTCAAAGCTATGATAACATACGAGGAAAATGGTTACACGGTCTTTCATGACAGGCTGGAGATCGTGGATGTGATCCTGCAGCATATTGCACTTTTGGATCAGGCAGCCAGTGAAAAGGAACTGAATAGTGTGATTCCACTTCTTCTGGAATCAATGGCCAAGTATACCGAGGCGGACCGTGTGTATATTTTTGACTGGAACAGCGAAGATCACAGGTTTTATACCAATACATTTGAGTGGTGCAAGGAGGGTATAAAGCCACAGATCAGTGATCTGCAGAAAGTGCCGGTGGAGCTGATGTGTAACTGGCAGGAAAGCTTTATGCGGGGACGTGCGGTGATCATACCAGATGTGGAACAGGTTCGTACAACCATGCCCTATGAATATGTGATGCTGAAGCAGCATGATGTCTTATCATTTATTGCTGTACCGCTGTTTGCCAACAATCGTCTGAATGGCTTTGTCGGTATGGACAATCCAGCGGCGGGAACGGGACAGCTGTTCGTAAAGCTGCTGACAGATATTGCCGGCCATCTGGGCTGCGTCCGGGACAATCTGCAGATTATGACGCTTCTGTCCAAAAAGCAGACATCTCTCCAGCAGAGTTTAAAGGAGCTGACACGGGAGAAAAAGCTTTTGGAGGCGCTCTGTACGGACTATATCTCGGTCTATTACTGTGATCTGAGGGCTGATACCTTCGAGTGTATCAAGCGGGCTGACGTGATGTATGCTGCCGGGGCAGAGAGTCTGGAAAAAGAGGGTACATATACTTATACACAGGCTGTCCGTTATTATTATGAAAACTATGTGCTCAGAGATTCTGCACCGGAATTTTTAAAAAGACTGAGCCGTGCCTGGCTGATAAAGTATCTTTCCCATGAGGAACGCATGACATACCGCTACCAGACCGCGGACAGTCCGGCAGGACATAAGTTCTTTGAAGTACAGGTGGTGCGTACTCGCTGGAGTGGAGAACAGTTTAAGGTTGTTATGGGATTCCGCTATATCGATGATATCATGGAGGATGAGGAACGGCAGAAACGTCGTCTGGAAAAGGCACTGGAAGAGGCGAGACAGAGTAACGAGATTATCTCAGCAATCAGTAAGAATTACCAGCTGATTTACCGCATGGATCTGGAACAGGACATGTACGAGGAAATTACCAGTGAGGAAGATATATATCGTGTGACCGGCCG